>CAXSEC010000054.1:7111-20512 GCA_964236325.1 uncultured Acidobacteriaceae bacterium | reverse complement strand
CCCTTCTCATATTTCGCAAGATCTTTGGTCAGACGCTCGCGTTCTGCGGGAACATCAATGTGGCGCTCGTAAATGACGGCAACGTCAAAGCTGGCTGTACTGCGCGCGTTGGGGCCGGAGAGCGGGGCGTCGGCGAACTCGACGGTGGCAACGCGCGCCATGCGGGAGAGCATGTCGGCGTTAGCGTCCGCGAGGGCGAGGATGCGGTTGTCGGCGTGGATCTGGATCGGGGTAGGCTCCTTTTCGGGGACGCCGAGCTCTTTGCGGATGCCGCGGATGGTGACGATGAGCTCCTGCAGGGTGGCGATGGCGGCCTCGGCGATGGAGTCGGAGGGTAGATCTTCGGCCTGGGGGAAGCGGGTGAGGGCGATGGACTTTGCGGGCGGTTGGCCGTTGTAGAGCGCGTGCCAGATCTCCTCGGTGAGGAAGGGCATGAAGGGGCTGAGCAGGCGTAGCGAGGTCTCAAAGACGGTGGAGAGCGTGGCGAGCGAGACTGCCGTAGTGTCGTTGCGGATGTGGAAGGAAGTCTCGGCGGTGGGGCCGCCGAAGTCGAGGCGCAGCTTGACGAGTTCGAGGTACCAGTCGCAGAGCTCGCCCCAGAAGAATTGATAGATTGCATTGGCAGCTTCATCAAAGCGGTAGGCGGTGAGGGCGCGGTCGACCTCGGCCGAGACGGAGGAGAGGCGGGAGAGGATCCAGCGGGACTCGAGCGGGATGGTGTCGGGAAGGGGAGCGGGTTTGGTGGTATCCGGGTTGAGGGCCACCTTGTAGCCAGCCGCCTCGGCGCGGTCAAGTTGCAGGAAGAGGAAGCGGGCGGCGTTCCAGATCTTGTTCGCGAAGGCGCGGTTGCCCTCGGTGCGCGCTTCGGAGAAGGCGATATCGGTGCCGGGCGAGGCCATGCTGGCAAGGGTAAAGCGAACGGCATCTGTACCGAACCTGGTTACGATTTCGATAGGATCGATGACGTTGCCTTTGGTCTTCGACATCTTCTGGCGATCGGCATCGCGGACGAGCGCATGGATGTAGACCTCGCGGAAGGGGACGGCGTCGGCGAGCGTACGTGGGGACCCGTTGGGCATGGGGACATCCAGCATGAAGTGGGTGCCGAGCATGATCATGCGGGCGACCCAGAAGAAGAGGATGTCAGAGCCGGTGGTGAGGAGTTGTGTGGGATAGAAGGCGGCGAGGTCGAGGTTCTGCGCATCGATCGCGGATTGGCCCGTCCAGCCGAAGACGCTGAATGGCAGAAGACCGGAGGAGAACCAGGTGTCGAGGACATCGGTCTCCTGGCGGATGTCGGTAATGCCGCAGCCGGGGCAGGCGGGTTGGGTCTCGCGGGTGACGATGATTTTGTCGCAGGCGTCGCAGAACCAGGCGGGGATGCGGTGGCCCCACCAGAGCTGGCGGGAGATGCACCAGTCATGGATGTTCGCCATCCACTCGTCGAAGGTGCGCTTGTAGTTGTCTGGCGTGAAGCGGATGTGGCCTTCATCGACAGCCTGGATTGCCTTGTCGGCAAGCGGCTGGATCTTGAGGAACCACTGCTTCGATAGGCGCGGCTCAATGATGACGCCGGAGCGCTGGCTGGTGGCGATGGCAAGGGTGTGGTCTTTGACTTCGACGAGGAGGCCGAGCGCATCAAGGTCCTTGACGATCTGCTCGCGGGCGGCAAAGCGATCAAGGCCGTGATAGGGCGAGCCGGGGAGATCGATGTGCGCGGTCTCGTCCATGATGGTGATTCGCGGGAGGTTGTGGCGCTCCGCGATGGCAAAGTCATTGGGATCGTGCGCCGGGGTGACCTTGACGGCGCCGGTGCCAAACTCGGGGCGCGCCCAGTGATCGGCCAGGATGGGGATCTGCCGATTTGTAAACGGCAGAGTTACAAGTTTGCCGACCAGCTTCATGTAGCGTTCATCGGTGGGGTTGACGACCACGGCGGTGTCGCCGAGCAGGGTCTCAGGGCGGGTGGTGGCGATGACGATGGAGTCGGTACCGTCAGACAGCGGACCGTCCAGCAGGCGATAGCGGATCGAGTAGAGCTTGCCGAGACGATCTTCGTGGTTGACCTCAAGATCGGAGACGGCGGTCTGTTGATCTGGGTCCCAGTTGACGATGCGTTCACCGCGGTAGATGAGGCCCTGCTCGTAGAGGCGGACGAAGGCCTCCTTAACGGCTGTGGAGAGGCCTTCGTCCATGGTGAAGTACTCGCGGGACCAATCGACGGAGGCGCCGAGGCGCTTCATCTGGTTCGAAATAGCGTCGCCGTAGGTGGTCTTCCAGTCCCAGACGCGGGCGATAAAGTGGGTGCGACCGACTTTCTCCCGGGAGGTGCCTTCGCCGAGCAGCTGGCGCTCCACCATGAGCTGGGTGGCGATGCCGGCGTGATCGGTGCCGGGGATCCAAAGCGAGGTTTCGCCGCGCATCCGATGCCACCGCGCGAGAATGTCCATCTCGGTCTGGTTAAGCATGTGGCCCATATGGAGGCGGCCGGTGACGTTGGGCGGAGGGAGGAGTTGCGTGAACTTTCTAGCGTCCGCTTGCGTACCGGACGGAATACTTGGCAGAGTGGGCACGTTGAAGAGCTTTTCGGCAACCCAGAACTGGGCCCATCGATCTTCAATTTCAGCAGGTTCGTAGGCTTTTGGCAGGTCTCGACTCATGAGGTTAAAGCGTAGCATTCGGAGCAACGCGTCTCTGGGTGAGGGCAGGGGATCCACCGCACGCCGATGATAGATAGGGAAGAGGCTGGATGAGGCAAATAAGTGTGACGAAGCTTGTGGGTGCGCTGGCTCTCCTGTTAGCGCTGGTGTGCGTTGCCCTGCCCCTGAAGGCCTATGCGCGGCATGGTGAAGCCGGACAGGACAGGGTGGGTGCCTTCTCGACGATCGTCGTTTTGGAGGATCAGCCGGCGGCGGATGTGGCCTGCATCTTCTGCACGGTTCGGGTGGATGGCGATGTTCATGGTGATGTCGCCGTGATGTTCAGCACGGTGGAGGTGTCTGATGGACGAACGATCTCGGGCGATGTGGCAACGCTGTTTTCGACCTTGACCCTGGGCGAAGGCGCGCGGATCACTGGAGATCTGGCGACTGTCTTCGGCACAGCCAACCTGGCGGACAGTGCGCATGTAGGCGGAGATACGGCAATGCTGGCGAGCGGGTTGGTTCTCTCGCTGCTTCTGGCCCCGCTGCTGATTCTGGCTGGCCTGATCTGGCTGCTGGTGTGGGTGGTCCGCCGCATGTCGGTCTAAACGTCAGAAGGCGAGAAAGATCCGCAGTGGGGAACTCGGACGCACAGAATCGCGTACTGAGGAGAGATCCAGACGCACGATCGCGATGTGCTACGGATGAGGGAGATCTGCTTGCGAGCGTCGCTTCAGGTGCGAGGGTGTGTGGGGCTACTACTGCTTGGCAGAGGCCTGCTGCTGCATGGGCAGGGACCGCCATTGCGGCCGACGGCAGTCGATCGCGCGTACCTGAACCAGGACCTGTTTGTACCCAAAGGGCAGGTGATTCACAATGCGACCTGCATCTTCTGCTCAGTGCAGGTGGAAGGCGATGTGACGGGGCGAGTCTTGGTCCTGTTCGGCAACCTGAGCGTCAACGGCGAGATCCAGGGAACGACGACGGTGGTGGGTGGGAATGCCGTGTTCGATGGGCGAGCGCGCGCACTGCGCTCAACGGTGGTTCTGTTCGGCAACCTGGTGTACGAGACCGAAGACGTGCTGACCGGAAGCGCGTATGTGCTGGGCGGCCACTCCTCAAGCTATGCGACGCGGCAGAGCCTGCGGCGTCGGCTGGCGCTGAGTCCGAAGCTGCTCTCTACGCTGGTGCTGCTGGGACTGCTGCTGGTGTTGCTGGCGGCCTTTGGAGTGCGGCAGCGGCATGAGGTGTCTTAACCAACGATGCCGCCCCCAGGCGGCTTCGTTGCTGTGAAGCGTGAGGCTAGAAGGGGTTGAGCTTGTCGAGGCCCTTCTTCTTTTTGTGCTTGCTGGAGCTTTCATCGCCCTTGTCGAAGCCCGGTGCCTTGGTCTTCTTGCCGTCCTCGGCAGGAGCTTGGGCGGCAGCCTGCGCGGATCCAGGCTGGATGTCATTGACCTGTTCGGGCGCGTCTGCAGCCTTTTCTGCCGGGGGAAGGGCGTTGGTGGTGGGAACGACTGCATGGAGGCCACTGGCTTCTGCGGCCGCAGCGGCGTTGCCGTTGACACCAGGAGTCAAGATCTCCGCGCCTACAGAGTTACCGCCGGCTCCGGTGGCCGGCGTAGTGGTCGTCACGGAGGTATCCGACGGACTTGATGTGCCGTCGGAGCTGGGAACCTCCTGGAGGGCGAGAGGAGCGGTGGTGGTTGGTGGAGCCGCGGCGGCATCTGCAGGAGCGGCCGTCGCGCTGGGGGTTACAGCGGCGGCGACGGCGGTACTGCCAGGCTTCATCGCTTCGTTGAAGTCATTCACGATCTGCCGCGTGATGTCCGGCGCGAGAGTGGTGCGGGCGTCAACCAACGGCGGGTCGCCGATACGGGCAGCGGTTACGACGTCCGGCTGATGGAAGACGAGGAGGCGGGCGCGATCCTGCAGGCGGTATTGGGCTCGGCTGTTTTCAAGAGCTTGGCTAGCCTGGGCCTGATCAACCGACGGGTTGGGGATGGTGATATTCATGGCGGCGAGACGGTCGCGCGCATCTTCAACGTGTTGCGAGGCGGAGTGCTGAAGCACGACCGTGCGATAGGCATTGGCCGCCTTCTGGTCGTAAGTCGTGAGCAGTCGCGCTCTGCCAGCCTCGGGAAGATTGGTCTGGCTGCGGATGTATGTGGATTGCGCGGCGTAGGCATCACCCAACCCAATTAGAACGTCGTCCATGTGGCTGTACTGCGGATAGGTGTCGATGACGGTCTGGTAGCGGGCGATGGTGGCGGGCCAGTTCTGGTGCGTGGCGTAGTAGTCGCCGATCGAGGCCTCGCGTGTGGCGAGGGCTTCCTGCACGTCACGCAGGCGCTGGCGGGCCTCCGGAACGAGCCTTGAATCCGGGTAGTCGGTGAGCATGCGGCGATACTCTTCTTCGGCGTGGACGGCCTTGGCGTAGTCGCGATCAGGCTTGTCCATCTGGCGGAAGTAGATGTCGCCAATGCGCATCTGCGCTTCGGCTGCTTCGGGTGAGTTGGGAAAGAAGACCCGGAAGTCGGAGTACTCGGCCTCTGCCTGGGTAAGAGCGGCGGTGCCACCCTCCTTGTACCAGGAATCCGCGATGGCGAGCTTGGCGCGCATCTGATATTGCGAATCTGGATAGGTGTTCAGCAGTGTCTGCAGGTCGAGACGGGCAACGTCAAAATGCCCCTTTTTCGTAGCGACGAGAGCCTTATCGTAGAGCTGCCGATCAGGCAGGTTTGCATCTTGGCCGGCGAGGGGATCAAGCTTCTTCTCTTTGAGGGCGGCGCGCTTGGTGTCCTTGGACTGGATGACCTTGTCGGCCTTCTTTTCGTCCTTGGTCTCCTTGACCTTGATCCGCTTGGTGTTGTTCTGCGGCGCGTTGGTCAGCGTGGGATCGGCTTTGGGATCCGTCTCTGGCGCGGTCTGCGGAGCGCCGGCAGCTTGCGCGGGAGTGCTGTTTGGCTGTCCGACGGGTGATTGAGCAACCGTGGGTGCAACCTCCTGCGCGTGGGCGCACACAGCGGGGGAGAGCAGCACAGCCACGGCGAGACCTGCGCTCAGCCCGGCGCGAAGGCTTGGAAAGAAGGTGTGAGTCGAGAAGAGGGAGCGGGTTGGAAAGTAGGTGCGATCGAGCATGTGTGCGGTAACCCCAGTCACCCATGGGAACCCTCATGGGATTGCGATCATTTTAGCCCTCTCGGCCGGAGTTTGCCGGTAGAAGAGCTCCAAACGGCTTAGGCCAGACTGCCGGCAGGTTCGTCCGCGGTGCTGGCGGCAGCGCGGGCGGCAACGAGGAAGTTGCGGGCGCTTGTCTCGGCGTCGACAGAGCCTGCGGTGAAGATAGCCGAGCCGGCCACGAGCATGTCTGCACCGGCTTGGACGACGGAAGCAACGGTATCGTGAGCGATGCCGCCGTCCACCTCGATACGGAAGTTGAGGCCCATCTCGCGGCGGAGATCGGCAAGGTGCTCGATCTTGTCCAGGGCGAGCGGAAGGAACTTCTGACCGCCGAACCCGGGGTTCACGCTCATGACAAGGACGTGGTGGACCATGGGAAGGACCTCGACGAGGGTCTCGACAGGGGTGGCCGGGTTGATGACGACCGCGGGCTGCATTCCGTGGTCTGCAATGAGCTGTAGCGTGCGGTGTAGATGGCGGCAGACCTCCTGATGGACGCTGATCATGTCAGCACCCGCAGCGGCAAAGTCCGCGACAAAGGCGTCGGGGTTCTCGATCATCAGGTGGCAGTCGAGAGGAAGCTTCGTGACTGGCCGAATGGCTTTGACCACCGGCGGTCCGAAGCTGATGTTGGGAACGAAATGGCCGTCCATCACGTCGACGTGGATGATGGAGCCGCCGCCGCGCTCGGCTGCAGCGATCTGCTCGGCAAGATGCGCGAAGTCCGCGGCAAGGATGGAGAAGGCTAGCTCAATCACGATGATGTGAGTTTATCAGCGGCAGGCGCGGGCTCAGCGAAAGCGGCGGATGGCGGCTTGCGGGAGCGACGGGTGCGGAAGGTGCCCGGATCGGCGGGCCCCGGGTGGAGCGGGGCAAGGGTGGTCCGGTCAATGACAGCGACGCTGCGTTCGATGCCCTCGCGGCCGGCATGGATGAGGCGGGTCTTGACGACTTTGGCGGCCTCGCGATCGGTCTCCTGCATGGGTTTGGGATCGCCAAGGACGGCACGGGCGGCGCCGCGAAGGATGCGGCGAAGCGGCCAGGAGCCGTCGGCGTTAGGCAGGAAGAGCTCGCCTTTGCGTTGCTTTTCAGGGCGGTAGTACCAGCGGCGAAGAAGGGCGAGGTGGTCGGAGAGGTGGGCAAGATCGGGTGCTGCGGTCGGGCCGTCCAATCCGGTGCCGAGCAGGCCAAGGGTATGCGCGGCACGGTCCTCCGGAGAGAGAACGTGGGCGCTGGGAACGGATAAGGGATCGGCGTGGATATCCGACGAGGATGCAGTCGCGGAGTCAGGTGGAAGTGGGACAGCCTGCAGCATGAGCGGCTGGGCAAAGAGGCTGGATCCAACAGATGTCTGCTCTTTGACCGCGCGGACGCCGAGGGTGGAAAGGCTCTCGGGGCCGGCGAGCAAGCCACGCTCGAGCAGGAAGATGGCGGCGACCTGGGCGTGAGTGCCTGCATCTTCGTGGAGGGTCGCGGCGGGCTGCACGATGACGGCGCGAAGGTCAGGGATCGGCCGCACGAGAGGGTCGGCCAGGCCGGCGGTGGCTTTGACCTTCTCGTACTGCTTGTGGAGGGCTGCGGCACGCTCAAAGTCCATGTCGCTCGAGGCCGAGTCGCGATCGTGGGCGACGGTGGCCAGCAGGGACTCGCCGTGGGTGCGGAAGAAAGCCTCAACCTGTGCCGCCTCCGCGGCGTACTCGTCTGAGGTGCACGAGGTGTTGCAGGGGGCGAGGCACTTCTTCATCTCGCCATAGGCGCAGCCGGGGTGATCGGGATGGACATGCAGGTCTTCATAGCAGCGGCGGAGCTTGAAGAGGTCGAGGGCGGCGTCGCAGTATCGCTCGGCGGCCGCTCGGGAGGGAAACGGGCCGTAGGTGCGGGCAAGGTTCTTCGCCGAGAGGCGATTGCTGACGTAGACGCGGGGATAGGCGTTCTCGGTGGAGAAGCGAAGGAAGAAGGGGGTGCTGAGCTTGAGGCGATGGCGAGCGGCCGGCAGGCCAAAGAGGGCGGCGGTGGCGTGGTATAGGGTGAGGAGCGACTCGAACTCGGAGCCGGTGACGGACCACTCGATGCGGGCGACCCGATCCCGAAGGTTCAGGCGTTTGGAAGGAAGCGGTGTGCCATTGGGGGTGAGGGCCTGCTCGCGAGGTGGTGGCGGGGTTAGAAGGCGAGCTGCGCGTCGGCGGAGGTTCGTTGTGCGGGTGAGGAAGGGCTGTCCAGCAGGGTCATGGCCGAAGAGGGCGAGGAGGCCTTCGACCTCAGGAATCTGGCGGAGGAGATCCGCGGCCTGAGCGGAGTCGAAGGCGAGCGTCTGCGCGAAGATAAAGTCTGTCGGCACTAGGGAGATTGTAGAGCGGGCGGCGCGGAAGACTGACATAGTGCAGAGATCGGCAGGGTGGCGCAGAAGTTTAGGCCTGCTGCCCTACACCGGCGATGGTCCACGCCGTAAGCTACTGTCACATGTGGCTGGAGATGCAAAGGCCGCTTTGATCCGTTGGGAACAAAGCGGCCTTTGCTGCTTGATGGTGTGGCTGAGAGAGGAACCGGCGACCTGCTGGAAGAGGCCGGCACGGCATGGGTTAGAACTTTACGAGTGGAGGGTTTGCGTTGTGAACCAGCTCCAAAGCCTCCTGTGGGAACCAGGCGCCGGCGGGGGGGTCGACAAGGCCCTGCAGCGGATCGAAGAGCGACTGGGCGGTGGGATCGGTCGGCCAGCCGCGTAGCGTGAAGGCGGCGTAGTCCCAGGCGCGAGCACCGCCTGCGGAGTTGCAGCTGCCGTCGGACTGGCCAAGGGTCTTGATCCAGAGATAGGCGTCAAGCAAAGGGACAGAGACATTGGCTGTTGACGGCTGACCGAGGCCGCGGCCCGGTGCATTGCAGTAGCTGCCGTTCTGGAGAGTCTGAATGACGGCGGCTGGCTGGTTGTAGGGGGGTGCGGCGTAGACGCTGGCGACGAGGGGTCCCTGCCCGTTGCGGCTGGTGTCTACGACGAAGTGAGTGGAGGGAGTGGCGGTGCCGAGGTTCTGGGTATACCACTGGTCCGTGTAGATCCAGGTGGCGATGTTGTTCGGGTCCACGGTGCCGAGCGGCGAGTAGTACTGGCTGGCGCAGTAGTCATAGTGACCAAGGCGGTAACCGCCGTCGGCGGGGTTGAGGCCATAGGCGAGGCACTCGGAGACCCAGGTCGCGAAGTGGGTCTCGTAATTTGACGCGATATAGTTCGAGACGTTCGAAAAGAAACCCTGCGCCTGGGCAACGCCAGCGGTAGCCAGGCGGAGTGCGATGTCCGGGACAGCGCGAAAATGGCTGTTGCCGCCGTCCAGGTAGACGATGGTCTGGGGCTGGATCTCAAGGGCGGTGACGGCGTACTTAATCTGAGTGAAGCGGTCCGCCGTGAGCTGTGCGGAGTTGACCGTGGCGGGATAGCCGCAGTCGCTGGGCAGGTTGGCAAGGGCGTCGGGTTCGAGGATCACGATCGCCTTCTGGTCACCAATGGCAGTGGCAATAGCACGGACCCACGCCTCGTAGTCGGCGGTGTTCTCCGCTCCACCGGCAGAGTAGCCGCCGCAGTCCCGGCCGGGGACGTTGTAGAGGACAAAGAAGGGAACGGCCTTCTGTTGGGCGGCACCCTGCATGGTGGCGGTGACCTGGGAGATGGTGTCAGAGACGGTGCCTCCGGTGAGCCAGACGGCCTGGGAGTTCAACTCCATGGCTGTCAGCAGGAGAGCGTCTTTCAGGTGGTCATGAGCGAGGAGCTTCTCAATCTGCGGTACCGATCCGGCGGCGGGAGGCGGCACGTAGAAGCGGGTGTTGGGTGAGAGAGTTCTGGTCGTCTGCGCCGTAAGGACGGTGGCGAAGAGGAGACTGACAAGTGGAAGGAGCGATTTCGGCGTGGGCAAGGTGGCCTCGGGTCCAGTGTGCATGAACTTTGAGTTGAGATGATGAGACCGGATCCTTGTATGAGGTTGAAGGTACGACTGTCAAGGGGGATCCGGGAGGGATGGACGCGACGGGGGGAACGAAGGAAAGCGGTAACGCGATTGTTGAGCCAACGGTAATTACCGCGCCACTACGAAGGCGGCAGCCTAAACGGATAGGCATGGAGCGGTCATCTGAAGAGGGTGCACGGGTAGAGAAAGCCGCACGCCCGAGCTCAGTCGGAATGGCTTCACCGGCACGATGGCAGGTTGCGGCTATGACCGCCCGAGCCGATGACCGGCCCTGCGCCGGGTCGGCCGCTGCTTAGGCGCCGGCGATCATCATGCCGTCGATGCGGATGGTGGGGGCGGCGGCGGCGCTGCGGAAGACCAGGTCGTTGCCGACGGCGGTGATGTTTTTGTACATGTCCTTCAGATTGCCCGCTATGGTGATCTCTTCGACGGGGAAGGTGAGCTCGCCGTTCTCAATCCAGACGCCAGCGGCGCCCTGGGAGTAGTCGCCAGTAACGAGGTTGACGCCAAAGCCCATGGTTTCGGTGACGTAGAGGCCGGCAGGGATGTCTGCGAAGATCTGCTCGGGGGTGAGGGAGCCGGGCTCGAGGTAGAAGTTGTGGGCGCCGGTCCCGGGGTTGCCGGCGAGGCCGCGCGAGGCAGAGCCGGTCGACTTCATGCCGAGCTTGCGGCCGGTGTAGGAGTTGGCGATGTAGGTCTTGAGGACGCCGCGGTCGACGAGCACGGTGCGGCGGGTGGGCAGGCCTTCGGCGTCGAAGGGCGCGGTGCCGAAGCCGCCGACACGCAGGCCGTGATCGTTGAGGATGACGGTGCCGTCGTCGATGAGGGTGATGTTCTCGCCAGCAATCTGCTGGCCGAGCATGCCGTTGAGGAAGCTGGCGTTGCGGTAGATGGCGTCGCCGTCGGCGGCCGAAAAAATACTGCCCATGATGGAGCGGGCGATCTCGGGCGAGAAGACGACAGGCGCCTGCTGCGTTTTGACGCGGCGCGCGCCGAGGCGACCAAGGGTGCGTTTGGCAGCGATGCGGCCGATCTCCTCGGGGTCTTCAAGCGCCGCAGTCGTGCGCGAGCTCGAGTACCAGTAGTTGCGCTGCATGGAGCCGCCGCTCTCCTGCGCGATTGGCGAGCAGGAGAAGCCGCAGTAGGACTTCGCATAGGAGCCGCGAAAGCCGCGAGAGTTGACCAGGACTTTCTGCGAGGTGGCGGTGTCGAAGTCGCCGCCGGCGGAGTTCTGGATGCGGGTGTCGACGGCGAGGGCGGCGGCCTCGCAGCGGCGGGCGATCTCGATGCGCTCAGCGGGCGGAAGGTGGTGGACGTCGTCGAAGTAGAGGTGCAGATCGGAGCCGTCGGCGGGTTTGTACTCGCCGAACTCGTCGGCGTCGGCGAGGCCGGCGAAGGGGTCTTCACCGGTGATGCTGGCGAGGTCGAGCGCGGTCTGGACGAGACGGTCGAGCGAGTCGGCGGAGAAGTCGGACGAGCTGACACTGGCGACGCGCAGGCCGCGGAAGACACGCAGGCCAAGGGCGCGAGAGCCTGATTCCTTAAGGGTTTCGACCTCGCCGAGGCGGACAAGCGCGGAGAACTCCTCACCCTCGGAGACGACGGCTTCGGCGTCGGTGGCACCAGCGCGCAGGGCCTTGTGGAGGACGGTCTCTGCGAGCTGCGTCAGGGCGGTGCTGGTGTCAGTGGGCACGGATTTCTCCTACGGGGCACCCCCTTAGAGGAGGTCTAAAATCTTGGAAAGAAGCAACCTGGGTTCGGACCTCGGAGGTGACATCCGGCGTATGAACCGATCTGCTCCCTTGCGCTTTGACCTCTTTGCAAGAGGGGCGGCACCGCGATATCACGTCGGGCAGCGACGCGCCAATGGCCGAGAGACGGCAAAGCTAGTCTAGCGAATCTCCAGAGTTGGCGCGTTTTAATTGCTTGCTTCAATAGCGGAGGAATTGGCTTAGGGAAGAAGCGTAAGTTCTGGCAAAGCCCGTTGCCAGCTCGCGGCGGAGTTCGGGAATGCCTTCGTCTACGCCGCAGCAATCGGACTTTGTGGGCCAATCCTTTGTGGCGAGGTCATGCCGACAATCGTGCCGACGTTCCGGATCAATGCATATCGAGAAGGCTGCGGCAGGGAGCGACTACTCTAAAGGAGTTTGGCTGCACGCCGTTTAGCGAACGACATGCAGCATGAGACCCAGGTACAAGAGGAGTCCGAAGGCGGTGATGGCTGCGCTCATCCACCCGATAGGACGTCCAATATTGGCTCAGTGTAGCCCTGTGACCGGCAGACCCAGAGACCGAAGAGGTAGAAGAGACCACCTCCCGCCACGAACAGAAAGAACATCGGCAGCAGACCGTACCAGGGGTGGCCGTGCATCAGTGCGCCTCTAGTGGACGGGGGCGGAGGACATGCGGTGTTCGCGGCCATCGGTGGCCTTGAGGAAGTGGAGGCCGTCGACGCAGTGCTCGGAGTCGGTCTTGAGCTTGTGCTCGATGTGAAGGGCGGGACCTTCGGGGGAGCGGCGTTTGACGACCTTGACGGCGCCACCGCAGCTCTTGCAGCGGAACTCGGTGTCGTTATCTTCCACGGCTTCAGCGATGGTCTTGACCTTCCAGAAGGGCTCGTAGCCGCCGCCAACGCGCACTCTGCGGCGCTTCACTTCACAATCAAGGAACATCTCGCGTTCAGTAGCCATGACGTGTCTCTCCCAACCTCGGTTTGCCGTGCGTGGGCGGAACTTTCCGATATGGTGCACGCGTTGGTAACTGCGTTGGTGCTGGGCGGTGTCTTTAGTTTACAGGATGGGCGGAGGCCTGGCTTTCGCGGCCGTCGGTCGCTCGCTTGAAGGCGAGACCGGAGGGGCAGAACTCAGCGTCGGCGGGGCGTTTGTGTTCGACGTAGGCGGCGCCGCCGGTTTTGCTGGTCTTGCCGAGAACTTTCACCTCACCGCCGCAGTCCTTGCAGCGGAACTCGGTGTCCAGATCAGCGAGGGCGTCGACCACCTTCTTGATCTTCCAGAAGGGCTCGTAGCCGCCGCCTTCTTTCACTCGCCGTCGTTTGACTTCACATTCGTACATCTTTTCGCGTTCTGCCGTTGCCATTATCGTCCTGTTCCTCCGACCGTCATGCGATCGAGCTTGATGGTGGGCATGCCGACACCGACGGGAACGGACTGGCCTGCCTTGCCGCAGGTGCCGATGCCTTCGTCGAGCGCGAGGTCGTTGCCGACCATGCTGACATACTTGAGTGCCTCGGGGCCGTTGCCGACGAGGGTTGCGCCTTTGACCGGGCGGGTAACGACGCCGTCTTCGATGAGGTAGGCTTCAGAGGCCGAGAAGACGAACTTGCCGCTGGTGATGTCGACCTGTCCACCGCCGAAGTTGACGGCGTAGAGGCCGCGTTTCACGCTCTTGAGGATGTCTTCGGGCATGTCGTCGCCGTTGAGCATGTAGGTGTTGGTCATGCGCGGCATGGTGATCTGCTGGTAGCTCTCGCGGCGGCCGCTGCCAGTGGATTTGGTGCCCATGAGGCGCGCGGAGAGCTTGTCGGTGAGGTAGCCCTTGAGGATGCCGTTCTCGATCAGGACGTTCTCCTGGGTGGGGGTGCCTTCGTCGTCGACGTTGAGCGAGCCGCG
>CAXSEC010000054.1:0-7011 GCA_964236325.1 uncultured Acidobacteriaceae bacterium | reverse complement strand
GCGGCCTCGCGGGCGAAGTGCTCGGGGCTTTTATCGCCTTCGAAGAAGTCGAGGGCGATGCGGCCGCCGCCGCCGGAGGTGCCGCGGGCGAGGTTGGCGCCGTCCTGCGCGATGACGAAGACGTTGAGGCGGGCGAGGGGCTGGGTGTCGGAGGCGAAGGTGCCGTCGGAGGCGGCGACGAGGATGCGGCGGAGCTCGTCCGAGAAGCCGGCGCGAACCTGGGTGATGCGGGTGTCGTAGGCGCGGGCGGCTTTATCGGCGCGCTGGATGAGCTTGAGTTTCTCGCTGATCTCGGCGTCGGTGGTGGCGCCGGCGACGGGGTAGAGGGCGGGAAGGTCGGTATGCAGGAAGCCCTGGGCGAGTTCTTTGGCGGGGCCGGAGGCGATGAGGGCGGCGGTGCGGGCGGCCTTGAGGAGCTTTTCGGAGGAGAGGTCGTCGGTGTAGGCGAAGCCGGTGCGCTCGCCGGCGAGGACGCGAATGCCGCAGCCGACGCTGATTCCCTGGCTGGCGGTTTTGACGATGCCTTCATCGACGCCGAGCGAGGTGGAGGTGACGGATTCGAAGTAGAGGTCGGCATACTCGCCGCCCGCCGAGAGGGCTTCGCCGAGGCACTGCTCCATCAGACGTTCAGAGACGCCCAGCTTTTCGATGAAGTAGCGCTTGTGATCGGGCTGGTGGACTGGCTGCTTTGGGGCAGAGCCGAGAGCTGTCATGTCCTGATGATAGAGGTTCGGGCGGGAGAGAGCCAGCGAGGGTGGAGTCTTAGGGGAGTACCGGAGGGTATTGCCGGATGGATTCGGCCCGCGGAATCTACCTGGGCTCGCCTACATTAGTGGTCGAAGCGGCGGGAAGACGGATGCGATCGTCGACGTCGTCGAGCTTTTCGCTGAGGAGACTGAGTTTGCGGGAGAGGTTCTGGATCTCGGCTTCGGCGCGGCGATTGACGGCGTAGTCCAGCTCGCCGCGGACGCGGTCTTTCTGGTCCTGGCGGTTCTGGCTCATCATGATGACGGGCGCCTGGATGGCGGCGAGCATCGAGAGGAAGAGGTTGAGCAGGATGAAGGGGTATGGATCCCAGGCCTTGCCGCGCAGGATGACGTTGATGGTCGTGTAGACGGCGAGGATGACGGCAAAGATGATGATGAAGGTCCAGGAGCCGCCGAAGCGAGCAACGCCATCGGCGAGGCGTTCGCCGCGGGTCTCCTCCTCTTCGATGAGTTCGTTGGCGTTCCGGCTGGCGCGCACGCGGACGAGCTGATGCGAGGCATGCAGCTGGCGGCCGAGGACGGTGAGCATATCCATGCCGGCCATGGGCTTGCGATTGAGCAGGACAACGATGTCGTCGCGCGAGATCTCGATGCAGTCGGTTGCATGCAGGGCAATGGCGGTGGTGCGATGGCTGGTTTGTTCGAGCATGGAGGCGAAGCCGCAGATCTCGCCTTCCGAGGCAGTTTCGACCACGACCTCCTGGGCGTCTTCGTCGATGACGGAGACCTCGACGGCACCGGATCGAACAACATAGGCGTTTCTGCCGGGGTCGCCGATCTTCCACATGCGCTGGCGGGCGGCGAAGCTGCGCAGATCGACCTGTGCGGCGAGCACGGTGAGCTCCTCCTCGTCGAGGAGGGCGAAGAGCGGGACGTCCCGTAGGTTCTCTGGACTGCAGGCCATGTGTGTCTCCGATGAAGTTGAAGGTTCGGCTGAAGCTCCGAGCCGGGCTCCCTATCATTCCAGAAGGAGAGGTCGAGATGCATCATTGGCGGCGAAAACGATCTGCGGCTATGGGTTTGCTTCGGGTTGCTGGCTTGGTTAGCGGCCGTGTGACGGATCGGCGGACGAGGAGAGGTTGAGATCGAGAAAGAGGGCCGGCAGCTCGGGAAGCGTGCAGTTTCCGGCTGTGTTGTAGGTGCGAGCGCAGGCGCGGGTGATTGCTGGGCGGCGGGGGCTCTGGGCATATTGCCAGACTAGGGCGTCAGGCGTGCCGCTCTGCTGGAGCGCGGGCGGGGTCAGGGTGCAGCCGGTGGATGGTCCGCACGCATCCTGTGCGACCCAGAGCGCGACAGGGTGCAGGTGGCCCTGGCGCACGCGGCTGGCAATGTCTTGCGCGGTGGTGATGGTCTGTGGGTGGCCGTTTGCGTCGGGGCCGTCATCGACAGGCTGGCCGCTGGCATAGACGCCGGCGCGAAAGCTGGAGGTGGCAACGGCTTCGGTCCAGGCGAGCAGATACTCGGCCTGCTCCGGCAGCAGGCGTCCGCCTTCTTCCTGGTCGAGGAAGAGGATGGTTGCGGCGGGGAAGTGTTCGGCCTGGGCGGCGCGGATGGCCGCATTGGCGTCGGCGCGGCCGAGGGTCTGGGGAGTCGTCTGGGGGGTGGCGCCGGGGCGTCTGCTCTGGGCTTTTATGGCGGCATCGAGCCGGCCGTTCCAGAGGACCAGGAAGCCGAAGCCTGCCTGGGCGAGCTGGGCACGGCGGCCCGACCAGGAGTTACTGGACGCGCCGGGCGGGCTGTTGAGCCAGTAGCCGACGAAGCTGAAATGCTGCCGGAGGGCTGGCAGCGCGGCGTCGCCTGGGAAGGTGTTGCGGTCAAAGCCAAAGAACGGTGGGCCACCGAGGGGCGCCGAGGTCTGCGCACCAGCCGCGACCGTGGTCAGGAGTGTTCCTGCTGCGACGGCGAGAAGCATAGCCGGGCGGAGCAGGCCAGCGGGAAGGATCTTGCGGACTCGAATGGCCGGGAGTGAGCGAAGCGTCATGCCGCGATTGGATGCGGAGACAGCCGCGCTTGCGTACGAAGAGAAGGGACGACGGTGTGCTACCTTCGGGCTCAAAGGAGCCTTTGCACCCATGCTGCCCTATGCTGTCAGGCCTATGACTGGAGATGTGGATCCGCGCTATCCCATCGGCCGATTCCATACACCGGAGACGATCTCGCCGGATGACCGTCTGCTGGCGATGACAAGACTTGCGGAGCTGCCGAGCGAGCTGCGGAACAGCGTGCGCGGGCTGGATGGCGGGCAGATTGACACGCCCTATCGCGAGGGCGGATGGACGGTGCGGCAGGTGGTGCATCACGTGGCGGACTCGCACATGAACGCGCTAGTTCGCGTGAAGCTGGCGTTGACCGAGGAGTGGCCGACCATCAAGCCCTACGATGAAAAGGCGTGGGTGCAATTGCAGGATGCAGCGGGCCCGGTCGAGTGGTCGCTGGAGCTGATTGAGAGCCTGCATGCGCGGTGGGTGATGCTGCTGCAGACGCTTGATGAGGCGCAGTGGCAGCGCGGCTACAACCACCCGGAGAACGGGCGGCAGAGCGTAGATGTGGCCACGCAGCTTTATGCCTGGCACTCGCGGCACCATGTCGCGCACATCCTGCAGCTGCGGCAGCGGGAGGAGTGGTGACAGACCCGACGCGGGCCCGGCTGGCGACGACCGATGCCGAGATCCTGAGCTGCTTTCAGGTGATGCAAGAGCTGCGCTCGCAGCTGCGCCGGGAGGAGTTTGTCTCGGTCATTCGGCGGCAGCAAAGCGAGGGGTACCGGCTCGCGATGCTTGAGGATGCGAACGGTGTGACGACGGTTGGCGGCTTCCGCGTGCAGCAGATGCTGCATACGGGTAAGACGATGTATGTCGACGACCTGGTGACCGCGGCCAGCGAGCGGTCAAGAGGCCATGGCAAGGCGATGCTGCACTGGTTGATGGATCTGGCGCGACGCGAGGGATGCAAGACCTTCAGCCTGGACTCCGGTACGCAGCGGCAGGAGGCTCATGCCTTCTATCTGCGGGAACGATTGCGGATTACCAGCTTCCATTTCGCCTGCACGCTTTAGAGGTCGTGACAGAGCTGCCGCAATGCACCCGGAAGTGCTATGCCGAGAAGAGCGCGTGGCTGCTAGCGTTCCTGGAGAATGGCTACACCGGTGCAAGCGGCGGAGATGCGAGGCGCGGAGGAGATTGAGGGAGTCCTCGTCGGCTTTCTGGCGGAGCATCCTCAAAGCCTGCTGCTCGAAGAGGGCGAGATTCTTTTCGATCTCTCGGTCGCGGATCACACGGTAACGCGCGCGCAGGGCAGGGTTGTGCTGCATGTGTGGTCGGAGCAGCGCAACCAGGCACGACGTATTGTCTCCGCGGTGCGGCGCGGTGGAACGCTGCGGTTGATGGCGCAGCGCTTCGGCCAGAAGGAGCCACGGTCGCTGGAGCTGGTACGGGAGCGAGGGCGGCGTGCACCGGCGACACGGGAGGGCGAGCGGACGCGGTATCTTCAGCTGCTGCGGCGGGTGCTGGAGCGAGAGTTTTCGGACAGCACGGTAGCAGATCTTCGCGCCACGATCGATCTGGAGCACTCGTTTGGACCGGCCTATGTGCGGGGGCTGCAGGTGCGCGGGAGCCGCGCGTGGGCGGTGATCGGAGTTGGCGCCGTGGAGTCGCCGGCGATGATCGATGGCATTCTGACTATCGGCCTGCTGTGGCTGGCGTACTGTCGCGAGCACGCGCAGGCGCGGCGCGTAGTGGAGGGTTTGCGGCTGATCCTGCCGGCAGGCATGGCGACGACGACGCTCGCGCGTGTGGCCTGGCTGGATGCACGAGTTGCCAAGTACGCGCTCTACGAGCTGAACGAGGCCGCAGAGACGCTGCTGGCGCGCGACCCGGCTGACTGCGGGAACCTGGCGACGCGCCTGGTGCGGGCGCCAAGCGAGGCGGCGGCGACACAGCCGGGAGGGCGCTTCAGCGAGGCAATACCGCGCGTTCTGGCTTTGTTGCCGGAGGCGTCGCAAGGGCAGGTGGAGGTGCTGCCCGCGGCGCACAGCAAAGAGCGTCTGGTCGCGAACGCGCACGAGGGGTTTGAGATGCGGCTGCGATCGAACGCGGAGCTGGCGTTTCTGCGCTATGGGCTGGAGTTTGCGCGCATTCGCTCGGGGTTTGAGGGTGGGAGCTTCAATCGATCGCTCGAGGTGACCGTTGGTTCCGGCGCGCAGGAGACGGTGCTCACGGAGCAAAACACGGGCACGCTGCGAGCGATGGTGCATGAGCTGTTTGCCCGCAGATCGGCTGGGCTGGACAGCCGCGGGGCGAAGTCGAAGGAGACGCTGCGGAGTGGCGATGCGCTCTTCCGCGTGCAGCCCGAACGATGGCTGGAAGGCCTGCTGCGCGCGGAGATCAGCGCGCTCGATCCGCAGTTACAGGATGCGCCGGTGTACGTCCAGGTGCCGGCGATTGCGGGAGCGGGCGATCGCGGCATGCTGGATCTGCTGGCGGTGACCCGCGACCATCGCCTGGCGGTGATTGAGGTAAAGGCGGAGGAGGATCTGCATTTTGCCATGCAAGGGCTGGACTACTGGATACGGATTCGCGAGCACCACCTGGCGCACGTTGACGCCACCACCGGGCTGGGTGACCTGCAGCAGCACGGATATTTTCCGGAGACGCGACTGCAGGCGGAGACGCCGCTCTTGTATCTGGTGGCGCCGGCCTTGCGGATCCATCCGGCGACAGAGACGGTGCTGCGCTTTCTGGATCCGCGCGTGCAGTGGACGTTAATAGCGCTTGATGAGCGATGGCGCACGCGGATACGGCCGGTGTGGCGAAGGCGGGCCGCTCACAATGCGGGTTGAAAAGAAGCGCCGCTCGTCTTTGGTGCGGATTCACGGCAGGATCTACAGAGTTGTCGGCGCATCGCGGAGGCTCACGCTGGATCGCTGAGCGTCGCCGTCCTCATAGGGCAACCAGCTTGCAGACAGCGCATCCCAACGCCGAACCGGTCGAGCCGGGACGCCTACTGCAATGCAGTGGGGCGGAATCTCGCCGGTGACGACAGCGTTGACCCCGACGATCGCGCCGTCACCGATACGGGCTCCGCCGAGGACAGCGACTCCGTTGCCAAGCCAGACGTTTGCACCGATGTGAATGGTCTTATCGTGCGAGAGGGGACGTAGTGCTGGACGGAGTCGCGGATCACTCTGAGCCGCAGCGCCGGAAGGGCTGTATTGGCCGTGGCTGTGGTCCGAGATGAGGACATGGCTGCCGCAAAGAAGACCGGCGCCGATCGTAACGCGATTCGTGCAACCGATATGGACCTGATCGGAGAAGTTACAGTTGTCTCCAACGATCAGTATTGGCTCGAAGGCGGTGCCTCCAAAGTTGGTGACGGCTTCCAGCCAGCAATCATTGCCGGCATTTAGGTTCTGGCCCAGACGGATGTGGCGCAAGCCAATTAGGCGGGGTGCTCTACCAAAACGCAGGCCTGGAGCACCGAGCTGCCTGCTGAGTAGCGCATCGCGCAGGAGCCGCGGGGGCACGGTGAGGATTTTAGACAGGAGAAGCAGCCAGCCATTTTCGCGGAGAAAGTGCTGCAGTGAACTTGGATTGAGGGTGACCCCCTGCTTCCGCTCAGAGACTGTGTCGTTTTCCTGCGACGGCAGGACGGAGATTGGTTGGCGCGAGACCACGCTTCCATTATGACCAGAAGAAGGCCTCTATGGTCGCGAATTATGGACGCATGATCGTTGATCCAGCGAAGACATATCGCCACATGGCCTGAGCGACGCGCGTGACTTTGTTAATCGCGACCAGCAAGCGATGAAGTACTTTCGACAAACGAAGCGGCGGTCTCGTTACAGTCCACACAAAGGTCCAGTAGCGCCAATTTCGGCTAAAGCTGGGCTCCAGCAGGCTTGCGATATCCTCCACGTGCATGGCGCTGTCCTTTCCGGAACGCAGCGCGATGAGGACATCCGGCAGCCAATAGCGCAGGACGCCGTTCATCAGAGCGCGGGCAAGCTCCGGCTCGGCCGAGAAGTAGCGGCGCGCGATCTGTTCCAGGCGGATACCGAACACCTCGCAGATGCCCCAGCCGCCGGAGTTGAAGTGGCGATAGCCCAGCAGGCGCTGCCAGACATAGAGCACGCGGCAGCGGGTGTGCAGCAGAGGGAAGATCCAGCCGGTCTGCAGCAGGTTGGTGCCGATTAGGTCGGTGAGGGGCGGGTGCGCTGCGGCGAGAAGGCGATCGCGGTTGATGATGA
>CAXSEC010000053.1:0-20629 GCA_964236325.1 uncultured Acidobacteriaceae bacterium | reverse complement strand
GGCTTGAGGAAACGGATCTTACCCAGCCGTTATCCGAGTGCCGCGAGCATCTGCGCACATCACTGGGGCAGAGCGAAGCTGTGCAGCTCTCAGAGAGCTTCCGCCTCCTAGCCAAGCAGATGGTTGCTGGGAGGGATCATGTCTCGAGCTGGTCATTGGCGGCTATATGCCAGGTACTCCCGGCTTCGATGCGGTCATGGTCGGCTTTCACCAAGGCCGGCATTCGCGCGGGGTTCATCCCGGCTAGCCGCCGCGCCATCCGTGCGCTCAAGCCGTTGAAGACTAAGCGTGCACGTTTGCGAATCTACCGGAAGCCAGCGCCGGCCGATGGGGCCAGAGTCTGACAGCCGCAAAGATGAAGAACTGCGTCTGGCTCCGCCCAGAACCCATCGCTTTAGTCCGTCTTCTCGAGTGGACGCTAAGGGACTATTTTGCCTCGCGGAGCTTTATCGCACTCCGGGAGGAAAAAGGCATGCGTACGGTCGTGCAGGAAGATGAAACGCTTAGTACCCCAAAGCTCCATACGGCACGGCAGGCACGCGGATTTGCGTCGACACAACCTGCCGCTTAGTCCGTGAGCGCGGGACCCTGCTACGGCCAAGTTACCGCGGTGTCGCCTTAATGCACGCCACAGTAACCTTGAACTGGCAATCGCCTCGTGAAACGGCGCCCCACAGAAGTAATTACAGGTTTAGTAAGTTGGTGACTATAGATGCCATAAGCGTGACCATGGGTTCATCGAGATGATGACAACTCTAGACGTATACATCTAGAGCCCAGACAATCAAGTAGCTACTTATAAGCCTTTAGTACGTCCGCGTACTCTTTGCTAACTCAGCAAGCCTTTCGTTTATAGAATACTTTCGTTGCTTAGGGGCCCTCCTTTATGTCACACCAGCATCTCGTTCTTGCGGTAGTGTCGGTATTTTCTATTTCTCTAACCTCAAGTGTCATCGCCCAGCAAAGTCCTCTAGACAAGTTGCAGGTGGCCCGGCAGCACGCCCAGCGCGGGCCCCTCAGCGTCGATCAGCTTCGTGCCATCGAAACCGCCTGGAAGCCGCAAACCCAGACCCAGGCCGCCGCCACCCCTTCCACACCGCTCATCTTCACGCCAAGCGCGGACCTCGATCGTCACGTCATCTACCAGGACTTCAGCTTCTACCAGCCTTACGACAGCACGGCCTACACCACCCTCGCCGGCCAGGCAGACGACCTGCGCAACCTGGGCATCACCGACGTCTGGTTCGCGCCGCCCTATCGCGCACTCGAGTCGTTCTTTGAAGAAGGCTATGCCGTTGCCGACCGCTACGACCTGGGCCAGTTCCCCGCCGGTCACGCCGGCGCCGCCGCAACTAAGTACGGCACCTCGGCCCAGCTCATGCAGGCTATCGACAAGCTGCATGGCGACCACATTAATGCCATCGCCGACATCGTCCCCAACCAGCTCTTCATCGGCTCGCGTGAAGTCACCAACGTCACGGCAACCGACATCTTCGGCACTCCCAACGACAGCAACGCAGTTAACGTTCTCTACCCCGGATACACCGCCGGAGGCGGCATGGGCCAACAGACCTACGGCCTCATCCCGCAGTGGAACAATACCTATATGAACGGGCTGTCTACCCAGGCACTCGGCCTCGATCGCATCATGGTCGACGCCAGCGGCACACCCTACCGCTACTTTGGCCCTGGAGACTCTCGCAACTACCTGCCGGCCTTTCTACAGAACTCCGCGGCGGCGCAGCAAAACGCGCTTAATGTCATCAGCACCTATCTTTCAGTCGACGGTTACTACGCCGTCTCCGGCGCTGGCTCCTATACTCCGAACTATCGCCCGTACCTGATCTTCTACACTGATCCGCGCGCCGGCGTCACCACGCAGAACTATCTCGACTACGCCCGCGCCAATGGTTACAGTGGCTCCGACGATGCCGTCCGTCAGGCCATCATCGCCGCATCCGACACCGCCGTCGCCGCACTCACCCAGGGTTACCTCGATGCGCAGCCCGGCTACTCCTCAACCTCGGAAGCAAACATCGCGGCCCTCCGCGTCAACAAGACAGATAACAGCGACGTCGACAAGAACGTCCTCCAGTACGAGTTCCTGATCGGGACGGACGTCGACAACAGCCGCGCCGACGTGCAGAGCGAGGTCCTCAACTGGCAACACTTTCTGCTCGACAGCTTCCACTTCGACGGCTTCCGCTTCGACGCCTCCGGACACTACAACACCGACATCCTTCGCCAGTCAGCGGGCCTGATGTCCAGCCGTTACCAGAACAACATCAACAATCACCTCAGCATCATCGAGTCCTACGTCGATGCCCAGGTTGACTTCGAGAACAGCAACCGCAACGGACAGCTGGTCTACGATGCGGACCTCTACGGCAACATGCTATCGTCGCTCGGCCAGGGCTATTCGCCCCTCAGCTCTATCATCACCGGATCCATCGCCGCCGCGGCGCGCAACGGAGGCACGGCGCCCCCCAACTGGTCGTTCGTCAACAACCACGATCAGGAGCATAACGTGATCGCCAACATCCCGGTCTCGGCTACACAGGCCAACGGCGCCACCCCCGGATCCGCCGCCTGGCAGCTCGCGGAAATGGCAACCTACGATGCCGATCGCCAACTCGCCACCAAGCAATACGCGCCCTACAACATACCGGCGGCTTACGCCTTCATCCTCACCAACAAAGACACCGTGCCCACCATCTTCTATGGCGATCTGTATGAGGCAGACAAGCCCTACACCACGGTAAAAACGCCGTACTACGACTTGATTCGTCAACTCCTCGAGGTGCGCAAAACCTTCGTCGCCGGCGCCCAGAAGACCTTCCTCTACACCAGCAACACTTCCTCCACCGCCGGACAGGACCTGATCGCCAGCGCCCGTCTCGGCACGACCCGCTTCAATGGTGTCGCCACGGTCATCGGTGACAACCCGGCCCTCCACACCACCATCACCGTCCGCATGGGTCTCACTCACGCCCTGCAGCCCTTCATCAACACCGTGGGCAACACTCACGAAGTCGCCTTGACCGATCTACAAGGCAACCTCACAATCCACGTCACTGGAACTTCAACCCCACAGGTCCACGGCTACCTCGGCGTGTGGGTTCCAGTTCTATAGCCCAACCCCACCATCGAACCAACGTGTGCCCCAGCAGGAAGTCTCGAGCTGGGGCACTGCCTCGCGCAGCACACTCAAAATATTCCTCATCCTGCCGTCGAGCGTGTAGCAGGTTGCGCAGCGCCCAACTGCTAGAAAGCAATCGCATGAACCGCTCTCCCAAACTCGCATGCTCACTGCCTGCCCGTCGGAGAGCCTCGCCCGTAAGTACACGCCTGCCCGCTCTGCTAGTGGGAACTCGGCTACGGGGCCGGGCGCAGCCTCAACTCAGATCGAAAGCTCGTATGCGCATCTCTGGCCTCACGTTAAACCCTGAGCAGGTGGTCACAACGCGCCACCTGCCTCCTTCAGAAGGAAACACGTATGAGGAGCGCGGCCCATGTCGGCCACGCACGCGTCTAGCACCGTCTAGATAGCTCTCCATAGAGACAGATGTCACAGGCTATCCCGGCGCATTGCAACATTGCGAGCTGCGGATAGGAAAGCTCGAGGTGTCGGTCAGGGCACGCGTCCGCGAGGAGTCTGCAGTCGCGCGGTGACTCGGCTGTGAGGCAGCTATGACCTCTCTCCGGTCATCCTGAGCCAAACCGTGTATCGAGCGTAAGAACAGCAGCCAGGGCCGTTCAAACTCTGCTTAGCGCGCCGCTTTCACGGGTAAAGCTTTAAGAATCTTGTTCACGGCCTTCTCGAGCTTCTTTGTGTTTTTTTCTTCTTTGTCCGAGAGAGTGTCCTTCGCCATCCCGCGGAACAACAACTGATGGTTAGTGTCATAGGCATCGATAACAAGGCTTCCGACCGGAATGTTGATGACGTTGGTGTTCGACACGCCTTCATCGCCGAACCCGCCTCCAAAGCCGCCGAAGCCGCGCCCGCGCCAACCATATCCCCCACCACCCAGGCCTTCATAGAAGGTGTTGTACTCCTTCTGGTTTCCACGAGAGCCAATTGCTGTGATGGCCAAATCGCCACCTTCGGCCGTGATCTGCAACCCGCGCGCTGTCAGTTCGCGGGTGAGATCGTCGCGTAAGCGCTGCTCCACGAGCGAACTTGATGCCTGAAGCTTGTAGATCGAGAAGCTGTGATATCGGCTGAAGTCGGCCGTGTGATCGAAGTCAGTCGTAACCTGCTGCGCGAAGAGAGACGAGGAGCCAAGTGCAATGCTCAGGCCGAAGGCAAGATGAAGTTTGGACGAGGTGCTAAGTGAATGCGGGAGTAAATTCATGAATGTTCCTTGGGAAGCAGCACGCAGAGCGACACGCCTGATCCTGGTTACAAGTACGGGCAGAAAGAAGTGTGGCCGAGGATCCACGAGCATCGACTCAGCAATGGGAGGCCTTACGATGCCGCTACAAAGCCCGTTTCGCACGCGCTAGCTCCATACGAATGTCAGCCATGACATCTTCAATAGCTTCGGGGGCGCTACTAATAGTTCTCCGCACCAACCGGACGCCCTGATTTCGCAGGATGACCAGGTCCATCAATTCATTGTCAAGCCTCTTCAGGGGCCTGACCTTAACGGCAGCTGAGTGAGTGGGCGATAGCAGGTGGAGAGCCATCTAAATAACCTATAGGCACTACGCTGCTACGCGATGTGCCAAACAGAACATGCGAGACCAAGGGCTCGCGGCTCTACTCGGCCGCGACTGGCAGCAAGATCGAGAAGGTGGTTCCTTGAGTCGGTCCAGTCGTACAGGAGTGAACCTGAATCGATCCCGCATGCTTCTCGACGATCTGCTTGCTCACCCATAAACCCAGGCCGTTGCCTACGGTCCCCTTCGTGGTGAAGAACGGTTCGAAGATCTGCGACAAAGCTTCCGAACTGATGCCCTGCCCATTGTCCGCGACGGAGATCCTGATTACGTCTCGAACATGCCGGGCGTCTGATGAAGCCTGAGCCCGCAAGGTTACTTTGCCACCCTCCGCAATAGCGTCAAGGCTATTCGCCAAAAGATTCGAAAGAACCTGCCGGAGTTCTCCCTGGAAGGCAGCCAGCTGCAAGCCTTCATCGCACTGCCTCTCTACGACGGCGTGCTTCGCGACTGTCTTCGCCTGGAGTAGATCGATCACCGAGTCGAACAGCGAGCTGACGTTGAAGGTCGTGGGAGCGGAGGAATCGCGATAGAAGCCGAGTGTCTGGCGGGTGATATGAGCGATGCGCTTCAGTTCTCCGTCCGCAATCTCCAGATACTGCCGGCTTGCTTCGGGCAGTCCGTCGGAGGTCTTTGCGATGTACAAGAGGTTCACGACTGCCTCGAGAGGATTATTGATCTCGTGCGCGAGTACAGCAGCCATGCGCCCGACAGACGCCAGCTTCTCACTTCGAACCAGGGCATCTTCCGCTCTCTTCCGGGCGACGATCTCATTTTGTAGCAGGACATTGAGCAGCTGCGCCGCTTCCGTCAGCCCATGCTGGCGAACGAGGCCCAGCATGAGGCCCTCATTTAGGGCGGCAAGATCGACTTCTGACGGCTTACCGTTATTCGCTCGTCCTGCTTCCATCGACCACCCCTCTTCCAGCACCGGCTTTTCTGGGAGGTTCTCCCGAAATGGAGCGACTCACTCGATCAGGGATGCCTGAGATCAGATGGGCGTAGTTCCTAAGGCGCTCGCCCAGGACGATCCCGTCCGAGGTGATGTCGTACTCGCGTATGTCGCTGCTATGGGCGCCCCCGCGCATTTTGAGCACCATCATAATCTTTCGCAATTGACCGTCGATCTCCACGTAGCGCATGCGGATGATGTCATCTGTAAGAAACGAGATCTCATAGCTGCTGAAGGCAAGCTTGTCGAAGGTCTCCTCCATCTCAAGCGTGCTCAGAATGGTGATGCCGACGCCGGTGAGAGCATAGATCATGCGGTAGAGCGATTCTCGGAAGTCCATGCGAAAACCAGGGGCAAGCGCCATCTCAAAGCCGGCTAGAGAGTCTAGAACCAGGCGGGTGGCACCGGTTCGCTGTACGGCGTCAATCAGCTCCTGCATCATCTCATCGACTGACAGATCGAGCGGACGGAGATAGATGATTTCCAGCAGCCCGTCTTTGACGGACGTATCTAGATCAAGCCCGAAGCTGGAAGCCCGGCTCGCGTACTCTTCCGGGCGCTCTTCGAAGACGGCTACGATGCCCGGTTCCCCCTGAAGCAGGCCGGCCGAAATGAACTGAGTGGCCAGCAGAGACTTGCCGGTGCCTGCGGCGCCGGAGACGAGCACGCTGTCTCCTTCAGGGATGCCGCCGCCCATCAGCTCGTCAAGCCGAGGGACACCGGTCGACAGACGTCTTCGGCCCGGCTCCTTCTTCTTCGTTCGGGTTAGGCCAAGTGTGCGCGAAAACGCTTGTAGACCGGCATTGGTGATCCGGAAGGTATGCAGGCCTGGAACCGACATTTGTCCTCGCAGCTTCATCACCTGGAGCTTGCGCACGACCGAGTTCCGCTCAACCTGTTGGTAGAGCCAGAAGAGGCCATCGCAGACGGTGAAGACAGGGTTATCCATCAGTTCCGCTTCGGAGTACTCCCCGATCAGGAAGGTCGTCGCTTCCCAGCTGGTGAGCAGAAGGGCCAGCTGCTGCACAAAGGTTTGTACTTCTACATCGACGCCCCCATGATGCTCCCGCCGCAAGACGGTTCGGAAAGAATCGACGACTACGATGCCTGCGTCCGAGGCCTGTACCTGTTTCGAGATCTCATCGAGGACCCCTTTCAACCCGTGTTCAATCAGCTCCTGGCTCAGGTTGATGAAGCGGATCGAACTGTTCAGCTTTGCTGCATCGAAGAAGGTGTACTGCTGCTGGTAGCGCAGCATCTTCAACGCAGGCTCGCCCAGGATTGTGAAGTAGAGAGCTGGTCGCTCGGGCGTCGCGTTCGCGAAGATTACCTGGTGCGCCAATGTGGTTTTGCCGCATCCAGGAGCACCAGCGACGATGTTGAACGAGAACTCTGGAAAGCCTCCGCCCAGGATCTCGTCGAGACCCGAAACACCGGAGGGAAGCTTGTTGATCTTGACCTTATCGGGCTGATTCATGTCGTGTCCTCTCTCCGGAGTTTGCTTCGGAGATGGGTAGGTCCGGCCAAATGTCGTGCAGAAGCCGCAGGGCTAGGGATGCACCGATAAAGGTGGTTAGCAGTTCGATCAGATGTGCAATGAGCGTCGGGCAGGCTTCAGCGGCTTCCCCCACGAGACCTTCGAGTGAGCCGGTTGGCGTCACACGGACGCCGGCGAGAGCAGGATTCTCGCGCTGGGCCAGGGTCAAGGCGCGAGCAAGCAGCGAGCTGAAGCCGGCAGGCCCCGTCAGGTGGCTCAGAGGTCGCCGCAGGTTCTCGCACACGCGACACGTAACAAAACGATCCTCATCGAGGACCTTACTCGAGCCGGCCTCGGCGGCCACTAACCATTCCGCGAGCGCGCGTGCCGTTTGTCTTGTCCCGTCTCGATTCATCGTTGCCATAGCATAGCGGGTCCAGTGTGCAGAGAAGGTAGTTGCAGGAGTGATCCTGGTAGACAACGCGTCGCCTTTTGCCGCAATCAACAGATGCAACCATCATCGCCACCTACGCTTCACTGCTGAACATGCGACTTCAAAGGCGCATCCAATTTGAAGCAGTAGCGTAAGCGACCGTTCGGATGACGCCTCGCAAAGATGCTGACTATGCAATTCGTATCAGAGGAAGTGAATCCCATGTGGAACCAAACAGAACAGGAAGGTGCAGAAGAGCGATCTGACGAAGACGTACAGGTGGGCGTCGTCGAGGAGGATGAGATGGCGTTCGCGATCGCCCTCTTCTTTGCTGCTACACGGGGTCAGGTTGCTCTTCCTAATGCAAGAGGTGTTGGCTTCGAACTCAGAAGCGAGCCGCCGGTCGCTAGTTCCAGGCTTGGCCGCCTGGAGCGTATCGCCGACAGAGAAGATGCTGGCTTAGATGAAATCTCATTGGCCTCTGCCGTGGCAGTGATCTGGCACCACTACGAAGAAACGCATCATCGACAGGCAATCTGCTCCAGACTAGTAGCTTTTTACTCGCTTATGGTTCGAAGCCGGGGTGCGATCGCCGACGACCAGAGTCATCCCGTCGAAGGGGATTCAAGTTCGATCGTTCTAGAGCCAGCCGTCATCCGCGCCGTCGCCACCGCTCCCTTGACCATCGAGGGCCAGTTCCAGGATGTCAAGTTCCGAGAACTGGTCCTACAGGCCGCAGACGCCGGCGAGATGGCCACGTATCCTGTGCTTTCGTCCATTCGTTCTAAAGTGCAGCTCGCCGCGCCGATCGAAGACGTCGTTCAGGATCTCGTGCAGCTTCTGTTTGCCTGCGAATCCACGATTGGTCCGACTGACTCCGCTCAATCTACTCACTTTCAGGTATTTGAGAAACTTTGTAAGCCCTTCACCGCCGTGTCAGGAGCCCAGAATCTTCAGCCACTGCTCTCCCGCGCGTTGATCTCAACCCGGTCGAGGTATCCCTGGCTCTCCTCTGCACTCGTCTCCTCGATCGGGCGCCTTGAAGGGATCGATAGAACATTCCTCAATCAGCATCCTCAGGAGGCGCTGAGGGCGGAGCTTGACCTGATGGGGTCTTTGGTCAAGTTGTTACGTTCACTTCTAGGGGACGGAGTGACGCTCCAGCTTCTCAGATCTGTGTGGCCACTAGCGTTTCTGAGTACCAGGACTTCGCTTCCCGCACGACCGTAGTGGTGCTCGAAGGCCCATGACATCGCATCAATCGTGCAGCACGACCTGCATCAGCGCCCGCTTGACGCGGATTTGCTGGTCGTACTCAATCAAGCCAAGCTTGCGGAAACGATTGAGGAAGAAATTGACCCGCGATCGTGTACAGCCAACCATCGCGGCGAGCGTAGCCTGACTGATCTTGGGCACCATCGCGTCCTGAACCCCTTCCTTGCCAAAGTTGGCGAGCAGCAGCAGTGTTCTCGCAAGCCGCTTTTCGCTCGAGTTGAACAACTGATCGACCAGATCGGCCTGAATACGATTGGTCCTCGCCAGCAGATAACCAACGAAGAGCTCTGACATCGCATGCTCCTGCTGGAGCACCCTCCTCATCTCCGCTTCACCAATGCGCAGCAACACACACGCCGACACCGCGGTAGCCGTTGCTGAGCGATATGGCTGATCCGTGGAGACACACTCCTCTCCAACAAAGTGGCCGCCGGAGAGCAAGGCGACGGTCGCCTCCTTGCCAGCTTCAGAGAGAACGGTGAGCTTGACGCAACCCTCCTGGACGTAGAAGACCGAATCACAGTGATCCCCTTGGGCAAAGATCTGTGTGTGCTCTTGAAAGGGAAGAATGGTCCTGCCAATTCCAGCCTTCGCGAGAAACATCTTTACGTCGAAAGCTCTTAGTGGATCTTTCATGTCTACGTGTGGCATGACTTCATCCTTATTCGTCCTCGTTCCCTCGACAGAAGGTTGACACGTCGTCCATGCGTCTTGTGGGGAATGGACTCTTTCGTTTGATGTGTTCCAAACAGCACACCGCTCACGAAAGGAAGAAGATATTCCTTCATAAGGCAAAGACACGATCTGCCAGCAGGCACTTGTATGAAGACGGCGTACTGGTCTGAATAGAAGGTTCGGGCTGAGCGCTTCCAGGCAACAGCGTTTCTTTCTCCGCCCAATAACCGATCTCTGTCGAAGGGCTCAAAGTGTAGGACAACTCACCAGCTCAGCACGAGGGAACGTCGATGCCACGAATCGTCGGTGAAGTGAAGTGGTTCAACAACATAAGAGGGTACGGCTTTCTCGGGTACGAGGGAGGGTCGGACGTCTTCATCCATTACAGCGCGATCGACGCTGATGGATACAAGAGCCTCACCGCCGGAGACCAGGTGTCTTTCGACATCGTCGAGGGCGAGAGGGGCAAACCGGAAGCTGCAAAGGTCCTGCGGTTGAAGACAGAGGCACAGAGCATTCCCCTCAATCCGGCTGCCAATTAGATTGGCGATCGCGCACCTAGTTACTGATCCAAGGGCCCCTGTCACATGCCGATAGCAAGTAACACTCATATCTCTGGAGTGCCTATGCCAGCGTTGCTTCCTCTAATCAACATGCCGCAATCTGGCTCGTTTGCGATGCGGGGCTCGTCAACGATCCTTTTGGTGGATGACGATCCCAACGTCTTACGTCTGTTATCAGATCTGCTGACTCGCGACGGCTACGCCGTCCTCCCTTGTAGTAGTGGGGCAGCAGCAGCGGCATCGTTCCGGGCCAATGGGCATATCGACCTTCTACTTACCGACTTCCAGATGCCGGGGATGACCGGGATCGAGCTCGCCAATCTTTTAACCGCCACCAGGCCGGACTTGGCTGTGCTTCTTGTTTCTGGGTCCCCAGCAGACGATCTTCCCCTATGGGAGCTCTGGCGAAAGAAGTGGTGTTTTCTTTCAAAACCCCTCAACCCATCTCTCTTACTCAAAACCATCAGTTATCTGTGTGGGCCACTGCCCAACGAGCTGCAAAACGGATTTCTACAGAGCGCAGCATCAAGCTGTTCTGACGCCTAGTTTGAAACGGAGCCACTTGCGATATGAAACAAGACTTTCTCTTACACACTACGGTGCGCTTGGAGTCAGGCCTGTGCACTTTCCTGCCGCTTCATCTCGACCGTCTGGCCAGCGCCGCCAAAGCCTTTAATTTCGCCTTTGATCGAGAGGGATTGGAGAAAGCTCTTATAACTGCCGCGGCTCAGCACTGTGTGCAATCACCCATCAAGCTCCGTCTCACCGTGGATCGAAGTGGGGTCTGGACCTTTGCCTCTCCAGAGCACATCGATCCGGACAGCACCCTTCTTCAGGCCATGCTGTGGCCTGATCCGATAGACTCATCCGACCGGTTTCTACGGTATAGAACTACCCATCGACCGGTGTACGACCGTGCCCTCCGCAAAGCGAAAGAGCTTGGATTCGTTGACGCAATCTTCCACAACGAGCGCGGGTTGGTGACAGAAGGAAGTGACCACAGCGTCTTCGTTCGTCATAGAGATTCTTGGACCACCCCGACCATCAGCGCTGGCGTTCTTCCTGGAGTCTACCGAAGCTATCTTCTCGAAACCTTACCAGCGGTGCGGGAAGTCGACTTCCAGATCTCCCATCTACTGAGTGCCGATGAAATATGGCTTACCAACGCAGTGCAGTACGCCCGAGCGGTCACGATTGCTCCACAAAGCTCAAGCAAACTCTATCTTCCTAGCGAACGTTCTTTCGCCCCGATCTGTAGTTCCGCCAGAGAACCACAGCCCACTCCATTACCCCTGACGCCATTTGTCTAGTGCCCAGTGTCGTCCATCCACGACCGTCCGACTTCACGCGCGATCCAGCACCGACGCCGCAACGAATGCCCATAGCAAGTCTGAGTACAGCGTTCCGCGTTTGCAGCACGCTTCCGCATGGCCTCACGGCCTGCCTCCGAAAAGCTAGGCGCCGTAGAGATCAAGGTTAGGGACCGCACCCTCTCCGCTTAAGCAACCGCGATGTTATCGCTTTTGATCTGCCCGCCACGGAAGCAGTCCCGGAACTCCGAAGGGTTCGAAATAGCCGTTTCTCTTAACAGCTTCACGCTCTGAGCCTTCGCCTCTCGCAGCTGCTCCCTGCTTTAGCAGGGGGATTCACCCGACATCGCTCGCTTTGATCTGCCAAGCTGATCGAGCAACGTTTTACTGGCGAGGCGAGTCATGTGTGTCCCTGGATATGCTTCAAGCTGCCGAACAATTCCGGCACTTCCCGCGTCGTGCGCGCGTGATTCACCTTACAGGATGCCTTAAAGTATTGTCGACCTCGTTGTGATTGACCAGAGAACCGGTCCCACAGCCAACTGCGACTAGGTAGAAGTCCTCCAGCTTCCCATGGAGACTGGAAGCGTCGTAATGGCACGCCTCAAAGGAACCTCTGACAAAGGCAAATAGCTTGTTCTTGATAAGTGGTCCGCCGATCGAGAAGCCCGGCTGATTACGATTAAACGATGGATTCGGGGTGGCCGCCGCGCCCGTAAAGCGGTAGTCTGGATTTGCGTCGAAGTTACCGCTCCGATAGAACCAGAAGGCCGAGCCATGGAAGTCATTGGTCCCGCTTTTCAGCGAGCTGGACACAATGGCACCACCCGCACGCCCATACTCCGCCGGCGCCACGCTCGTGTTGACCTTGAACTCCTGCGTCGCATCGATGTTCGGAAAGATCAGGATCGTGTTTAGCAGCGAATCATTGTTGTCCACGCCATCGAGCAGAAAGTTATCCGCCTGCGGCCGGATGCCATTCACAGAAAGAGACGCTCCGCCGCTTTCGGAGTTGCGGAACGTCTCCGTGTTGCCGGCGACGCCGCTCGCCGTGTCCCCATAGGCGCCGCGGGTTACACCCGGGGTAAGCAGCGCCAAACCCGTGAAGTTGCGCCCGTTTAACGGCAGGTCGGTCACCTGCTTGCCCGAGATCACGGCCCCGATCGTCGCACCCGAGGTGTCCACCAAAGGCGCTGCATCGCTGACATCCACGCTCTGGACCGTCGATCCGACGGCCAACTTGAAGTTCAGGTTCTGTGTACTGGAGACCTGCACGGTAAATGCCACCGCCTGACCCTGAAATCCGCTCGCGCTCACGGACGCCTGGTAGTCGCCGCGCGAAACCGCAAGAATCCGAAACTCTCCTGCATCGTTGGCGGTCGCCTGGAACTTGAGACCCGTCTGGGTGTTGGTGACTGCAATCGTGGCGTGAGGAACAACCGCGCCTGTTGCATCAACGACCGTACCTACTATCGTCCCATCGTCCGACTGCGCCATCGCTCCCACCGTGGTCAGGCAACTTGCAGCAAAGACGACATACGGTACCACTTGCTTCGTGCTTCTTCTATAGAACGACATCTATCTTGGCCTCGTACTCGGTTCATCCTGGCATGTGGCACGCCGGCGATCTCCTGTGCAGGGGTCAATCTGCAAAAAGGCTGCTCCTCAGGATCGATCCGGAGTGTGCGCCCGATCTTACTCTTCCGGTAAGGACCTGCACAAGGAGAGCGCTTGTCTCCATAACTCTCGCCAAATGTAGCGTTTCGCTGATGATGCAACGGTGGGCATCCTAGCGCCGTTACATAATCTGACTTGTCGAGCGGGTGAAGGGCTGCAGTCGCTCGAAGCCAACGAGGATCTGCTGTCCGCTATGGCGCGTGAGCTGGTCGAGAAGGGCAGAGTCGGCGAAACGACCGATGCTGTCTGGAAAGACCCGGAGCGCGAACGGGCAAGCAGGCGCCATTACCAAAGCGGATGGCGGACATGATCACTCCCCAGTCACTCCCGCAGAACAGGAAAGGGTGAAGATTCTCGCAGCCGGCCGATCTTCCGGCGCCTGCTGGTCTTCAGCTGGTCTTTCCTTCCAATCCACGTCCGAAGCGGAATCCGCTCACTCTGGCCAACCGGTCACACCCACGGCGAGCAGATGAGGCTGTTCGCACCATGGAGGCTCGCGCCGCGTATCGCAAGGGGCAGCCTCCCGGCTTGCTACGCGTGGCAGGGACCCAGTCAGCTCTCTTTACCTTCCCTGTCCGAGTGTCAGCGCCGACTGCAAGTGCATCTCTTTTTCAAATCAGTCAACACAGAATGATGCCAATGTCCAATGTGCCCGTACTTACGACGATATGAAGCACGAGATCCTTGGAAAGGTGCTCGCTGCACTCCAGGCAAAATCTGAAAGCCTGAGCTACTCAATGCCCGCTGGATGAAGCCGTCGCAGCAAAGCGCTTTCGCGTACGGCAGTGGCTAATTAGGGTGATCCGGAGGCCGGTACCTGAACTTGCATGGTCCGTTACAGCTTGAGAGCATGCGGCATGAACAGACGACGCTTTGCACTTGTTTCACTCTCTTCCTCGCTCACGGCGATGATCGGTTGCAACTCTGAGCCGAAGCCTGACCCCTTGGCTACGTTGCTCAACAGCTCAGAGGTGCATGAGGCGTTCAAAACACTACAGGATGCTGTCAGTTCTCTGGAGTCGAAGATGGATGACTTCGATGATGACAATTTGGAAGATGTCGTCGAAGAGGCAAAGACTGAAGCGAGTGGCGTGTCCGATGCGGTGGCAGCATTGAAAAATGCTCTCGGCTATTCGGAGTAGCGGGCACTTCTCAGCGCGAAAACGGTGAATTCCAACACTTAGCCAGTCGTAGGCATAGGCTGAACGGCGGTGCAGTACGGGGCGGCTTAGACTAGAGGATATGCACGAGGACAACACCTTTACAGTCGGCGATCTAAGAAGGCATCTTCAGCTCTATCCCGACCACTATGAACTGATCTTTGGTGATGGCGTGACGACAGGTTTGACGTTTTACCGGACAAAGCAGCGGGATGAGACTTTGGTTCAGATCGAGTTCAATGAATCGATTGAGGTAAAACAGTAGGTCACGACAAAGTCGCTGTCAGGTGTTTCAGCGTTCCCGTATCGCCGCCCCTCAGGCTTCCGAACTCTATTATCCATGTTGCTGCGGTTCGTCCACAAACATCGGGATGTGCCGTAAAGGCGGCAGCTTTCGTGTTAAATCGAGCCCTGTCTGCTCATGAGCCTCAGGATGCTGCTCTCGCCAGAGCAGGATGAGGAACGGCGGCCATGAGCCACGCAGGAAGTGCGTCCTGCTCACTTTGGCATGGCATGCGAGGCAAAGCGTCACCATCAACTTTGGATCACTGTTGCCTGGTCTGCGATGATGCACTGCTACGGAGCGCTTGCCACGCTTGATTGTGGTGCATCCCGGTACACAGCATCGATAGCCGTCACGGGTCAGCACCTCTTCTCGGTGACCGCCGAAGTATTCGTCGTCCTGCCGGCGCAGCGTGTAGCAGGTTGAGCAAAGGCCAAGCGCAAGGATGCGATCGCGCCCACAAGGGCAACACATCGCGCGTTGGAGGACGCGAGCCATCAGCTCACATTATCCATGACGGCATAGGTTCTTCGAAGAGCACCTCGACCTCAACCATCCAGCCATGGATCCGGACACACTTCCGTCATCGCAGCGGACGGTGAACTCTGCTCCGAGGTCGAATCCTCCGCTTACCCCATCGAGGAGCTCGCCCTCGATCACGTCTTCGAACGTCTCTACAAGCACCCGCATCACTTCCCTCCCCCACTCCGCGTTTCCAACCTGCTTGCTCGCAGCGCCCGATCAATCGTCGGGACCGAGACACTGAAGTGAGCCGCGATCTCCTGGCGCGTATGGTCGCGGCTGTCCCACATGGTCTTGACGACGCGGATCTGCTGCGGCGAGAGAAGTCTCTTGCGTCCATCCATCCGGCCCCGCGCCCTGGCCGAGGACAGACCTGCAATCGTGCGCTCTCGGATCAACTCCTTCTCGAACTGCGTCAAGGCAGCGAAGAAGTGAAAGACGAGTCTTCCAGCCCCAGTGCTTGTGTCGAACTTCTCTTTAAGAGAGATGAAGTGGACGCCGCCTTTCTCCAGCCGGTCGACAATCTGGAGCAGATCGCGGATCGAGCGTCCCAGGCGATCCAGCCGCCACACAACCAGGGTGTCGCCTTTGTCGAGCCGGTCCAGGCACTTCGCCAGCTCAGGCCGATCCGTCCAACCGCCACCGACGGTCTCTTGGTAGATTCGCCTGCAACCGGCTTTCTTGAGCTCGGGCAACTTAGCCTCGGCTCCCTGCTGTTCCGTCGACACTCGGGCGTACCCTACCAACGTCACAGGAGGCTATCACAATGGCTTCTTCGTGACAGCATTATTCAGATCTGGGTTGTGATGGTGTTTGCTCAGTGATCGCCATATTCTTCGTCGATCTACAAAGCCGATCACAAACGGTCGTTTGTGACGACAAGACGGATTACTTCCGCTAATGCGACTTACCATTCCTGATCTGGACGGGCACCGCTCGAGCCACAGAGCTCGCCCCGAACCATAAGACCAGCGCGTTTCCAAGTCCTGTCAGCGCATCGCCAGATTTCAGCCCCGCTGTCTTGGGCTGAACCAGTATCGAACCCGTTGCCAGAATGCACATCCCTGCCGAAATTGAGAGGAATCTGGAGGATCCACTTGCCTTCCAGAGCCCAATGAAATGAAGCCCTACGATGACACCGATGGCTTGCAGAAGGTAACGCTCGTATCCCCATCGTGGCAGCAGCGCGACAGCAAGAGCGATCGCTAGAGCTTCCAGCACCACTGCGATCAGATATGTCCCGCGATGGAACATCCTGTTTTGAGACTCACGTGCTTCCGGACTCCGGCTTACTCGCAAGAGAAGACCAGCCGGCACAACGACGGAGAATAGGATCAGGACGCCCCGGAGCGTTCCGGAGAAAGCCATACGCCCTGCAATGGCCCACAAACCACCAAAGCAAATGCCAATCAGGTTCGAGACAGGAACTCGGCGTCCTCGTGTGTCCACTTTACCCATCCTATCGATTGTGCCTCATGGGTCCCGGTAAACGTCGCTCACGCCAGTTGAGCGCACCGACCATGCTCTATCGCGCGTTCTGCGGTCAACTTCCGCCTGTGCGACATACAGGGACTAATCCAGGTTCCACCGTACTCTTCGCAGGTTGAACGGCTTCAATTCCAAGCCAGCGTTAAGCAGACTTCCGCCATGGATGATGAGCAACGTACTTGGGTGTGGAGGTGGCTGTCTCCTTGCTCACGGTGACCAGCTTGCGTTTCACGAGCCAAGCCGCGGCGCTTTGCGCCGAACTCTTCGAGATACCGACAGATTCAGCCAACTCTTGATAGCTGATCTTCACTGCGCCACCCTGCCTGAGCTGTTCAACATCAAGCCAGAGATACACCAGAAAGGCAACAGGACGCCTGTCATGGCCGACAAGATCTCGCATCAGCACGGCGGAAATGTAGTCGTCTACCTGAGCCAAACTATACCGATGAGTAGTATAGCGACGCATACCTGATTGAACGCTTTGACCAGCGTAAGTACCCTGCAGAAGGAGGGTTCTTATGATTCGAGGCGTCACCTTTGTTGGCATACCTGTCGCGGATCAGGATGTAGCCCTCAAGTTCTACACAGACTGTCTAGGCTTCAAGGTCGCGACAGATCGTCCTTTCACAACAAGCCAGCGCTGGATAGAGTTGCTTATTCCGGGAGCAGAGACGGGCCTGGCTCTGTACACGCCTGAAGGCCATGAGACTCGCATCGGGCAGTTCCAGTCGATTGCCTTCTGGTGCGATGATGTGTTCGCAACTTCGGACATCCTCAAGAGCAAAGGCGTGCGATTCGCCCAGGAGCCCAAGAAGGAGCCCTGGGGCTCGACAGCTCTCATCATGGACCCGGATGGCAACCAGTTTGCTCTTTCCAGCAGGGGGAAACAGCGGTGAGTAAGACCCGATTGGTTCAGAAGCTTGGAATAAACCCAGGAATGCGACTCCTCATCAAGGGTGCGTTTGAAGGCTACATTGACCTTCTTGCGCCCTTGCCAGACGGCACGGAGTTCACTTCTGCGGGATCGGGAGAGCTGCCGTTCGTTCAGCTTTTTCTTCGCAACGTGCTAGAGCTGGAGGCGCTTACACCGGATGACCTGGCCAAATGCGGACACAACGGCCTGCTTTGGATTACTTACCCCAAGCAGAGTTCCGCCTTGACGTCTGGACTGTCCCGCGATCTCCTACGAGAACCTTACAGAAGTTGGGATGGCGAGCCGTCATGATTGTGACGGTGGATGAGACTTGGGCTGCACTCCGCTTCAGGCCGATTAAGCCCTAAGCAATCCGCGTGGCTTGCTACTCCCCATAACGCCGTTGTCGTCGTCGGATTCGGGCAAGGAAAACCGTAGCCGACTGAGACGGTGGTTTTAGACGAGTACAAGATCTGGCCAGTAGGTGCAGGGGAGTTACCTGAACAGCGTAGTTGCAGATAACCATGATTTCGCGGCAACACCTTCTGTTCTCGATGCCTGGTCGCGCCGAGATTTAGCTCTTGCCTTCCATTCTCTTCTGCAAGTCATCGATGCAGCGCCGTGTGGGGTCTTTCTCGAAGCGGCGAGTGGTTTCCTTCACGACCAGGAACGGATCTTGCTGACCCTTCATCACGTACTCCGCCGTGTACACGTTGATCGCCGGGCCAAAGCTCGGGACTCCGCTTCCCGCGCCGATGTCGTGCGAGGGATTGAGGACGACGGTAATATCTGCTTTCGCCCGGTCGGTTACGATCTTGAAGCGGCCCCATTTCTGGAGCTCATCATAGGCCGCGTCTGCGGGGCTCTGGAAGCCCGTGCGATTCGCGATAAAGATGGTTTTCGCACTCTGTACTTCCTCCGGAAGAGGTGCAGTTGCGGGACGGCTACCGAAGAGCTGCGGCACGAGAAGGCGCAGGCTGGTCAGGGGCAACATGGGCGGAGTCTAGCAGAGCTCATCTTCAAAAGGAAGCTAGAGGGTGCGAAATCCTGGCAATGAGACGCAGCGCCATTGCTGCTTGCAAGCAGCCGTTGTCTCCACGTAAAACGGCGGCTTCCTACAATGGCTTAGTTTGAGACAGCCGGGACGTGACATTGCCGGATTGCTAGATGTGCTACTCGCGAGTGGCGGGCCTGCTAAACGGCGCTCACGCAAGTCAGCGAGCCGGGCCAGCTCAAACGGCGTCGGAAGCGGTCAACTTCCGCCTGTGCGACATATCATTACCTTCCTAAGTGCGATATAACGGCCCTAGAAGCTCACGTCAGTTGGTACCCGGGGATTCGGCATGACGGTCGTAACGAAACCAGCTTGGCTCTCACTTGCAATTGGATCATTCATGCTTTTTCAAGGGCCGTCCTTCTGCAGCGCTCAAACGCTAACCCCCAAGGAAACCGCGGAGCGGATCCACCGCTTCGAGCACGAACTCGGACCACCCGTAGACGTTGTCGGTCGGCCAGCCGTTCACAAAGAGTTGTCTGCAGAGATGCAGAGACTCCACGTCCCGGCGATCAGTATTGCAGTGGTTCACAAGGGCAAAATTGAATGGGTGAAAGGCTATGGAGCCACACGGAAGGGAGGCTCGCCGGTTACTCCAGACACTCTTTTCCAGGCTGCGTCGATCTCAAAGTCAGTAACGGCGTCTGCTGCTCTACGTCTTTGTGAACTGGGGAAGCTCTCTCTCGATGCGCCGATCCAAACTGAGCTTAAGGATTGGAGCATCCCGCCGAACGCCTTCACCGGAGAGTACCCTGTCACCTTACGTGAGCTGCTATCGCATACTGCGGGATCTCAGTATATGGGTTTTGCAGGCTACGCGGCGGGCGAGGCAGTCCCAACACTGAATGAAGTTCTAGATGGCAAGAAACCGGCAAACTCCGCACCCATCGTGGTCGAGGCACAACCCGGGAGTGACTTCCGCTACTCAGGGGGTGGGTACACGATTGTCCAGCGCGCCATGATGGACGTCACAGGCGAAGACTTTTCAGCCATCATGCAATCGTCGGTCCTCTCCCCTGTCGGCATGCATGAGAGTACATACCAGCCTGAGCTTAGCCCCACGAATCTGCCCATGGTCGCTCTGCCGGTGGATCAGCAAGGTAAGCCAATTCCCGGAGGTCCCCATGTTTACCCAGAGATGGGAGCAGCAAGTCTCTGGACGAAACCAAGGGATTTGGCGCACTGGATTCTTGCAATACAGAACTCCCTTGCGGGACGGCCTGAAAGTCTTCTTCGAGCGACAGACGCTAGAGCCATGGTCACACCCGTGAAGCAAGGGTATGGCTTAGGTGTGACCGTGCAAACGGTGAACGGAGTTCTGGCTTTTTCGCACACTGGATCCAATGAAGGGTATAAAGCCATGTTTCTGGGCTATGGGGACCAGGATGGCGCAGTTGTGATGACCAACAGTGAGAACGGTTTCGCTCTCATCGGAGAAGTGATCCCAACACTTGCGAAAATCTACGGCTGGGACGCATCTAAAGCCGGAATTGCGGACCTTTGTGGCCGTGCCTCTGAGTCAACAAATGCGTTTTCTAGGCTCATACGCTGCGAAAGACGCCTACGGTTTTCAAGATCGCTCTTGAAGGAGATCACCTAGCCTTCTCCATCGAGGGCGGGTCTCCAGTTACCCTCCTGACTTCGTCTCAAACCTCTTTCTTTGAGGTTGAGAACACCGGCCAGGTTTTCTTCGATATCGAGGATAGTGGCCGCTTGCTCATCGGTCATCAAATGTTTGCCTTCACGCGCGTTCACGACTCCCTACCCCCGAAAGGGCGCTAACCTCTCGGTCAAGGCCGGCGTATAGAAGCTCGTGGGGTTGACCTACGAAGTCCGCTAGGTTTGTGAGTCTCTACAAACGCCTTTATGGGAAGTTGGCAGCGGCATACTGTCACAAACCTTCGTTTGTGAAAGGCATCGTTTCTTGCTCTTCTTTCGATTCGCGTGTGTCGAGCATCGTCGCAACATGGGCTGTTCGACGGCGGAGATGACTGGTCATGGCTAGGCAGGGCTTACTTCGCGGCCCGAAGTTCAACATGCGTCACACGACGATCATTGAAGCGGCTTTACCCTTCGTACGGATGCTCAAGGCTTCGCCGGCCGTCAAAAAGATTTCTCTGGGCGT
>CAXSEC010000052.1:4879-20684 GCA_964236325.1 uncultured Acidobacteriaceae bacterium | reverse complement strand
ATTTTGAAACTTACCCTTGATCCGTCTTGAGGCGACGAGATGGTTCGTTCCGGCGCGCCTTGCTTCCGCTGCTTTGTCAGCCATTCTTCCCTGCATCGCCGCGGTACATGCCCTCAATCAGGTCTTTGTACTTGTCTGTGACAAACTTGCGCTTCATCTTCATGCTCGGTGTGAGTTCGCCGCTTTCGACGCTCCACTCCTCAGGCACAATCGTGACTTGCTTGATCGTCTCGTAGTGTGCCAAACCCTCATTAACTCCATCCACAATGCGCCGGTACTCCGCTTGCACACGCTTGTCCTTCACTAAAGCCGCTCGATCCGACGACGCAAGTCCTTTCTCCTTCGCCCAGGCGTCAAGCGCTGCCAGGTTCGGAGAGATGAGCACACAGGCAAACTTCTGCTTGTCGCCTACAAGTGCCGCATGCGCGACAAGACCGTTAGCCTTCAACCTGTTTTCAACAGGTTGTGGCGCAATCAGCTTTCCGCCACTCGTCTTCAGCAACTCTTTCTTACGATCCGTGATTGTGAGAAAGCCGTCCTCCAGCCTTCCTATGTCTCCGGTCCGGAACCAACCCTCACCATCGAACGCCTCCCTCGTCTCCTTGTCCCGATTCCAGTAGGCCTTGAAGACCGAAGGCCCGCGCACCTCCAGTTCTCCATCCCCCGCGAACCGTACCTCCAGGTTAGGAACGGGTTTGCCAACACTTCCCAGCCTGTAGTTCTTGGGCGTGTTAACCGCGATGACCGGGGAGGTCTCCGTCATGCCGTAGCCTTCAAGGATCCGGATTCCTACGTCTGCAAACCAACCTGCCGTATCCATGCCCAGAGGCGCACCGCCAGCGCTGAAGACCTTAACTCGTCCTCCGAACGCTGCGGCAACCTTCGCGTATACCAGCTTGTTGGCGATCTTCCAGGCGATGGAAGAAGGTGTCTTCCCTTCCCCGATCGCTTTGCGGTTTCCTTCCCCAACACGAATCGCCCAGCGCAGAATGCGCCCTTTCAGCGCAGATGCTCCGGACTTGCTCTCCACAGACTGTCGTATCTTCTCGTAGACCCGGGGCACCGCAAGGAAGATTGTGGGCCTCACTGCCTGCAAGGCCTCTTGCAGCTTGTCGATCGCGGGACAGTAAGCAACCAGCGCTCCATGGCACAGGAAGGCATAGTCCAGATGCCGGGCCGTAACGTGAGACAGCGGCAGAAAAGAGATGGCGCTGTCTTCCGGTGTGAAACCCATCTCGTCGGTCGTCACGTTGACGTTGCTGGCCAGGTTCCAGTGCGAGAGCCCCACACCCTTCGGCTGCCCGGTGGTTCCGGAGGTGTAGATGATCGTCGCCAGATCCTCCTTTGCGATCGATTGCAGGCGGGCGTCGAAGCTCGCGTCTCTTTCGCGCAGAGCCTCCCATCCGCTCAGCAGAGCTGCAAAGCTCTCCGCACCCTCGTCTGCGTCATAGTCCATGATGACGACGCGCTCCAGAGCAGGCAGGTCTCCCGCCTGCCGCAGCTTTCGATACTGCTCCTTGTTCGACACCACCGCGATCTTCGCGCCAGAGTCGTTCAGCATGTACCCCATCTGTTCGGCCGTAATCGTGCCATACAGAGGAACGTCGATTGCCCCCAGCGCGAGCACAGCGAAGTCCGTGACCTGCCACTCCCAACGGTTCTCTGCAACCAGCACGATCCTGTCGCCTGGCCGCACCCCCCAGCCCTCCAGGGCGGTCGCCAGTGATCGAACCTTGCCGTAAAGCTCTCCGGCTGAGATCGACGTCCATCGCCCGTTCTCGGGCCAGCGCATCACCTCGCGCTCTCCGCGACTCATCACCTTGAGCAGAATGTCATTCACTGTTTGAAGATCAAACATACGTCCTCTCCGTCCAGGTAGCAGATCCCGCGCCACCATCCTGACGTTCGATGCTGCTTAGACCTGCGGCTTTGGTGTCAGGCGGACGAAAGCACTTGCCGACTCCGTCCACCGTGACAGCATTGCAGAGCCAAGACTACTGCTTGATTCCGCCACGTGGCGCTCGATCAAGCAGCGTAGCTCCTCTTGCGCAGCCGCCTCAGCCTCGACAAAGCGATCTGCCGCCACAAAGTCAGGATGATAGCGGCCGTCCCTCAGAAAACTGCCATCTGCGTCATAAACCCACGCCAGACCGCCGGTCATACCTGCCCCGAAATTCGCACCCACATCTCCCAGCACAGCAACGACGCCACCTGTCATGTACTCACAACCATGATCACCCAGCCCTTCGATCACAGCGATCGCCCCCGAGTTGCGCACAGCAAAGCGCTCGCCGGCTCGCCCCGCTGCAAACAACGCGCCCTCCGTTGCGCCATAGAGCGCGACATTGCCCAGGATGACGTGCTGCCCGCTGTTCTTCGCCGCCAGCCCCTGCGGGCGAAGCACCAGCTTGCCCCCAGACAGACCCTTGCCCACAAAGTCGTTCGCCCACCCATCAAGGACCAGCGTCATTCCCTCCACCGTGAAAGCCCCGAAGCTCTGTCCGGCGGTCCCCTGGAGTCGCAGTGTGATGTCGACCGGCGTGTCTGCCTGCGCTCGTAGCAGCGCGATCTCCCCCGCCAGCCTCGCGCCCACCGCCCGGTCACGGTTAGCGATCCGCGCCTCGGCAACAAACGGCCTGCCCTCCGACACGCTCTGCAGCGCCGGTTCCACCCACTGCTCATCGAGCGCCGGTGGCAGTGACTGATCATTGCGCTCTCCGGCCCACCGCCGCACCCCATCTGCAGACCGGGAGAGCATGGCCTGCAGATCCACGCCGCCATCAAATCGAACCTGTTCCAGCAGGTCCGCACGCCCGATCGCCGCCTCGATCGAAGGGAGTCCATACCGTGCCAGCAGATGGCGAAGATCTTCCGCAACCTCCTCGAAAAACCGCACGACGTGCTCCGGCTTGCCGCGGAACTTCGCCCGAAGTTCCAGTTTTTGCGTCGCAATTCCGGTTGGACAGGTATTCAAATGACACTGTCTGGCCATATCACAGCCGATGGCGACCAGCACGGCCGTTCCAAAGGCAAACTCGTCTGCACCAAGTAAGGCCGCAATCAGCACGTCCTTCGCGGTCGCCAGCCCACCGTCGGTGCGCAGTCGCACACGACCGCGCATGCCGTTGTGGGCGAGCACCTGCTGCGCTTCTGCCAACCCAAGCTCCCACGGATTGCCAGCATACTTAATGCTCGACAACGCGGCAGCCCCCGTTCCGCCCGTGTTCCCCGCAATAACAATAAAGTCGGCATATGCCTTGGCGACACCCGCGGCGACCGTCCCCACGCCAAAGCTGGAGACAAGTTTTACCCCGACCGCTGCCCGTGGGTTTACACGTTTCAGATCGAAGATCAGTTGTGCCAGATCTTCAATCGAATAGATGTCGTGATGCGGCGGCGGCGAGATCAACGAGACCCCGGGCTGCGCATGGCGCAGGCGCGCAATCAATCCACTCACCTTGAAGCCGGGCAGCTGACCGCCCTCCCCGGGCTTTGCCCCCTGAGCCACCTTGATCTCAATCTCTTCGGCATGTGCCAGGTACTCGGCTGTGACACCGAACCGGCCGGACGCAACCTGCTTGATCTTGTTATTTAGGGAAACGGCATCGGTCGACACCGGAGCCTCCGCAACGAGAGTGGCTGTTCCCCCTCCCTCGGTCATGGCCGCAGAGCTGACCGCCCCACCCATGCCCTGAATGTTCTGATTCGATACGGGCTTCCGGTAGACCTCTCGATCTTCACCGCCTTCCCCGGTGTTTGACCGGCCGCCAAGCAGGTTCATAGCGCCCGTGATCGTCTGATGTGCCTCCGGACTTAGCGAGCCAAGCGACATCGCACTCGCCGCAAAGCGCTTGAACATCGCCGTGGCTGGTTCTATTTCGTCCAGCGCAAGCTCCGGACCCGCAGGCCGGATCTCGAGCAGGTCACGCAGCACCACCGCATCGCGAGAGTGAACCCCCTGGTTGTAGATCGCGAAGGCGCCCGCGCGATCTGTAGGTTGCGCCGGTCCACGCGCGCTGCCCACAAAGGTCTGTAACGCTTTCACTGTGGGCGGCTGCCAGGCATGCGGCTCCGCTATGTCTGACTTGCGGAATCGTACCCAGCCATAGTCCGGAAGATCCGTCCCAGCCTCTGGCATTGGTACGTCCCACGTCTGGCGAAGTTGCCGCTCTAATTCGGCGAAACCCACGCCGCCAAGCGGCGCGGGCGTTCCGAAAAAACATTGCTCAATGACGTCCGAGTGCAAACCAAGGCTGTCAAAGAGGTGCGCGTCACGGTAGCTGTCCACAACCGAGATGCCCATCTTCGACATGATCTTGGCCAGTCCCGCGTCCAGCGCCTTGAGCATCTTGCCTTCGTTCTCATCCGCAGCCTCGAGGGTCTCCCCCATCTGCCGCGCCGTCTCCAGACTCAGCCAGGGGCTGACGACTCCGGCGCCGAAGCCAATCAATACGGCCGCGTGATGGACATCCCGGCAATCGCCCGCTTCAACCGCGAGCCCGGCAAGAGTTCGCAGGCCGGCGCGCACCAAGGCATGGTGGACACCGCCGGTCGCAATCGCCATCGGGATCGGCAGCTGCTCTCGTGTTGCTGCCCGATCGCTTAGTAAGAGGATGCGCGCCCCATCTCTAACGGCGTCGATGGCACGTGAACACAGGTCATTGACCGCCGAGTGAAGTGAGTCCGCCACGGCGAAGCAGCAATCCAGTTCTTTGACCTGCAGGTTGTCTGCATGCGGGTGCTTGCCCTGCCGCAACGTTTCAACCTGCCCCAGGGACAGGAACGGGGATGGTATGGAGACGCCAGGCAGCGGCGAGTGCTTATCCAACATATGCGACCACGGACCCAGACGCGTGTGCAGGCTCACCACGCAGGCCTCGCGCAATGGGTCGATTGCCGGATTCGTCACCTGGGCAAACCTCTGGCGGAAGTAGGCGTACACGGGTCGAGGAGCCTTGGCCAGAAAGGCAAGCGGAGTGTCGTCTCCCATCGACCAAACGGCATCTTTTCCGTCCTTGACCATGGGCTGCAGGATCATGCGGACATCTTCCCGCGTGTAACCAAAGCTTCTCTGGGCCGCCGTTATCGCGTTTCCATCCGGAGTCGCCAGCGCAGCTGCCTCAAGCACCTCTTCGTCCACAACCTGCTGGATGTACGTGGCGTCGCGATCGAACAACTCCAGTAACTCACGATCCTCATAGATCTTGCGTGCTTCGAGATCAACTAACAGCATCTGACCAGGGCCTAGGCGGCCGCTGTGAACGACTGTCTCGGGATCGAGATCGACCAGGCCGGCCTCCGATCCAGCGACGATCAGACCGTCGCTGGTCACCGCGAAGCGACATGGCCGGAGACCGTTGCGATCAAGTGCCGCACCCACAACCCTGCCATCACTGAACGCGATCGCAGCCGGCCCATCCCACGGCTCCGCAACATCCATGTGGTAGCGCAGGAACGGGGACGTTGGCTTACCCGCCTGCGCCGGCGGAAGGAGGATGCGGATGGCTTCGGCGACCGTTCTGCCGTTCTGTGCCAGCAGCTCCACCGCTTCATCAAGACTCGTCGAATCGGTCCCGCCCTGTGTCAGGATCGGTTTGCACTCTGCCGGCAAAGAGGAATCGCGAGCATCCATCCTCGCGCGATTGCCCCACACTGTATTGATCTCCCCGTTATGCGCCAGGCTTCGTCCGGGTTGCGCACGATGCCACGTAGGAGCTGTATTCGTCGCATACCTTTGATGAAAAACAGCAAAAGGAGTCACATACTCCGTCGCGGCCAGATCAGGGAAGAAGGTCGGCAGCAACGCCCCGGAGCACATCGCCTTGTAGATCAAGGTCTGCGATGACAAGGAACAGACATACCCTGTCACTTGACCATCTGCATGGAGTCGCTCAAATTGCTTCCGCGCCAGGTAGAGCCGACGCTCTCGCGTGGTGCCGCCCTCCGCCTGCCGATCCGCAACGAAGATCTGTTTGATCCGCGGCATTGACCCCAGCGCAATCTCTCCCAGACTCGCGACATCGACGGGAACCTCGCGCCAGCAAAGCGTTGCAAATCCCTGCGCCAAAAGGCATTGTTCGAGCGCAGCCTCTGCCCGGGCTTCATCCTTGGGTAGAAAGAGCACCCCCACCGCGAACTCCGCCGTCTCCGCCTCGGACAGCCCCGTCGCAGAGGCCAGAAAGGCGCGCGGGATGGCCGTCATCACGCCGACCCCGTCACTACTCTTGCCATCAGAGGCGGTTGCGCCGCGATGCTCCAAACGCGCGAGTGCCGTCAGCGCCTGCGTCAGGATCTGATGTGTGGCGCCCTCACCTGCGATCGACGCCACAAACCCAACGCCACAGGAGTCATGATCGAAGCGGTCGTCGATGAGCGACGTCGCAACTTTACCAAAGCCAAAAGGCCGCAACCGCGTGTGAGGGTCGGTGGAAAACGCCTGAGACTCTTCCATAGCTCACTATACGTCCGAGATGGCACTGTCTCCATTTCTCTGAAGCCGCTTCTCTCGCGAGATGTTGATGGTGCATAAATATACATAACGGCGTATATTTATACGAATAGATGGCTCCATGAAACAACAACGACACAACACGATCCGCGATCTGCTGCTTCAAGCTCCGATCGCCAACCAGGACGTGCTTCGGCGTCGTCTCGCCGAACGCGGCTTCCATGTGACGCAGGCAACCTTGTCGCGCGATATCCGCGAGATGCGCCTGTCGAAAGGTCCGTTTGGCTACACCTTACCCAAGGGCGGCGGCGAAGATGAAGAGGTCCTTCCCAGTATCCGCGACGTCCTTCACAGCTTCGGTCTGGAGGTTCGCCCCGCAGCCAACCTCCTGGTGATCATCACCGTCACTGGGGGCGCACAGCCGGTCGCAGCCGGCATTGATTATGAAGATTGGCCCGAGGTCGTCGGAACCATCGCGGGGGATGATACCGTGCTGGTGATCTGTCCGGATCATCGCCGGGCACAGTCCTTGCAGACACGGGTAGAAGAGTACATTGGCTAGCGCGACCCACATCTCTCCAGCTCCACGCCTCGCAATCGCCGGCGTGAGTGGCTACGCGGGTGCCGAGTTGGCTCGGCTTCTGCTACAGCATCCGCGCATCAACCCTGAGTCCTTGCTCTTCCTGGGTCGTTCGTCAGAGGGATCCGCCACGGCCCTCGATGAACTTCATCCGCAACTCACGGCTATGGTTCCTCGATCTCCCCTGGTCCAGCCATTTGCCTGGGAGACGATCTCGGCCTTCGGTACAGACATTCTTGTTCTGGCAACGCCCCACGAACAATCACGGGAGCTGGTGCCAACTGCCCTTGCACGCGGACTGCGCGTCATCGATCTCAGCGGCGCGTGGCGTTTGAAGAATGAAAGCAACAGACGGGTCTATCAGCTCGTCGACTCTGATCCGGATCTCGCAGACAGGATCCAGCAGGAGGCCGTCTTTGGCGCACCAGAGCTTCATCGAGCCGCTATCGCTCAGGCCCGGCTGGTTGCGAACCCTGGCTGCTACGCGACCTCCATCATTCTTGCCCTCGCGCCGCTGCTACGAGCCGGCCTGGTTGATCTGGATTGCGGCATCATCTCCGATTCAAAGTCCGGCGTCAGCGGAGCGGGCAAGGCCGCAACCGCCAGAACGCACTTCATGTACGCCGCGGATAATCTCTCTGCCTATGCCATCTTCGGCCATCGCCACACCGGCGAACTGCTTGAACAACTCTCGCTCTCGCCCGAGCAGATCCAGTTCACACCACATCTGCTGCCGATCCCACGCGGCATCTTGTCCACGATCTACCTCCGCCTCAAAGCACCTGCAACCTCTGCCTCCCTCGAATTGATCTTCAGTGACTTCTATCGCGGAAGTCCGATGGTTCGCACTCGGAAGCCAGGAATGCTGCCGCAAATACAGCATGTCTTCCGAACCAGCTTCTGTGACGTCGGCTTCGAACTCGGTCCGGATGGGCGGCGTCTAGTGCTGATCTCATGCCTTGATAATCTTCTTAAAGGAGCTGCCGGTCAGGCCGTACAGAACCTGAATCTCATGGTTGGCTGGCCGGAAGCGGAGGGTTTGATATGAAGTTCGTCGTCAAACTCGGCGGAGCAACCATCGAGGACAACCGCCTGCTGCACCTGTGCGGCAAAGCCATCGCCGATCTTGTCGCGGACGGCAATCAGGTGGCCGTGGTGCACGGTGGTGGAGCTCAGTTGACCCGAACCTTGGCGCAGCTCGGAAAGGAGAGCGTCTTCATCTCCGGTCTTCGCATCACGGACGCAGAGACTCGAGATGCTGCGTTGATGGTCCTCGCTGGCCGTGTCAACAAATCGCTGGTCGCCGCCATTGGCTCTCACGGCCAGAACGCGGTCGGACTGTCAGGCGGGGACGGCAATGTCTTTCGCGCCCGTAAGAAGAAGACCTTGCCTGATCTCGGCTTTGTAGGAGAGATTGCGGCAACCGATCCGCGCTGGCTCGAATCGATCTGGAAGATGGATGCTGTCCCGGTCATTAGCTCCATTGCGCTTGGCTTCGACGGTGAGTACTACAACATCAACGCAGACGAAATGGCCTCTGCATGCGCCATTTGTACGAAGGCCGATACCCTCGTCTTTCTCACAGATGTTCCTGGTGTTAAGGGGGCTGATGGCAAAGTTCTCCGCTGGCTCACGCTCGCCGAGATTCCGGCACTTGAGCAGCAGCAGATTGTCTTTGGTGGCATGCTCCCGAAGCTGAACGCCTGTAAAGCGGCCCTCATGGGAGGCGTTGGCCGGGTCCGCATTCTTCCCGCCGCCTCGGCTGCACTCCTTCCGGATATCTGCACAAGCCGCATCAACGATGGAACGGAGGTCATGGTCGCCTGATGAAGCTCGAACAACTACAAGCTGCCGAGAACAAGTTGCTGGTCCAGACCTATCAACGAAGTCCTCATCTCTTTGTTGAAGGTCGCGGCGTTTACCTGGTCGACGACCGAAGGCAGGAGTTCCTCGACCTCCTCAGTGGGATCGGTGTCTCTGCACTCGGCTACGGCCATCCGGCGATCAGCGCTGCCATCGCTGCGCAGGCTCCCCGCCTGCTGCACACCTCAAATCTCTTCTTCCATGAGCACACGGCGCCACTCGCGCTGCGTTTGACGGAGATCAGCGGGCTTGATCGTGTCTTCTTCTGTAACTCTGGCACCGAGGCCTGGGAGGCCGCACTGAAGATCGCGCGTGCGCACGCCACACTCTCGACCGAGCAGGGAAAGTCGCTTGGCCGCCGTTTTCTTGCCCTGGAACACAGCTTCCACGGCCGAACCATCGGCTCCGTCGCGACCACACATAAGTTCAAATACCGCGAGCCGTTTGCCCCAGTTATGCCGGACGTCGACTTCGTCCGCTTCAACGATGTCGAGCACCTGCGCGAACTATTTTCCTCTGATGTCTGCGCCATCTGCATCGAGCCCATTCAAGGCGAAGGCGGCATCCATCCCGTCTCTGAGGAGTTCTTTGCCGTTGCCCGAGAACTCTGTGACTCATCGGGAGCCCTTCTGCTGGCGGATGAGATTCAGTGCGGCTTCGGTCGCACCGGAGACTGGTTTGCCTACCAACACTTCAATCTTCTTCCCGACGTGGTAACACTCGCGAAGCCGCTCGCCGGAGGTCTTCCCATCGGCTGCATGCTGGTCACAGACCGCGTTGCTGCGGCCTTTTCGCCCGGCATGCATGGGACTACCTTCGGCGGGGGACCGTTGATCACCGCCGTTGCCTCCGCCGTCATCGACACGATCCGGCAAGACAGCCTGCTGGATCACATACGAGAGGTTGGCACATACTTTCTTGATCGCCTCAGCTGGCTCGCAACACGGCACGCCAGCATCGTCGACGTTCGCGGGCGCGGTCTGATGCTGGGCCTCGAACTTCAGTCCGCCGACCACGCCGCAGCGGTAGCCGCCGCCATGTTGGACCGCCACATCATCATCAATCGAACCAGCGAAACCGTTCTGCGCTTCCTTCCTCCCTATATCCTTGAGCGCGTTCACGTGGATCAGGCAATCGAAGCCCTCGACGACATCCTGAACGATGCACCTATCCTGGCCAATCTTGCGTCGTCCCGCACGGGAGACTCGTTCCATGAGTAACGAAAACACCTTGAACCTGAGTGCACTGTCGGACACAAGCACGGGCCGCTCCCGGTCTGCAACTCTGGGCATCCAATCAGACAACGCGTTCAGTGAAGCCTCACGCCGTCTGGAAGGACGGGATCTTTGCTCCATCGCAGACTTGAAAGTAGACGAGATGGCGGCCATCATGGAGCTTGCCCACGCCGTAAAAGCCCATCCGGAAGATTTCCGTATGGCTCTCGACGCGAAGCAGATGGTGCTGTTCTTTGAGAAGGCCTCGCTGCGAACGCGCATCACCTTTGAAGCGGGCATCAACACCACAGGCGGCAATGCGATCTTTGTCGATCAGACCCAGTCGCCCCTCGGCGAGCGTGAGCCGCTGGCCGATGTCGCCCGTAACCTCGAACGATGGATGGATATCATCATCCTCCGGACGTACTCTCACGAGACGATCACTGAGCTTGCCACCTTCTCACGGATCCCGGTCGTCAACGCACTCTCCGATCTGGAGCATCCCTGTCAGGCGATCGCCGACTTTATGACGCTTGAAGAACGCTTCGGTTCAGCAGAAGGTCTGAACGTGGCCTACGTTGGAGATGGCAACAACGTCTGCCATTCGCTCATGCTCACAGCAGCACAACTTGGAGCACATATCCGCGTCGCCAGCCCCAAGGGCTACGGTCCGAAGCTCGAGATCATTCATAAGGCGATCGAGATCTCGGAGTTAACCGGTGGCTCTATCACCCTTCTGACCGACCCCTTCAAAGCCGTCCAAGGGGCTCACGCCGTCTACACGGACGTCTGCACCAGCATGGGGTCCGAGCATGAGGCGACCAAGCGCGCTCCTGTCTTCAAGCCATACCAGGTCAACGAGTCGCTGATGGCCCAAGCTGAAGCGGATGCCGTCTTCATGCACTGCCTTCCAGCACATCGCAACGCCGAAGTGACCGATGCGGTACTCGATGGATCACAATCTGTCGTCTTTGATCAGGCAGAAAATCGCCTGCATGCTCAAAAAGCAATCGTTCTGATGCTGCTCGGGGGAGCCAAACGTCTACCGCAAAGTCGCCGTGTCAGCAGCGGGTCCCGTTCGGTCTAATCGACTCGTTGCTCTACATCATTGTGGTTCACTCAACGGAACAAAGCGGACAAAGCAAAGGATCTTCACCATGGCGGAGAAAGTTGTTCTCGCATACTCGGGTGGGCTTGATACCTCGATCATCATTCCCTGGCTCAATGAACATTACGGGTATGACGTCATCGCCTTCATCGCTGATGTCGGCCAGGGAGAAGACATCGATGCGGTCGTCAAGAAGGCATACGCAACCGGCGCCAAGTCGGCCATCGTCAAGGATCTTCGCGAAGAGTTTCTGACGAACTACGTGTGGCCAACGCTCCGCGCAGGCGCTGTCTATGAGCATAGATACCTTCTTGGCACCTCGATCGCTCGTCCAGTGATCGCCAAACACCAGGTTCAGGTTGCCCTCTCCGAAGGTGCAACCGCTCTGGCTCACGGGTGCACGGGGAAAGGGAACGATCAGGTTCGTTTCGAGCACGCCTTCCAGGCGCTTGCACCAGAACTAAAGGTCATCGCGCCGTGGCGAGAGTGGGATCTCGTCTCCCGCGAAGACTGTCTCGACTACGCAGAGGCGCATAGCGTTCAGGTCGAAGCCAGCCGCACGAAGATTCACTCGCGCGACCGCAACCTGTGGCATGTCTCCCATGAAGGCGGCGAACTTGAGGGCACTGATAAGCCGGTCGATCCTTCCACATGGCGCATGTCCAACTCACCCCAGGACGCGCCTGACCGAGAAGAAGTTGTAGAGATTGGTTTTGAGCAGGGTGTCCCCGTCTCGGTGGATGGTCAACATCTGCCTCCGGTGCAGCTGGTTGAACTTCTTAATGAAATCGGCGGCCGCAACGCCATCGGCCGCATCGACATTGTGGAAAATCGCTTCGTCGGCATGAAGAGTCGCGGGGCTTACGAAACTCCCGGAGGCACCCTCATCCTTGAGGCCTTGCGCCAGCTTGAAAGCCTTACACTTGATCGCGAATCGGCACACTTTAAAGAGACGCTGGCTCTAAAGTATGCTGAGCTCGTCTACTTTGGCCTGTGGTTTACGCCACTTCGCGAGTCGCTCGACGCGTTCTTCTCGAAGGCGGAAGAAAACGTCACCGGTTCGGTCAAGCTCTCTCTCTACAAGGGAAATATCTCGTTTGTCAGCCGCTCCTCGAAGTTCTCGCTCTACAACGCCGATCTTTCTTCCTTCACCATGGGAGCGAGCTACGACCAGAAAGACGCCGCGGGCTTTATCAAGATCCTGGGCCTCCCGGCACGGGTCCGCGCGCAGGTGCTGAAGCAGAAGGTGAAGGTGAAGGAGTTCGCCAAGTGAGCGACCAGAACGGCGCGGGTCAGCCGGGCAAGATGTGGAGCGGCCGCTTTCGCGAGCCCCTCGACCGGGGGTTCGAGGCTTGGCAGCGATCCTTCCCCTTCGACTACCGACTGATCCAGGTAGAAGTCCGCGCCAGCATCGCGCATGCGCACATGCTCGCGGCCGCGGGAGTTCTGTCTTCTGCGGAGACAACGCGCATGATTGCTGGTCTGGAGATTGTGGGCCAGCTTGAAGTTGATACGGAAAGTGATCTGAACCAGTCTGCGGCGAGCTTTTCCGCTTCGGCCAGACAAGCGGAAGATGTTCATCACTTCGTTGAACTTGAACTCACGCGCGCCATCGGCGATCTGGCGCTGAAGCTGCATACTGGTCGCAGTCGAAACGAGCAGATAGCGACGGACATGCGGCTCTACGTTCGTGACGCGATCGATCGCATCCGCCGAGACCAGCAGGAATGGGCTCTTGCGTTGATTGCGCTGGCGCAGGCCGCTGGTAGTGCGGTGATGCCTTCCTACACGCATCTGCAGCGTGCAGAGCCGGTGCTGGTAGCGCATTGGCTGTTGGCTTATGTCAGCATGATCGAGCGGGACATGTCTCGCCTCGCAGATTGCCGAGGCCGCCTGAATCGCTGTCCGCTCGGATCAGGAGCAATCGCAGGTGCTACCCTTCCGCTCGATCGAGCGGTTGCCGCGAAATCCCTCGACTTTGATGGTCCGACAGCGAACAGCATGGACGCGACCAGTGATCGCGACTTTGCCTTGGAGTTCACCCAGACTCTGTCGATTTTTGGTCTTCATGTCTCACGTTTTGCTGAGGAACTTACTTTGTTTTCAACGGCGGAGTTCGGCTTCCTTGACCTGCCGGAGGCGTTTTCGACGGGTTCGAGCGCGATGCCGCAGAAGAAGAATCCTGACCTCACTGAGTTGATCCGAGGCAAGTCGGCGCGGCTTTTTGGTGCATCGGCTACGTTGACCATGTTGATCAAGGGCCTGCCACTGGCGTACAACAAGGACCTCCAAGAAGGGCAGGAGCCGGTCTTCGATGCCGTGGACACGGTGACCGGCATGCTTTCTGTGCTGCCGACGTTCACGCGATCGCTTCGCTTTCGCTTTGACAGGATGGCCGCAGCCGCCTCCAAGGGCTATCTAAACGCAATGGCTGCAGCAACTTATCTTTCGAACAAGGGTGTGCCGTTTCGGACCGCGCATGAACAGGTCGGGCATGCTGTGCGCTTCGGGTTGGAGGACGGCCGCGAGCTTGAGGAGCTTTCCCTTGCAGAGCTAAGCCGGTTCAGTGATGCCTTTGATGAGGGTATCTTCGCTGCACTTACACTCGAGGCCACGCTGGACTGCCACGACGTTGTCGGCGGCACGGCGCGGCGGCGAGTGGCTGCGGAGCTGGCTGCTGCTGCCTCCCGGCTAAGCTCGCAAACTACTGACAATGAAGGAGTTCGGGTTGGCAGCTAAGCCGTCGGCAACGGTCGGAATGACGGCGGCGAGTGGAGCCGGGGTGTTTGTGCGCGCGGCAAAGTTGCCGGACGCGGCGAACATCTTCGAGCTGGTGAGTTCCCTGTCGCATGACGGGACTTTGCTGCCGCGCAGCTATGCGGAGATTTGTGAGAACGTCCGCGACTTCGCGGTTGCGGAAGACGTTGACCGGAAGCTGCTGGGATGCGGTGCGCTGCACCTGTATGGTCCTCATTTGGCAGAGGTTAGGTCCATTATGGTAAAGCCGGAGGCGAAGGGTCGAGGGGCTGGCGGGGCTCTGCTGCGGGCGCTTTTAGAGGAGGCGGATCACCAGGAGGTCAGTTGTGTGTGTCTGTTCACGCGCATTCCGCAGTTCTTCCTTCACTATGACTTCAGAGTTGTTGAAAGGACAGTACTTCCGGACAAGATCTACAAGGATTGCCAGACCTGCCCGCGGCTGTATGCATGCGACGAGGTGGCGATGGTGAGGGGCGCGGTGCCGCGGATTTCAGTGCTGGGACCGACCACCTTTCCCCGACCTGTGCTGGTGAAGCTGCAGGAAGGCATCATCAGGAAGCCGCAGTAGGGCTATACCGACGCTTTTTCGCTCAGGTTAAGCATGTTTTCGCGTGGGTTAGGGCGTGTTTGGAGCGGATCTCGCGGAGGTTCGAAGAAAGCGCGCGCCCAGGTGATGGCGAAGGGCTACCAGGTATGGAAGAAGCCGTCGCGCTCGGTGAGTTCGATTCTGGTTTTGAAGAGCAGTGAGAGTCGGGGGGCGGTGAGCAGGTCGAGCTTTGGGCCGTCGGCGGCGATGCGGCCATGTTCCATGAAGAGGACGCGGGTGATCTCCGGGATGATGTCGGCGGTTTGATGGGTGATGAGCAGGATGGTGACGCCCGCTCGAGCGAGGGTGCGAAGCAGGTGGCGGAGGTCCTGCTGGGCGGCGAGGTCGAGGGCGTTTGAGGGCTCGTCAAGGAGGAGCATTTCGGCTGGCGCAGCTTCGCCGGGGTTCGGCGTGGATGCCTGCAGGGCGGCGGCGCGGGAGCCGGCGAGGGCGCGGGCGATCAGGATGCGGCGCTGCTGGCCGGCCGACATTTCTCCGACGAGCTGGTCGCGGAGGTGCTGCGCGCCAACCTGCGCGAGAAGCTGTTCGGCGCGATCGCGCATGGCGGAGGTGATGGTGAGGTTGGGCCAGAGGGTTGAGCTCGAGAAGAAGCCGGTGAGGATGGCGTTGAGGCCGGATGTGGCAAGCATGGGAGTTGCCGGGGGCTCGGCCGAGACGACGCCGAGCCGCTGACGAAGCTGGACGAGATCCCAGCGCTCGCGACCGAAGATGCTGACCGACGGTCGGGAGCCATCGGGGTTGACGGCGAGCGGGTAGAGCTCGCAGGTGAGGACTTTGAGCAGGGTGGACTTGCCGCAGCCGTTGGGGCCGAGGATGGCGAGGTGCTCGCCGGCGGCGAGCGTGAGGTTGATGTCGGTGAGAACGGGGCGATCACCACGGACGACGTTCACGCGGCCAAGAGCAAAGACGGGTTCCGGCATGGGCCTGTTCAGGATAACGCTGGACGACAGGACGCGGGTGGTGGTGGAAGGCACCCTGGTGCACGTTGCACCCAGCGGGAACAGCTGCCATCAGGCTTCGCGCTGCAGACGGGCGGGCGTCTCAACCTACAGCCAGGCCGCATCGCGCGACAGCAGCTTTCACAGCTGGAGCCGAACACTCATAGGTGAGACGGCCTGAGGAAGAGAGTCTGGTTAAGTCCTGACAGTATGACCAAGCTGTCCTTAGCGGCTAAAGCCGCAAGTTGCGGAGAGCACGTATGGCATGGCTGAAGCCATGCCCTTAACAG
>CAXSEC010000052.1:0-4779 GCA_964236325.1 uncultured Acidobacteriaceae bacterium | reverse complement strand
GGCGCTTCATCAGCACAGGGGCGCTTCATCAGCACAGGGGCGCTTCATCAGCACAGGGGGACTTCATCAGCTGTCTCCTTAGAACTTCTTCGTTGGCAAGGGAGCGCCCTGCAGGCTCCCAGGGTGCTCCCTGTCTCGAGAGGATCAGGTGTCTCCTGCTCGCGCGGGCGACTGCGTCAGAAATAGTTCATGTTGGTGAGGTCTTCGATCAAGCCTGGGCCGGCTGGCTGCCAGCCGAGTGTTTGACGCGTCCACTCACTTGAAGCAGGCATGTCCAAGCCGGCGAAGTGGCCTAACCAGCCGAAGTGAGCGGGCGCCTGTTCTGGAGTCAGCGAGAGCGCGGGCAGCTGCAGGCCCCCGGCGATGGTCTCCGCGATCTGCCGAAGGGGGACACCCTCTTGCTGAACGGCGTGGTAGACGGTGAAGCCTGGCCTGGTGCCCTCGACGAGCAGGCGATAGAGATGCGCCACGTCTTCCAGGGGTGCGGCTGCCCAGCGATTGGCTCCATCGCCGACATATGCAGAGGTACCCTTTTCGCGCGCTACCTGGATCAGGTAGGTAATCAAGCCCTGCTTGCGGGTGTCGTGCACCTGCGGCAGGCGCACAACACCCACACGCACACCCCGCTCGGCAACGGACCGTGCTGTGTCTTCCGGCTGGCGCGGAATGTGGGCGGAGGGCTGCGGCAGATCGCTTTCCGCACGAAGATGCCCCGTGCCGCCGCTGACGAGTCCCGTCCCGGAGGTGACGACCAGCAGCTTGCCTGGTTCCAGCGCAGACCCGAGCGCCTCGATCGCCTTTCGCTCATCCTCTCCGTTCTGCGCGAACTTCGAGAAGTCATGGTTGAAGGCGAGGTTGACCACAGCATCCATGCCGGTTGCGCCGCTGCGAAGGCTGTCCAGATCGGTGAGGTCTCCGCGATGCACCTCGGCGCCTGCTGTCCGCAGCTGCTCCACACCGGCATCGCTGCGCGTCAGACCGCGCACCTGATGCCCTGCCTCGATGAGCTGCTTGACCAAGGCTGTGCCGATGAATCCTGTCGCTCCGGTTACAAAGACTCGCATTGACTTTCCTTTCGCTGGTGGTTGGGGCGACCGCGTCTGGGGCCGTGACCGAGTTGACAGGCTCCTGATCGCCGCATAGAACGGAGACAGTCTCCGTATGTGTGGAAGAGAAAACCGGAGACCTCCTCCGGTTGCAAAGAAAGTATTTGACCGAGTCTGGTTATGGCAAGAGAACAGCTCCCGTCGTCTCCGGCGCCGCGCACGCTGCGCGCCGATGCACGGCGTAATCGCGAACGCATCCTTGAGGTGGCACGACTCGCCTTTACCCAGCACGGGGCGGAGGCGACGCTTGACGATATTGCCCGTCGTGCGGAGATCGGGCCGGGCACGCTGTACCGCCACTTCCCTACTCGCGATGCGCTGGTCGAAGCGGTCTACCGGAGCGAGGTCGAGAAGCTGACTGCCTCCGGGCGGCGCTTTGCCGCGACGATGACGCCGATCGAAGCACTGCGAGGCTGGATGCTTCTCTTCATTGACCATGTGGCCGACAAGAAGCTGATTCTTCCTGCGATGGACACGGTTGCGGGCGGGTCTACGCGCCTTATTGACGGGGCGCGCGGTCAGATCCACGGCACCTTCCTCAGTTTGGTGCAACGCGCGATTAACAGTGGCGATCTTCATGCACGGACGAAGCCGGACGACCTGGTTCGAGCGCTGATCGGGGTCTTCTATACGACGGCTATGCCGGACTGGGAGGCGAGCGCTCGGCGTCTGGTCGATATTTTGATCGCTGGGTCGCTGGCGACGACGGGGCGGTTTGATGCCCCGGCTCGCGCGCTGCGGAGACCGGTGCGGCAGAGGTCTTGATACCGACTGACGACGTGGATGCCGGCGGCGCCAAGTGCAGGCTACGGAAGGTCGCTGCGGAGCTGAACCCGGGGGATGAGGACGCGAAGGAGAAGCTGAAGGTGCGGGAGACGGTGCCGGTGCCTTAAGTATTTGCGGGCGGTGCCGATGAGTTAGTTGAGGGCGGGAGGTTTGGGGAGCGGCGGAGGCCGACGCGGAAGAGGACTGCGAGGATGCGGATGGCGGCTTTGACGGAGGCCTGGAGGTTGCCGGCGACCTTGGATTCGCCGCCGATGCGGCAGCGGTAGTCGACGGGGAGCTCGAGGATGCGGAGGCGGTGCTGGGCGGCCTTGATCTGCATTTCGAGGTTCCAGCCGAAGGTGAGTTCGGACATGCCGAGGGCGGTGAAGGAGGAGCGGCGGATGGCGCGGAAGGCGCCCATGTCGGTGTAGCGGACGCCCTGGAAGAGGCGGAGGAGCAGGCCGACGAGGTGGGCGGCGAAGATCTGCGAGGGGAGCATGGAGCCGGGTTGGCGGTGGCCGCGGATGCGCGAACCGATGGTGAAGTCGGCCTGGTTGGCGAGGATGGGGTCGATGAGGCGGGGGAGGTCGGCGATGATATCGGCGCCGTCGCCGTCCATGTAGACGAGGATGTCCGAGGTAGGGAGGGCGGCGAGCGAGCCGGCGAGGCAGGCGTTGCCGTAGCCGCGGGGGCTGGTGATTACGCGGGCGCCGGCGGCGGCGGCGAGGTGGGCGGTGGCGTCAGTTGAGCCGTTGTCGACGACGATGCACTCGGCGATGAGGGGCCAGGGCATGGAGCGGACGACGTGGGCGATGGATTCGGCTTCGTTGAGGGCGGGGATGATGATGGAGACGGGCATGGGCTGGGCTGCAGGATACAGGGATGGAAAGTTTGGTGGCTTTATGAAGTCGTTTTTGGCGCGGAATGCGGGATCTTTCCGCGGCGCTTGGTGTGCTTCGGTGAAGGTGCGGGCTGCCTAAAGGGGCGCAGAGTGGGGAGGCGTGTGAAAGGGTCGCCGGTGAGCAACTTTTTGCGGGTGTGTGCGTCTATATGGATAGTGGAATTGCTGAAATGAGTTGCTACCAAGTTTGGAAGATGATACGGTAGTCAACAGTGGAAGCGAAGTTGGTCCACGACAGATAACGGTCGGAGCTGGTGGAGTTCTGATCTGGGTTGCGTCACTGGCCTCCCGGCACGGATTCGGAACATCGAGACGTGCCGTCCTTTTTTTAAGCTGGCCGGTTGATCGCGGTAGAATGGGCACCATGAAGCGGGTTCTTGGGTGTGTGGCTTTGGGGTTGGCGACGCTGGCGGCATCGGCGCAGTGGTCTAACCCGGCAGATGATATTCCAGCGTATAACCACGGTGTTTTGTTGAAGACGGCGCCGCCGGTGATGGCGGGAGACCAACTGACGGGACCCTACTTTTCGCACTCGTACCAGACGACGGCGTACGTGATGGCGGGCAAGATACCGGGTGTGATCAACCAGCTGCCGTGCTATTGCCGGTGTGATCGGGCGCTGGGGCATAAGAGCCTGCATAGCTGCTTTGAGGGGACGCATGGCGCGGCGTGTTCGACGTGCATGAAGGAGGCGGTGTTTGCGTATCAGCAGACGAAGGCGGGTAAGACGCCGGCGCAGATACGGGCGGCGATCGAGCACGGGGAGTGGGAGAGTGTGGATCTGCTGACGGCGGCGCTGTAGGACGGGCGGCTAGGGCGTGGGCTGGAGGCTGGGTGCGGGCTGGAGTGGCGGCGGCGGCGGCGGCGGGGGGATCGCGGTGATGGTGGTGGCGGCTGAGGAGAAGTAGCCGTTGAGTGGATCGGGGCGCAGGCCTTTGAGAGCGCCGACGAGGAGCTGGGCGGCGGCCTGGGCGCCGGCGGTGCTGGTGTTAGTGCCAAAGGTGTTGAAGAGGGGGCTGGTGGCGGCTTCGCCGAGGGCGTCGTAGCGGTCGGCGAGGATGCGGTTGAGATCGACGAAGGCGACGCGCTGCTGGAGGGCAATGGCCTGGGCCCAGGCGGTGTAGGTGTCGGCGCTCTGGCGGATGTGACCGGCCTGCCAGTCGCGGTGGGGCGAGGGCGAGCACAGGATGGGGGTAGCGCCGCGACCGAGCGCGTCGACGACCATTTCGCGGAGGTACCAGCCATAGGTGTGGATGACGCCGTGCTGGGTGGTGGCGGGCGAGACGATCTCGCGGAAGTCGTCGGCGGTGCCGGGGAGGCTGCTTTCGACGGGGAGGTCGGATGCGGACTGGGTAGCTGGCGCAACGGTGGCACTGGCGGCGGTAGTGGCTGGCGCGGCAGAGTGGGCGGCCTCGTTCTGGCCGAACTGGATGAGGACGATGTCGCCGGGCTTGAGGAGGGCGAGGGTGTCGGCCCAGTAGCCTTCGGCGATGTAGGCGCGGCTGGAGCTGCTGGTGATGGCGCGGTTGACGACGTTGATTTTGGTGGGATCGAAGAAGGCGGCGAGCGGCTGGCCCCAGCCTTCGCCGGCGGCGGAGGTGCCGCCGGGGCCGGAGCTGATTTCGGAGTCGCCGACGAGGAAGAGGGAGCGCAGGGAGAGGTTGGCGGGCGTGGGCAGAGATGTGTCCATGGGGACGGAGTGGGGGATGTCCATGGGCGCCTGTGCGGCGAGTGTTGCCGTGTCGGCGGCGAGGAGAGATGCGGTGAGGATCAGCAGACGAGGCAACAAGCGGCAGCAGAGGCGCATAGACTCACGATGAGCGTTGCTTGCCGTGGCGTCAAGCTGGTGCGGGCGCGGCAGGGGGACACACGATGGCGATGGGATGGCTGGGATGGGCGATGCTGTCGGCGGTGTTTGCGGCGGCGACGGCGGTGCTGGCGAAGGTGGGGGTGTCGGGGATCGACAGCAATCTGGCGACGGCGATCCGGACGACGGTGATTCTGGTG
>CAXSEC010000051.1:0-20854 GCA_964236325.1 uncultured Acidobacteriaceae bacterium | reverse complement strand
CCCGGTTCCTTGGATAGCGGCTCTTCACCTCGCGCATCGCCCCCGCCAGCACCACCTCGCCCCGGCTGATCAGCGCGATCGAGTCGCACAGCTTCTCCGCCTGGTCCATCCGGTGTGTCGAAAACACAATCGCCTTGCCGGCAGCGCGCAGCTCCACCAGCGTGTCCTGCAGCAGCTTTCCATTGACCGGATCCAGCCCTGAAAACGGCTCGTCCATAATCACCAGCTCCGGCTCATGCAGCAGCGACGCAATAAACTGGATCTTCTGCTGCATCCCCTTCGAAAGCTCCTCCGTCTTCTTCGGCATCGCCTCGGTGATCTCCATCCGCTCGCACCAGCTGCGCGCCCGCGTCTCCGCCGTCCCCGCGCTTAACCCATGCAGCTGCCCCAGAAACACCAGCTGGTCCAGCACCTTCATCTTCTTGTAGAGCCCGCGCTCCTCCGGTAGATACCCCACCCGCTTCAACGCCGCCCGCGTAAACGTCTGCCCAAACAGCCGCACCTCGCCCGCATCCGGCACCGTAATCCCGATCATCATCCGGATCGAGCTCGTCTTGCCTGACCCATTCGGCCCCAGCAGCCCGAACATCGTTCCCGGCTCAATCCGCAGGCTCACCCCACGTACCGCCTTCTTCGTGTCGTAGCTCTTCGACACCTCCACCAGCTCAACAATCGGCGCCAGTCCAGAACTCATGCGCAGTCACGTGCCTTCCATCCATCTCGCTCACAGAAAAGTTTAGCAGCGCACGCACAGCCGACTCCGCCGCTTCAATCGGCAATGTTGATCCCATCGCAGCTCGCCCCAGGCGTCCGACTCCCTGGACACAGCCCCGCCCGTAGCTCCACCACATCGCACGAGCCAGCAGCACTCAGATCAGCCCTTAGCCGTCAGCCCTTGGCCATTAGCCCTTCGTCGTCTTCGACAGATGCACAATCCCCTGCGCCCAGCGAAAGTACTTGCTCTCCGCCATGTCGCGGATCGTCCGAATGTTGAACGCCTTCTGCAACAACTCGGCATCCCCCTTCGACACACCCTGCAACGCATCCACCGGCGCATCCGCCAGCTCTTCAAACGACATCTGCTCAAACGCCTTGTCAACGTGCTTCGAAATATCAGCCATGGCCGGCAGTATATACGGCCCCTGGTTACATGTCCGCAAACCTGCGTAAGCCTCCGGTCTACCCTTCTTTTTCGGTCCCGCCCGCACGCGCTACCATCAAGCCAGTGCTTGAGCTCTCCACACCCCTCCGCTTCGTCAAGCGCATCGGCGAGCGCGTCGCCGCCGAACTTGCCCGCCGCGACCTCCACACCGTCGAAGACCTCCTCTACCACCTCCCCTTCCGCTACGAAGATCGCCTCCACCCGCAGCCCATCGCCGACCTCAGGCCCGGCACCATGGCCTCGGTCATCGGCGAGGTCCGCGGCGCCGCCCTCCTTCGCACCGCCCGCATACCCCTCTTCGAAATGACCGTCGGCCAGGGCACCTCCACCATCAAAGCCATGTGGTTCAACGGCGCCTACCTCAAAGACCGCTTCCCTCTCGGCGCCAGCGTCGCCCTCTACGGCCAGCTCGAAGCCTCCCGCTCCGCCGCCGGCCGCCTCAAGATGATCCAGCCCCAGTTCGAACTCCTCCCCGCGCCCGGCTCGCCCGACGAAAAATATGTAACCCTCGAAGTCGATCGCATCGTCCCCGTCTACGAAACCCTCGGCGGCACCACCGCCTGGGGAGCCCGCCTCACCTCCCGCTGGCTCCGCCGCGTCCTTTGGCACATCTTCGAAGACCTCGCCCTCGCTACGCCGGCCCTAACCCCGCTCACCTCAGACCTGTCATCCCGACCGGAGCGCAGCGCAGTGGAGGGACCCGCTTCTCCCTCGCCACCGATCCCAGTTAACGCCGTCATCTCGACCGAAGCATCGCCCTCCCAAAAAGCCGTCATCTCGACCGAAGCATCGCACCCTCAGAAAGCCGTCATCGCGACCGAAGCGAAGCGCAGTGGAGAGACCCCTTCTTTCAAAAAGCCCCCAGCCTCCACCCCCCACGAAACCCTCCCCGCCACCCTCCTCACCCGCCTCCACCTCCCACCTCGCCTCACCGCCCTCCGCCAGGTCCACTTCCCCGAGTCCGGCACCAACATGCTCGACCTCATCGCCTCCACCACCCCCGCCCATCGCCGCCTCGTCTTCGAAGAGTTCTTCTTCCTCGAGCTCGGCCTCGAGCTCAAGCGCCGCCGCCTCCGCGAGAGACAAGGCACCGCCTTCGTTACAAATGAATCCGTCCGCCGCGCCCTCAAGCAGGTCCTCCCCTTCCATCCCACCGCCGCCCAGAAACGCGTCCTCGGCGAGATCGCCGCCGACATGCGCCGCCCCCAGCCCATGCGCCGCCTCCTCCAGGGCGACGTCGGCTCGGGCAAGACCATAGTCGCCATCCAGACCGCCCTCATCGCCATCGAAAACGGCTTCCAGGTCGCCCTCATGGCCCCCACCGAGATCCTCGCCACCCAGCACTATCTCGCCGCCAGGAAGCTCCTCGCCGAAGCCATCAGCCCCCGCACCGGCAAGCCCTACCGCGTCACCCTCCTCACCGGCTCGCTCGACACCGCCACCAAACGCGAAGCCTGCAACCGCATCGCGCGCGGCACCGCGCACCTTGCCATCGGCACCCACGCCCTCATCGAACCCAAAGTCCACTTCCACAACCTAGGCCTCGTCATCATCGACGAACAGCACCGCTTCGGTGTCCAGCAGCGCTTCCGCCTCATGCGCAAACCCGAAGCCGCCGGCGACAAACCCGCCGAGCCCGACACCCTCGTCATGACCGCCACCCCCATCCCCCGCACCCTCGCCCTCACCATGTACGGTGACCTCGACGCCTCCGTCATCGACGAGCTCCCCCCCGGCCGCACCCCCATCACCACCCGCCGCACCTCGCACCAGCGCATGAACGACGTCTGGACCTTCCTCCGCAAACAAGTCACCGCCGGCCGCCAGGCCTACATCGTCTACCCCATCATCGAAGGCGCCAACGAAGACCAGGCCGAACTCGACTTCGCCCACGACGAACCCGCCGAGCCTGTCACCTCCCGATCACCCAACACCCTGTCATCCCGACCGAAGTCTTCGCGCAGCGAAGACGCAGTGGAGGGACCCGCTTCTCCACAGCACGATGACAGTAGGAGGAAGCCGTCATCTCGACCGAAGCGAAGCGAAGTTGAGGGACCCGCTTCCCCACCGGCCCACCAGGCGTCATCTCGACCGAAGTCTTCGCACAGCGAAGACGCAGCGGAGAGATCCCTTGCGTCGAAAAGCCCCCGCCGCTCACCCAGCCTCAACTCCGAACCATCCGCCAGCCACCACGCCCCCGACCCCATCGCCACCCGCCTCATCGCCGAAGCAAAAGGCCGCAAACCCACCCGCACCGGCAAGCGATCAAAAGCAGTTACAAATGAACGACCCGCCCCGCTCTTCCCCAAACAAAAACTACGCGCCGCCGCCGACATGTTTGACGAGCTCCGCACCGGCGCCCTCGCCGGCCTTCGCCTCGGCCTCCTCCACGGCCGCCTCACCCCCGCAGAAAAAGAGATCACCATGCGCCAGTTCGCTCGCGGCGATCTCGATGTCCTCGTCGCCACCACCGTCATCGAGGTCGGCGTCGACGTTCCCAACGCCACCCTCATGGTCATCGACCACGCCGAGCGCTTCGGCCTCTCGCAGCTCCACCAATTGCGCGGCCGCGTCGGTCGCGGCGCCAACAAAAGCTACTGCCTGCTCGTCACCGGCGACCGCATCTCCGAGTCCGCCGAAGCCCGCCTCAATGCCCTGGTCTCCACAACCGACGGCTTCGCCCTCGCCGAGTTCGACCTCGAACAGCGCGGCCCCGGCGAGTTCTTTGGCACCCGCCAGGCCGGCACCCCAGAGCTCCGCGTCGCCAACCTCCTCCGCGATCGAGCCCTCCTCGATCTCGCCCGCACCGAGGCCCAAACCTTCGCCACCGGCCCCGACCCCACCACGCCCCGCGCAGAGATCGAAGCCGTCTGGACCCGCCTCCGCGAACAATGGCAACGCCGCTACGGCCTCGTCGAAGCCTGACCAATTTTTTCAGCTGTCATCCTGAGCGAAGCGGAAGGATCCCCGCATTTCGCTTTTCGCTACGGAGCAAAGCGACGCGCTTCTTCACAACCCCACTCAAGTCCAATACAAAACCCGCGCCCCCACCAGCACCTCCCGAATCGTCTCCTCAAACCACGCCTTCATCTCCCCCATCGAGTCCTTCGGATACACATACTTGAACCCGCCAAACTTGTTCCGCTTCTCCGTCCGCGCCTCCTCCCGCAGATCAAGCGTCGTCTTCGGATACCAGCCCAGCAGCACCTCTTTTGACCCCGGCGTGAAGCGATGCGTGATCAACTCCACCGTCAGATCCAGCCCCGCCAGATCTGTAACCACATCACGCACACTCTCAAACAGCGCCCGATACTGCTCCCGCCACCCCTCGACCGGCATGATCGGCGCCACCGTCAGCCCAACGGGATACCCCGCCCGCGCCATCGTCCCCAGAGCCTTCAGCCGGCGCGCCACACTCGCCGTCCCACCCTCAAAGTCCCGCGACACCGCCGCCGCATTCACGCTGAACCGCACCCGCGTCCGCCCGTTGTGCGGCAGCTTCGCCAGCCCACCCACCGCGTCAAACTTCGTCGTCCATCGCAGCTGCACCGGCGCCTCCCACTCGCCAAAGAAGCGGATCGCCTCCCCCAGCGACCCCGTCAGATGCTCAATCCCCAGCGGATCCGTGTAGCACGACGCCTCAAACGTCGTCCCCTCGCTGGCTCTCTCCCGCGACTTCGACGTCACCTGCCCCGCCCCCGCATAGCTCCGCAACCCCTCCAGAATCTCCGGCAGATTCGCATACGCCCGCGTCACCGGCGCCCCACTCAGCGACCCCGCCAGATAGCAATACTGGCAGTGCGCCGGACACCCCTGCGCCACATGAAACTGCCAGTCGGCCGACGGTGGAATTGGCTGCAGCTTCCGCGCTCCCGGCGGCGACACCACAATCGCCAACGTCGACTTCGCCAGCGCATAGCTCTTACCCGGCGTCTCCGCAGTCAACCCCGTCAGCCGGTTCGCCGACAGCTTCACCACCGTCGCCCCAAACCCCTCCGCACGCTCCAGCATCGCCCGCCCATACGGCAGCGCATACGCATCCGGCGTAATCAGCACCCGCCGCGGCCGCCACAACTTTCCCGCAACCAGCTCCCCCGGCTCATCGGTCGGCCTCTGCGTCGCCGCCTCCGCCACCAACTCCCCCTCAAACCGATCCGACATCTCCGCCAGCAGCGCATTCGACATACCTCATAGGAGCCCTCCCCGCCCCCCAACGATGCCCGACTCTTCTATCCCGCCTCCGTGAGCCACTCACCCGCAGCAGATCTTGGTTGTCATCCTGAGCGAAGCGGAAGGATCCCCGCATCTCGCTCTTCCCGACGGAGCGCAGCGACGCGAATCCCGAAGCCTTGTTCCCAAAGCCCTACTCGCCGCCGTCACCCCGCCACCGCCACCTGCATCCCCGCCGCCCCCAGCATCCCCGCCTTCTTCGGCCCGCGCTTTCGCGCCACCAGCACCCGGATCCGCTCAATCATCTCCGCCGGCGAGCACGCCCCCTTCGGCAGAAACACATCCGCATACCCCGCCCGGTCAAACGAGTTCACCGTCCCTGACACAATCATCGCCGGCAGCCCCGGATGCATCCCCTTCGCCCGCCGCACCAGCTCATTACCATCCATCCCCGGCATCAGCAGATCGCACAGCAGCAGGTCGATCGACCCCGGCAACGTGCCCTCCAGCCGCTCAATCGCCTCCTGCGACGACCGCGCCGGCATCACCCGATACCCTCGTGTCTCCAGCAGAAAGGTTCGTACCGAAAGTACCTGTTCATTGTCATCAACACACAGAATCGTCTTCTTCGGGCGCATGCGGTCTCGCTTCTCCTCCAACCCGCCGTTGCAGCGTGCCAGAGGCAATAGGCTCCTTCAAGCGCGCCGCGGGTAAGCGACGCACCAAACGGAGGACGTGACGAGCCTTCACCCGCGGCCGGTTGCTTCTAAGAGCGAGCTGGGGCGTCTGCTTCGGACAGGCCTCTCGGACGAGCGCAAAGCTCTCCTCAGCCCGTCGCGAAGACAGGTCCACCAGGCCAGCCGTCGCGGCCAAACCGTGGGTGCGAGAGATCCCGTCCCGCTCAGCAGGTTGCCAGGCAGCCCCCACAGACTGCGGCCACCGTCTGCCATGCGATCGGGGCTGTTTGGCCCTCCCGAAAAACAGAAGGGTCCTACCCGTCGAGAAGCAGTCTCGGTGCGCTGTCCATGAGTGGCCCGCCATCTGCCTCGCAGCGCGGTCTCTCTCAGCTCAAATTGTGGTAACTCAGGCGAAAGTACTAGGGCTGTCTGACATCCGGCGTTGCGCCGGACCTCAGCAACTCGAATCCCAGCCTACGAACCCCCATCCACCCGCGCAACAGCGAAGTTTTAGCGAAACCGCCCGCAGATCCCCCTTGCGCATCGACCCATCTCTCGCAAACCCGCTCCCCTGAACGCCTTCCGTCCACATCTCCTGTGAAAATCGCGTGCATCACGGCAGGAAAAGCCGTCCTGTTGCAACCGGAATGGTGCGCCCCCCGACAAACACGTCCGTGACCTCGCCATCCCCGCCGTCTGAACCAGCCCTCTTCGTCGCCCGCAGCGTCAGCCGGCTCGGCCGCCGTATCTCCACCCCCTGCTCTAGCACCACCTCCCGCCCACTCTTCACCAGCCCATGCTCCACCAGCCACGCCGCCACGCACCCCGCCGCCGACCCCGTCGCCGGATCCTCGCCGTTATAAAACTGCATCCGCCCCCGCCACCCCGCGCGCTCCTCACCAGCGCCCTCCATCCGCTCGCCAGCCACCGGCTCAACCCGCGCCACGCAATAGAAGAACCGCGCCCCCACCCGCGCCAGCAGCGGCCGCGCCTTAGCCTGCGGAATCGCCAGCCGCCCCATCACCTCCATCGACTTGAGCGGAACCACGCAGAACGCGCTCCCCGTGGACACCACCTGCACCGGCGCCACCACCGGCCCAAGCCCCTCCATGCCGCCATCGAAGCCGCCCGCTCGACCGAAACTGGAAGAGCCGCCCGCTCGACCGAAAGCAGAGAAGTCGTCATCTCGACCGGAACCAGAGACGTCGTCATCTCGACCGAAGTCTTCGCCACGCGAAGACGCAGTGGAGAGACCCCTGTATTTCGCTCCCACCCGCACCGTCTCTTCCGCTCCCGCCAACCCGATGTCCCCCTCCGCCAGCCCCAGTGCCTCGGCAAACTCCGCCTGCGTCGGCCACCCCTCGCCCGCTGTCGGCCCGAACACCGGATCGTTCTGCCGCATCGTCCCGAACATCCCCGCCCGCCCATCCTCCGCCGCAAACCGCACCGGAATCGTCCCCACATTCTCCTCGAGCAAAATCTCCGTCGCCCCGCCAAACTCCGCATGGTGCAGCCGCACCCACGTCGCCGCACCCAGCGTCGGATGCCCGGCAAACGGCAGCTCCTCCTCGGTCGTAAAGATGCGCACTCGCACCCCGCGCTCCCGCTCCACCTCCACCTCCCGCGGCAGCACAAACACCGTCTCCGACAGGTTCATCTCCCGCGCAATCACCTGCATCGCGTCGTCCGTCAGCCCCGTCGCGTCCCCAAACACCGCCAGCTGATTCCCCTCAAACCGCCGCTCCGCAAACACATCCAGCACCGCATACTCCAGCTCCCGCATCGCTCACTCTCCTCCTACCAATATCCCCCGCTCTTGCCTGTATCCTTACCTTTGCTTTTGCCCTTGCTCTTGCCCTTGCCCTTGCCCTTGCCCTTGCTCTTGCTCTTGCTCTTGCTCTTGCTCTTGCTCTTGCTCTTGCAATTTTTGGTTGTCATTCCGAGCGCAGCGAGGAACCCCCGCATTTCGTCTTTAACCACGGAGCGCAGCGACGCGTTCTGCCCAAAAGCCACATGGCACACCTTCAGCTAGTTTGCTCTACCCTCTGCCCCCACATCCCCAGTCCCTTTCCCCGCGTTTGACACCAACCGCCCTCAGACGTATCGTCCACTTAGACCGCAATGGGCCAAACGGGTTCCAGCCAGCACCGCTGGCAGCGGCACACATTCATACCATGACGACCCTCTCCATCCCGGCCTGCTGTCGCTGTCTCCGCCCCGGGTTGGGTGCCTGAGCTGGCCGTCTTCCTCGTCCGCAGCATCAGTCAGAACCCACCAGGGCCCTTCGCCAGGTGGGTTTTTTCTTGCCCTCCTAACCCGCACCCCACTGATCAAATCCCAGGTTCTTACCAAAACGATAGAGGCTGATTCCAAATGTCCCTCCGCATCAACGACACCGCCCCCGACTTCACCGCCGAGACCACCCAGGGCATCATCCGCTTCCACGAGTGGATCGGCGACAGCTGGGCCGTCCTCTTCTCGCACCCCAAGGACTTCACCCCCGTCTGTACCACCGAGCTCGGCGCCGTCGCCAACCTCGAAGGCCAGTTCGCCCAGCGCGGCGCCAAGGTCATCGGCCTCTCCGTCGATCCCGTCGAGAACCACAAAAAATGGGCCCAGGACATCGAAGATGTCGGCGGCGCCAAGGTCAACTACCCCATGATCGGCGATCCCGAGCTCAAGATCGCCAAGCTCTACGACATGCTCCCGGCCGACGCCGGCGACACCTACGAGGGCCGCACCCCGGCCAACAACGCCCCCGTTCGCACCGTTTTCGTCATCGGCCCCGACAAAAAGATCAAGCTCCACCTTGCCTATCCCATGACCACCGGCCGCAACTTTGACGAAGTCCTCCGCGTCCTCGACTCCATGCAGCTCACCGCCAAGCACAAGGTGGCCACCCCCGCCGATTGGAAGCAGGGCGACGACGTCATCATCACCGCCGCTGTCTCAAACGACGAAGCCGACAAACTCTTCCCTGGCTACAAAACCGTCAAATCCTACCTCCGCACCACCACCCAACCCAAAGACACCGTCACTTCTTAAGCTGCACCACAATTTCTCCGCCGCCCACCCCAGGCGCGGCGGCCAGAAGCACCGATGGCGAAGTGGCTAACGCGCTGGTCTGCAAAACCAGTATTCATGGGTTCAAATCCCATTCGGTGCTCCACCTCCTACACACGCCGTCCTATTGGCACCCTTACCGCCACAAACAGCAAAGCCCGGATCCGAGTTCGATCCAGGCTCGCTTTCTTCTGCCTCGTAACTCCTACCACTGCAGCAGCACCAGCTCCGAGCAGAACGCCGGCCCCATCGCCGCCAGCATGCTGTGCGACCCAGGATCCCCCGGCCGATTGTCCAGATACTCCTCCATCACCGACAGCACCGAAACCGACGACATATTGCCCATCTCCCGCAGGTTGTCCCACGAGGCCGACAGCGCATCCTTCGGCAGCTCCAGGCTCTTCTCCATCGCCTCCAGCACCTTCGGTCCGCCACTGTGGAAGATAAAGCTGCAGATCTCCTGCACTGAAAGATCGTTGTCGCCCAGAAACTCATCCACGTTCGCTCGCAGATACTTGTTCACCAGCTCTGGAATCTCCGCCGACAGCACCACGTTGAAGCCGTTATCCTTGAACTTCCATCCCACCAGGTGCTCCGTATCCGGGTACAGCGTCGATCGCGTATCGAGCACTCGCGGGCACGGCTGATCGAGGCTCCGCGGCCGCATCGCATGCGGCGTCTCGTCCCCGGCCAGAATCACCGCCGCCGCCCCATCCCCAAACAGGCCCGTCGCCACCAGATTGCCTAGCGACTCATCCCCCTCCTGCCACGTCAGCGAGCACAGCTCAACCGACAGCAGCAGCGCATATTGCTTCGGATACGCGCGTACATAGTCCGCCGTGCGCGAGATCCCCGCCGCGCCAGCCACACATCCCAGCCCAAAGATCGGTGTCCGCTTGATGTTGCTGGGAAAATTCATCAGGTTCACTAGCCGCGCATCAATGCTCGGCGTCGCAATCCCGGTGGTCGACGCAAAAAAGATCGCCGAAATGTCCCCCACCGTCAGCCCGGCCTTGTCCAGAGCCGTCTGGATCGCCTGCTGCCCCAGCTGCGTTGCGCCCGCAATCCACGCATCATTGCTCTCGCCAAAGCCCGAAAACATCCCCACATTATCGATCGGAAACATCAGGTGCCGGTATTCCACACCACAGTTCGAGTGCAGCTTGTCCCGCAGCCGGCACTCGCCAGGATTGTTCAACCGACGCTTCTGCAGCGCTTCTGTAATAAGCGCCTGGGGGTAACGATAGGGGGGATAGGCCGTGGCAACAGATGCGATACGCATGCAGGAAAAACCTCTCTTGGAAGTGTGGGGAAGGTCACTGCTCCGTTTCGGGAGCAGTCGTACATTTCGCAGGAGTTCGACATGCCTGTGTCAGGGAGCTGGGCGGAGGAAGCGAACATCCAGCACATCAGGCGGAAGCCCGGGAAGGGGCGATAAACCAAGTATAGGTGCGCCAAATCGCGCGCGAACTCCGGAAAATCTTCCCGATCTACATCCCTCCCGGGTCGATCGCAGGTAAATCTTCCCCCTTCTCCCGTCCTGTTGATCCTGTCTTCACAAAGACCCCAAAGGTGGTACATCCCCATCCCTTGTGTGCAATTATTTACACTTCCTTAGAACTTGCTTATTGCGCCCTAATTGATAAGTCGTTACATTCAAAGAGCTAAGCAGTTCCTCAGCGATCTCTCGGGATTGGCACGCAACCTGCTTATAACCCGTACGAGGCACCCCTCGTACGGCTAACCGATCTATCTGTGGAGACCAAAGCTATGCTCAAACAAATCGTTGCCCTTTCTGCCTTCGCCCTCTGCACCGGAGTTATCGCCCACGCAGATCCCATCAGCGGCTATGTCTCCGCCAACGGAACTGACACCTTCACCACCTCGACCATCACCTTCGAGCCCGGTGCCACCGTCGCCGGCGCCATCGGCGGCACCTTCGCCACCTACCTGGCTGATGGCGACGCCATCTCCTTCCTGCCGGGTACGCTCCCCTATAAGAACGGCGTCAACATGCCGCCGCCGGCCGCCTTCCCCAACGGCCTCGTGCCCATCTTCAAGGTCACCGGTGATGGCACCACCTTCACCTTCAACATGTCCGAGTACGACGCCGGCTATATCGCCAGCGGCGATGGCAGCCTCGGTTGCACCAAGGGCAGCACCTGCCTCAACATCACCGGCGAAGGCTTCTTCAGCTCCACCGGCGCCTACGTCGGCACCTCCGGCCCCGGAACCTTCACCTTCTCCTCGCAGTATGTCAACGGCCAGCCGACCGCCACGATCACCACCTTCGCCGCCTCGTCCGCTGCCACCGCCCCCTCCGCCGTGCCTGAGCCCTCTTCACTCGCTCTGCTCGGCACCGGTCTCATCGGCGCAGTCAGCGTGCTGCGTCGCAAGCTCCAGGCCTAAGCCACAAGCTTAGCCGCAACCCCGCACCACCAGCAACGGGAGCCAATCGGCTCCCATTGTTGCGTCTTCCACCATTCCTTATGAGAGCTCTCTAACATCACGAGATCCCCTCTCCGCCAAAGCCCCTGTTACCACCAGCCGTGCCGCTGCCTTTCGTTCCCTTGCGACGAAGTCGCGCCTGCTGTATGCAATGCTCGCGTCAGCTGCATGCAATGCTCGCGTCAGCTGCATGCAATGCTCGCGTCGGCTACATGCAACGCTAGCGCCTGCTGTATGCAATGCTAGCGCCTGCTGCATGCAATGCTCGCGTCAGCTGCATGCAACGCTAGCGCCCGCTGTATGCCATGCCCGCAAGCGTCACCCCAGCCACCACCTCCGGCGCCTCGCGATGCGGAAAGTGGCCCACACCCTCCACCAGCACCCGCCGATACCTCCCCGAAAAGTACTGCTCAGCGCCGTCCGTCGTCTCCTTCAGCTCGCAGCGATCCTCAACCCCATGCAGCAGCGTCGTCGGCATCGCGATCGTGCGCATCGCCTCAAACCGCCGCTGCTGCCGGGCATACTGGGGATCCAGCTCCGCATGCCCCCACCGCGACCGATAGCTGTGCAGCACCACCTCCTTGAAGTCCTCACCCGTCCAGCTCTCGGCCGCCTCGGCAAACTCCGCCTCCGTGTACCAGCCCTTCGGGCTCCACGCGTCCCACTGCGCCCGCCCAAACGCCACCGGGTCCTCGCGAAACCTTGCCTCTCCCGGCTTCGTGCACAGCAGCCACTGGTACCAGAACGCCTGTGCCTGCGCCAGCGCCGGCGGCTTCGCCTTGCCCGGCGCAAACGGCACGGACAGCACCGTCAGCGACCGCAGCCTCTCCGGTGCCAGCGCCGCCAGCGCATAGCCCGTCCGCGCCCCCCAGTCATGCCCCACATACTCGAACCGCTTCCATCCCAGCCCATCCGCCAGCGCCAGCAGATCCTGCGCAAACGCCACCGGCTGCCCCGTTCGTCGCGGCGAGCGACCCAGCAGCCGATCACGAAACGTACTCGGCCCATACCCTCGCAGCCACGGCACAACCGTCCGATATCCCGCGCTATGAAACATCGGGAGCACCTTGTCCCACGCCCGCGCCGAATCCGGCCAGCCATGCACCAGCAGCATCGGCTCGCCCGTCTTTGGCCCACTCTCCTCATACCCCACCCGTACCTGCGGCGTCTTCATCGTCTTCAATCGCATCTCCCCTCAGATGCCGCGCAGCCACCCCGCAGACAGCCCCGCACCCAGCAGAAGCTGTCGTCTCGACCGAAGCGAAACGCCTCCCCATCGACGCCAGCCACAATCCCCTGGGTGCCCCATTTATGGCGAGGTCCCATCGCGACATGGGTGGGACGTACGACCTCCACCAGCCTCCAGCCCTCGCCTTCTGTCCTCATCCCAACAATCCCCCGGTGCCCCATTCATGGCGCAGTCCCACCGCGACATGGGTGGGACGTACGACCTCCACCAGCCTCCAGCCCTCGCCTTCTGTCCTCATCCCACTACCCACCGACCTGTCCATCCATGGCGCAGTCTGATCGCGACATGGGTGGAAGTACGGCTTGCCGGAACGCTCGCGCCGGCTGCATGGCAGGGCTGCAACTAAGTGCGCGAACTCGTGTTCAGCAAGTGACGCGCACTCGTCTTCCATCCCAGCAGCCCGCCGATCCCCGCATGAGCCTTCGCCTCCGAAAAACCCGCCAGAAAGACGCCATTCGTTCCGCCTTCGAGCAGGCGGCGCGCCCCCTCTCGCCCGACGAAGCCCTCTCCGCCGCTCAGACCTTCGTCCACGGCATCAGCGTGGCCACCGTCTATCGCAACATCAACTCGCTCGTCGCCGAGCGCTGGCTCTCGACCGTCGAGGTCCCCGGCGAGCCCTCCCGCTACGAAGTCGCCGGCAAAGGCCATCACCACCACTTCCACTGCCGCCACTGCGGCCGCATCTACGACCTCCCCGGCTGTGTCCTGCCCCCCATCACCCCCTCCGTCCCCCTGGGCTTTGAGCTCACCGGCCACGAGCTCTTCCTCTACGGCCTCTGCGCCCCCTGCACCACCACCCCCGCCGAGGCCTGACCCGCACCACACCTCCCGCAACGCACCTTCCCAAAAGAAGCCGTCATCTCGACCGTAGCCGCGCAGCTTCATCGCGCGGCGAAGTGGAGAGCTCCCCGCATGTCGCCGTTGCCGTTGCTTCTGCGGTCGCCTTTGCTTCTGCCGTTGCCGTTGCCGTTGCTGTTGCTGTTGCTGTTGCCGTTGCCGTTGCCGTTGCAATTTCTGGTTGTCATTCCGAGCGCAGCGAGGAACCCCCGCATTTCGCCTTTCACCGCGGAGCGCAGCGACGCGCCTACCCAGCCCCCTAAGGCGCCGGCTCCATCCCCATCATCCGCTCGTCCGTCGCCGGCTCCGGCCCGCGCTCAATCCTCGCCGCCAGCCGCGATCCCAGTCGAATGCACGGTCGCTCCACCGCGTGATACAGCACCACCGGCAGCCCCACCAGCACCCCCGTAAACCCCGCCAGCCGCACCGCCATCGGCTCTCCGCGCAGCAGCGAAAGCCCCACATAATCGCCGGAATATGAGTCAGGTACACCCCATACGAGTACCGCGCCAGCATCGCCCACACCCTATTACCCCGCCGCCACCGCATCTGGCGGAACCACGGCAGGCCCAGACCCAGCGCCAGCGAAAACACCCACGCCCGCTCGAAACTCCCCCACCTGCCCATCACTCCCACCAGCACCGCAAGAAACACCACGAACATCCATCCCGGCAGCCGCGCCACCCGCCGCCGCTGGTACAGCACATACGCCATCACCCCCGGCAGGAAGTACGGCACACACAGCACCAGCGACATCACGCCCGGCGGGATCGTCCGCCACGCATAAAACATCACAACCCCTGCATCACCAGCAGCGGCCACAGCGCCTTGAACATCCGCACCGCGCTGAACAAAAATGGCAGAAACAGATACATCTGCATCTCGAGCGGCAGCGTCCACGAGGCGCCCACCACATCCGAGTACCCATACACGTTCATCGTCAGCGTCGCATTACCCAGCAGGTCGCGCCAGTCCGGTCGATAGAACGCAAATACCGGCGCAAACTTCGGCGACACCGGCAGCCGCAGCAGCACCGTCGCCCCCAGCACCAGCAGCCACAGCGGATAGATCCGGAACATGCGTCGCAGATAAAAGCGGCCCACCTGCGGATCCCGTTCAAGCGACCCCATCAGCACCAGCGTCGTATGCACAAAGAACATGCAGACCCCGGTAATTCCCAGAAATCCGCTGTTCCCGCGCTGCAGATACATCACCCCGTGCGCCACCACCACCAGCACAACGGCCACACTGCGCAGAAAGCCCAAATTGGGCAGCTCGGGCACACCTAACTCTATCCGCAAAAAGGAGCTCTCATCTTCACCAAAGACGAACCCTGAGCTTGCCGAAGGGAAGTCGCACTGGAGCGGACCTGCATACCGCTGTTCCCCTGCCCCGCCTTTGCCTTTGCCTTTTTTGGTTGTCATTCCGAGCGCAGCGAGGAATCACACGTTGCCGTTGCCGTTGCCGTTGCCGTTGCCCTTGCCCTTGCCCTTGCCCTTGCCGTTGCCGTTGCCCTTGCCCTTGCCGTTGCCGTTGCCCTTGCCCTTGCCCTTGCCCTTGCCCTTGCCCTTGCCTAGCAATTTTTAGTTGTCATTCCGAGCGCAGCGAGGAACCCCCGCATTTGCCCTTAACCACGGAGCGCAGCGACGCGAACCATCCGCCGCAAGTCCGGCGTCCGCCGCTGGGAGCCGCCTTCCCACCTCCTAAGACCAACTCGGACACCTCCTAAGCCGATCCCCAAAAGCCCTCACCCCACCGGCAACCCAGCCAGTGCCGCCACCAGCAGCACCCCGCTCACCAGGCATCCCAGCTGTCCTAGCACCCGTCCCATCCGGCACTCAATCTGCAGCTCCGGCATCAGGCTCACCATCGCAATGTACAGAAAGCTCCCCGCGCTGATCGGCAGCAGCCAGTCGACCGCGCCCATCCCCCGCGAGCCCAGCGCCAGCACCGCTGCCAGCGCCAGCAGCGCCGGCAGACCTTCAAGCGCCGCATACCGCAGCGCGCGCTCCTTCGAAACGCCCAGGTGAACGAACAAGGCAAAGTCGCCGATGCGGTGCGGGATCTCGTGCAGCGCCACCGCAAACGCCGTCAGCCAGCCAATCCGCTCGCTCGCCGCAAACGCTGTTGAGATCACCGCGCCGTCCACAAAGCTGTGCAGCATGCTCGCCACCACCAGGCTCATCGGCTGCGTCGTTCGCCCGTCGTGGGCTCCGGTCTTGCTATCAGCACGGCCGCCCGCATGATGGTGCACGTGCCCGTGATCGTGCGCCTGATGCTCCTGCATCAGGAACTGCGGATCCGGCTGCTCGGCGCGGACCCCTGTCACCGCATAGAAGATCCTCTCCACGGCAAACAGCAGCACCATCGTCCCGCCCATCGACGCCCACACCGCCGTTCGGTTGCCCAGCAACTCCACCGCCTCTGGCAGCAGGTGCAGCAACGCCGTTCCCAGCAGCACCCCCACCGCCAGGCTCACCAGATACGGCAGCTGGTCGCGCAACAGACGATCTCGGCGCCGCAGCACAGAAGCCGCGGCCACCGCCACCACCTGCACGCCAGCCACCGCACACAACATCGAAATAGGTCGAAGAGACTGCAAGACGCTCCCGCGAGGGCGTACCCCGTCACAGGATCTCACTACCCGACTATTGATACTACTGAGTCAGTAGCTGTGAGTCGACAGAAAGCCGGGCATGGCTCGCTAATCCTTCCCAAAACGCCTTGCACCTACGCAGAATCGCAAGGAAAGCCCGTCGTCCTCACCCGAAATCAGCTACTTTTCGACTCCAAACGTCAACACCGTCTCGCTCTTCCGCGTCTCTCCCGGCCGCAGCAGCGTCGATGGAAACGTCGGCTGGTTCGGACTATCCGGAAAGTGCTGCGTCTCCAGACACAGCGCCCCACGCTTCTCATACGCCTTGCCGCTCGGCCCTATGTGCGTGCCATCAAGAAAGTTACCCGTATAGAACTGCACTCCCGGCTCGGTCGTCGTCACCGTCAGCGTTCGCCCCGACCTCGGGTCCGACACCTTCGCCGCCAGCTTCATAACCCCGTTCTGCCCTTGCAGCACCCAGTTGTGGTCATATCCGCCAGCCAACCTAAGCTGTTCATTATCAACATCAATCCGCGATCCAATCACCATCGGCGTCCGAAAATCAAACGGCGTTCCCGCCACCGGCTGGATCTTCCCGGTTGGAATCAGATCCGCATTCACCGGCGTAAACCCGTCCGCGTTCAACATCAGCGTCTCGTCCAAAATCGGCCCGCTGCCCTCGCCCGCCAGGTTGAAGTACGAGTGATTTGTGAGGTTTACGACCGTCGGCTTGTCTGTCGTCGAGCGGTAGTCGATATGCAGCGCCGAGCCCTTCAGCGTGTACGTCACATGCGCCGTCAAGGTCCCCGGAAAGCCCATGTCGCCATCCTTGCTGACCAGCGTCATCTCCACCCCGTCCGGCACCTCGCGCCCCGTCCACACCTGCGCGTCAAATCCTACCGTCCCGCCGTGCAGCATCTCCTTGCCATGCTCGTTCTTTGGCGCCTGGTAGCTCTGTCCGTCAATCGTGAACTTGCCGGCACTGATGCGGTTCCCGTACCGCCCCACGATCGATCCAAAGTGCGGGTCCTCGCCCTTGAAGTAGTCATCGATTTTCGCGCCGCCCAGCACAATGTCCTCAACCTTGCCGGCCTTGTCCGCTGTCCTGACCAACACCACACGCGCCCCATAGGTCATGATCCGTGCCTCGACCGCCGCACTCTTCAGCGTGTAGATCTCGACCGGCTTACCCTCCGGCGTCTTTCCGAAAGCCGCCTTCGTGACCTCCCCCTGTGCGGCAAATGTCATCATCATGGTCAGCAGTAGCCCCTTCACCAAACCTGTCGTCATCCAGTTCCTCATCCCGGCAGAGGTCGCATACAGAGTCGCAGCGCTCCGCACTCGCAGTGCGGACACTATACGTCAAGCAACATAGCCTCGGCGACCCTACTCTCCCGCATCCTCCGCCGCGGTCTATCATCGAAACGGTTTACCAACCAGCATAAGGACCGTGAATGCACCCCCTTCGCCAGAGCCTGCTCGCATTCCTCCTCTCCGCAACCACGCTTCCTCTCGCCGCAAAGCAGCCCGTTCTTCCGGATCATTGGGTTGGGACCTGGGCCGCGGCGCCAGCCGCTCTCGACAACCAGGAGGGCTTTGGATCGCAGGATCTGACGCTGCGTGAGATCGTGCATGTCTCGATCGGCGGCCCGCTGACCCGCGTCGTGCTCACCAACGAGTTCGGTACCGAGCCTCTGAAGATCGGCAGCGTCCACATCGCCGCGGCGGCTAAGGGCAACGCCATCAGCCTCATCTCCGCAAACGCGCTCACCTTCAACGGCCGCTCTTCGGTCACCATCCCCGCGGGCGCCCTTGTCGTCAGCGATCCAGTGGCCCTTACGCTGCAACCACTTTCGGATGTGGTGATCAGTCTGTTCCTTCCCGCGCAGACCATCTCCCGTGTGAGCGGCCACGGATCGGCTAACCAGACCAGCTTCGTCGCCAAGGGCGACGTCGTCGGCAAAAGCAGCCTCTCCGGCGCGACTAACATCCACTCCTGGCCCTTCCTGAAGGGCATCGACAGCAAAGTCTCCGGTCTGCATAGCGCCATCATCTGCCTGGGCGACAGCATCACCGATGGCGCGCGCAGCACAGAGAACGCCAACGCCCGCTGGCCGGACGTCCTCGCCACCCGGCTTCACGCCAGCGGCAAAACCGCAAAGCTCAGCGTGTTGAACGAGGGCATAGGCGGCAACCGCATCCTGCTTGAAGGCACAGGCCCGGCAGCACTCGCCCGCTTCGATCGCGACGTGCTCTCACAGGCAGGCGCGAAGTACCTCATCCTGCTCGAAGGCATCAACGACATCGGTACCGCCTTCGGTCCGAATCGCCCCGGCTATCCGCTCTCCGCCGAAGACCTGATCGCCGGCTACCAGCAGATGGCTGAGCGCGCCCACACCCACGGCCTCAAGGTCATCGGCGCTACGCTTACGCCCTACGGCGGCGCCAGCTACGCGTCTGCAGAGGGCGAGGCCGTCCGAAGGGCCTTCAACGCCTGGATTCGCACCAACAAGGATCTTGACGGCGTGATCGACTTTGAAAAAGCTACCCGCGACTCCTCAAGCCCCGACGTCTTCGCTGGCGATGCTGACTCCGGCGACCATCTTCACCCGAAAGACGCCGGCTACCAGCGCATGGGAGCTGCCATCGATCTCTCCCTCTTCACTGCGAAAACGAAGTAGCGCGATCGCTCTCTAAAAGCACGGGCCGCCATCTGGTGGCGGCCCGCTCGGTACAGAGCCGGGCTTGTCTTACTTCAGCTCCAGCCCGGCAAAGAAGTAGCCCATCTCAAAGGCCGCCGTATCTTCTGCGTCGGAACCATGAATGGCGTTCTCTTCAATTGAGCTGGCAAACTGCTTGCGGATCGTTCCCTCCTCCGCGTTCGCCGGGTTCGTTGCACCCATCAGCTTGCGCAGATCGGCAATGGCATTCTCTTTTTCAAGAACCATCGGAAAGATCGGTCCGTTCGACATAAAGTCCGTCAGAGAACCGAAGAACGGTCGTGCGGCATGGACGTAATAAAAGCCCTCCGCCTGGGTCTTCGAGATGGAGATCTTCTTGATGCTGACGATCTTGAATCCGGCCTTTTCAATCTCGGCGAGAATGGCGCCAGTGTATCCCTTGCGGACCGCGTCCGGCTTGATGATGCTGAATGTACGCTGTGACATGATGGGTGCTTGAACTCCTCTTTGCTCTGATCTAAAGCCATTGTATGGGAGCCCTGCAGCATACGGTATTGCTGCATCCCATAGACCATCGCCGCTTGGTTCTTGGCGGCAGGAGGCTGGAATGGCAGACGATCTGCACGCAGAGAAAAAGAGCATGGGCGAACTTCAGTTTGAAGGTGGCCGGCCAGTGGATGGCCAATCCGGCCATTTCGGCGTCAGCGACCAACGTCGTGCGGAGCTGGCACGGATGGAGCGAGAGGCCGGCGTTCAGCATGAAGCGGCAGACGAAAGTGTGCCCACGCGCCCGGCGAAACATCCCACGCATCCGGAGACGGATCTAGAGCGCGACGCCAGCCTTGCAGCGCAGCCTGGAGCAGCCCGTCCCGGCGACAGACACTAAACTCCCGAGAAATTGAAACCTCGAAGGCCACGCCGCGTCCTTTCTCGTATGCGGCGATTCGCATGGGTCTGGTTTTTAGGCTGCGCCGTCTGGGTGATTGACGGAAGCCTTAGCGTTCACTATCACGCATGGCAACATGCGGAGCTGGCCTTTCTCTTGGCGCTCGTCTTCCTCGCTACCGGCCTGCTCTATCGGCGGCAGCGCAAATGAGCTTATCCTCGGCCGAGCACCCGCGCCATCGTCTCGCCCATCTCCGCCGGCGAAACCACCACGTGGATGCCCGCAGCCTCCATCGCCGCCATCTTGGACGCGGCCGTTCCTTCGCCGCCTGAGATGATGGCGCCGGCGTGGCCCATGCGTCTCCCCGGAGGCGCCGTCTGCCCTGCGATAAAGCCGACGACCGGCTTGCGAACGTGCTCCTTGATATAGGCTGCGGCTGCCTCTTCCGCCGTTCCACCGATCTCGCCAATCATGATGATCGCCTCCGTCTCCGGATCCTCGTTCAGCAGCTTCAGCGCGTCGATGTGCGTGGTGCCGATGATCGGATCGCCGCCAATGCCGATCGCCGTCGACTGCCCGATGCCGCGCGTCGTCAGCTGATACACCGCCTCATACGTCAGCGTGCCCGACTTCGACACGATACCGACGGAGCCTTCCTTGTGAATGCGGCCCGGCATGATGCCGACCTTCGCCTTGCCCGGCGAGATCACACCCGGACAATTCGGCCCAATCAACCGCGACCCCTTGCCATTCGATCCGGACTGCCGCACCACCTCCCACGCCTTCACCATATCAAGCGTCGGTATGCCCTCCGTGATGCAGATCACGAGCGGCAACTGGGCGGCAACCGCCTCCAAAATCCCGTCAGCGGCAAACGGCGGCGGCACAAAGATCACCGACACATTCGCCCCCGTCTCCTTCACGGCCTCCTCGACCGTGTTGAACACCGGCCAGCCTTCATGCGTCGTCCCACCCTTGCCCGGCGTCACCCCGCCTACCACCTTCGTCCCGTACTCCGCACAGCCCTTGGCGTGAAACGTGCCTTCGCGCCCGGTGATGCCCTGCACAATCAACCGCGTGTTCTT
>CAXSEC010000050.1:9475-20964 GCA_964236325.1 uncultured Acidobacteriaceae bacterium | reverse complement strand
CCCCAGCGACTCGTCCTTCCAGCTATCCAGATCCGCCTTCACCGCCTCCAACTTCTTGTACGCCGTCTCGAGCGCCATCTTCCCCAGTACCAGATGCAGCGGCGGATCCTCCGACTCCACCGCCTTGATAATCACCTCACCCGCCCGCACCGGATCCCCCACCTGCTTGCCGCTGCCCGCGCGCGTCTTCCTCCGCCGCTCCCCCGCCGTCGGGTCGTAGTCGTCGATCACCGTCTTCGACTCCAGGATCGACGCGCCTGACCACTCCGTCCGAAACGGCCCCGGCTCGACCACAATCACCTTGATTCCCAGCGGCTTCAGCTCAATCTGCAGCGACTCCGACAAGCCCTCCACCGCATACTTCGTCGCATGGTAGTACCCCGTCGCGCCAAAGCTCACCAGGCCCCCGATCGACGAAAAGTTCACAATATGCCCGCTCTTCCGCGCCCGCATTCCCGGCAGCACCGCCTTCGTCAGCTCCACCAGCCCAAAGAAGTTCGTCTCGAACATCTTCCGCACCGCGTCATCCTCACCCTCTTCAATCGCCGCCAGATACCCATACCCGGCGTTATTCACCAGCACATCAATCTGGCCAAACTTCGCCACCGCCTGCCTTACCGCCGCCTCGATCTCCTCCGGCTTCGTCACGTCGAGCGTCACCGCCAGCGCCGTCTCCTCATGCCCGGCCACCAGCTCCCGCACCTCCTCCACCTTCCGAGCCGTCACCACCGCCCGCCATCCCCGCGCCAGCACCAGCTTTGCCAGCTCCTTGCCAAACCCCTTTGAACATCCCGTAATCAACCACACCGGCGATCCCTGCTGTGCCATGAAATGTCTCCTCCTCGATTCGATGCGCCGCCCCGCAGCATCGAACCACCCATGACCCAACCCACCGGTATGCCTCCGCGCAAAAACGTCACCATCGTCCTCGTCCATGGCGCCTGGTGCGACGCCAGCGTCTGGACCAACACCCTGCTCCCGCTCGCGCACGAGGGCTACACCGTCCGCGCCGCTCAGCTCCCCCTACAATCCTTCGCCGGCGACGTCGCCGCCCTCACCAACCTGCTCGACCACGTTGACGGCCCCATCCTCCTCGCCGGCCACTCCTACGCTGGCGCCCTCATCTCCGCGGTCGGCCACCACGAGAAGGTCAAAGCCCTCGCCTACATCTGCGCCTTCGCGCCCGAAGCCAACGAAGTCTTCGGCAGCCTCATGGCCATGAACCCCGCCGCCGTCCAGATGAACCTCGAACCCGACCCCCAGGGCTTCCTTTGGCTCACCGCCCCCTTCGCCGCCGACGCCCTCGGCCACGACCTCCATCGCGGCGTCATCCACCTCGCCATCGCCACCCAGAAGCCCACCAGCGCCAGCCTCTTCGGCGAGCAGCTCTCTGCCGAGCCCGCCTGGAAGTCTAAACCCTCCGCCTACCTCGTCACCACCAACGACCGCATCCTCGCCCCCGCCACCCAGCACACCCTCGCCCAGCGCATCAACGCCCGCGTCGAGCAAGTCGCCGCCAGCCACCTCGTCCCCCTCTCCCAACCCGAAGCCGTCGCCAACTTCCTCCGCACCTCCGCCGAGTCGCTCCTGTAACTTTCGTCACTCATTGCGTGTCTCCCCGCGTTCCAAGAAGCGGGGGTCTTCGCAACTGCAAACGAACGAAGCCTGTACGTCTGACCGATAGCGTCGTCCAGAAATGCATTGGCAACTGTTGCCAATAGACCTATCCTGAACCTAGGAGGCGCCGCATGCCCACCCGCAATGTAAATCTAACCGAGCACTACGACAGCTTCATCGACCTCAGCATTGCAGCCGGGCGCTTCACCAATGCCAGCGAGGCCGTCCGAGCCGGGCTTTATCTTCTCGAATGCCAGCAGACGGAAGAACAGGCAAAGATCGAATGGCTGCGCGGCACAGCCAGGGAGGCTTTTGCAGCGTTCGATCGAGGTGAAGGCCTTCCACTATCGTCCGCAGAGGACATCGACGCTCTGGTGAAGGATGCCATCGAAGAGGGAAGGGCCGAACGGCACACCACCCGTGCCTGACACGTCTCTCCCGTCGTACTTGCCTGGCCTTCGCCGCGATATTCAGGATATTGTCGCGTGGAGTGAAGACCGGTTTGGTGTCCTCGCTGCCGATCGCTACGGTCTCTTGATCCGGCAAGCGCTCCACGATGTACTCGAAGAGCCGACACGTCCCGGCGCAAAGGCCCGCCACGATCTCGCGCCAGACGCCTATGTCTATCATCTGCGATTTAGCCGCGACCGGGTGCCAGGCGAACGGGTGCAGGCTCCGCGTCACTTCTTGCTCTACCGAAACATCGGCGGAAAGATTGAGTTCGCCCGCCTGCTCCACGACAGCCGAGATCTCAACCAACATGTACCGGCATCGCCTGACAGCGAGTGAACACGAACCGAATCAGTCACCGCGCTAACTCACGTACTCGTCTGAAACGCACGTTTCGGTGAGTACAGCCTATTCACATTGCTAGGAACGCGGACAATAGGGAGCCGTACCATCCGACCAGAATTAGGTGTTTATCGTTCGAAAAACCAACCGAAGCAAGACCAAATTGCTCGCCGTCGTCTCGCATGATGATCTTGTACCCGTCAGAAGCACTCTCTTGCCCTACCACCCACACGCTCAATTCTGTGTCTTTCAAGTTGCCATTCCTGACCTTGCGCCAAATGACCAATGTTCGGTGAGGCGGCATGATCGCCTGCTCTAAGCCGAGGCGATGGCCGTTTTTTACGGTTATGTCTCCTGCACACTGCGAGCTCACAGAGGCTTGAACTTCTTCGACTGTCATTGAGACCATGACCTCGATTGTGCAGCCAGTGGCCGCCGCAGCGTCGAAAGCCTCTGACAATCATCTACAACAACGCCGGTTGTCAAAGTCACATAGTGCAGCTTTCAACCTCGCCTCTATCCCCCTTCAGCTTCCACCCTTCGAAAACCTCCGATTAATATCCGGCCAGAACTCCTTCACATAAAACTCCGCGCCATCCAGAATCACGTTCGTCAGCCACCGCTGCCCCGTCTTCGTCCACGTACAGTACTGCCCCGGGTAGTACGCCGACGAGATCGCCGCCGCCCCGCCAGCCCCCAGGATCTCCGACACATTCACCGATTCCCTGCCCGAGTCCGTCCGCGTCAGCAACACCCTGCTCGCCGAGTACACGCTTCGCTTCAGAAACCCGCCATGGCCCAGCGTGTAGTACCGGCTATCCTCATGCAGCGCGATCGGTAGCAGCGACTCCACCAGCAGGTTCTCATCCGCCTGGTCCGCAAACTGGTGCCAGAAGTACCGTGCATACCCCGCCGCCCCCTGGTGGAACGCCGGATACGCATCCGTCGCCTGCGAGATCCCCGCCTGGATCCCCGCAAATGCCACCGCCGAATAGTCAAAGCTGTCAGAGAAGCCCGTGCTCAGCTTCTCCTTCGTCGTCTGCGGTCGCAACACCACGCCCGCACTCACCGAGCGAAAGTTCGGCACAATCCCCAGAATTCGTTTCGTCTGCCGTGGCTCGCCCAGATCCTGCGTCGATGCCGCCGTCTGCTCTACCTGCGTCGGTGCCGCCGTCTGCCCCACCTGCGGCGCATCCGGCAACGCACTCACCACCGCGCCCTGCACCGCCGCTCCCGCCTCGCCAACCCCGCTCACCTGCGCCATCGCCGATGCACCCGCCAGCACCAGCACAGCCCCCGTTCCCATCCACCGCATCCTCAAATATCTTCCCTCACAGCGGTAGACGTTCGCCCGCGCCATTTGGACGATCGCCGCCCCCCGCATCAGCGCACCCCCCTTCGATGCAGAGCCCCTCGCCTTCGATTCTGCCCCGTTTAGACCCTCGCGTCCCACACCCCACGACCATAGCGTTATGCTTGATTGTCACTCCGAACAGAAGCCGAGGAACCCCCGCATTTCGCCTCTGGCATCGGACCCTGAGCGTAGTCAGATTGATCCGCGTACGTTAGTCCCCCACCTCGCCCCCGTACAATCAACACCTGACGTGCTCTCCGCCAGCCTCCATCTCGCGTTGCTCTCGCTCACCCTCCCCGCCCTCGCGCAGACCCCCTCTCCACCTCCCACAGCGCCCAAACCCTTTGCGCAAGCACCCATCCTTCCGAGCCGAAGCGACCTCTTTGATCACGAAGGACACGGCCATTCCGAAGTCGTCTTCATCCCGGCGAAGATCGCCAGCAGGCATCTGCTCCACAAAGCTCCAGCGTTCCTTCCTGCAAATGCTAAGAACCTCCGTCTCTGGGAGTACGTGCTCTTAGCCATCGACATCGATCCCAAAGGAATGGTTCAAGGGATCTCAGCGATGAGAGGACCGGAACCACTGAGAGCTTCCGCAATCACTGCAGCGAAGCAATATAGATATAGGCCGTTCCTCCTGCATGGCAAAGCAAGATCGGTCAAGACGCAGCTGAAAGTCATCTTCCCTCTAGACGTGGTAGAGAGATCCCCATCGACTCCATAGGCGCGTCCAAAAGATCCACGCCGATGAGGTTCGTGTAGCCCTTCCTTTGGGTACCTCGTCGCTAGCACTCCCCCGTACAATCAACACCTGACGTGCTCTCCGCCAGCCTCCATCTCGCGTTGCTCTCGCTCACCCTCCCCGCCTTCGCGCAGACCCAATCCCCACCACCTCCCGCAGCGCCCAGGCCCACTCTCAACCACACCCTCGTCTTCCTCGATCCAGCCCACGGCGGCGACGACGCCGGCGCCCATCTCGTCACGCCCTCCGGCGAGCCCCTGCTCGAAAAAGACATCACCCTCGCCCTCGCCAACCGCATCCGCTTCCAGCTCACCTCGCTCGGCCTCACCGTTCTCGCCACGCGCGAAGCAGACGCTGCCTCAGCCGCGACTGCTCCCACTCCCGCCCCGACCACTCCCGATCAGCGCGCCGGCCTCGCCAATCACGTCCATCCCCTCGCCTGCATCGTCCTCCATGCCACCGGCACCGGCTCGGGCGTTCATCTCGTCACCTCCGCCCTCGCGCCGCCGTCCACCGAGCCCGCCGCGCTCACTCCGTGGGAGTCCGCCCAGGCCACCTTCCTCACCCAGAGCGATCGCCTCGCCGCCGAGCTCTCCACCGCCATCGCCCGCGCCGGCGTCCCCGTCCACACCAGCCACGCCACCATCCGCCCGCTCGATAGCCTCGCCTGCCCCGCCGTCCTCATCGAGCTCGCACCGCTTCCCTCCGCCACCGTCGCCGACCCCGCCTACCAGGCCCGCATCGCCCAGGCCGTCGCCACCGCCCTCCTCTTCTGGCGCGGCCACGCCGAGCCCGATCTCCCCTCCACCGATCCCTCCGCCCTCCCCGGTGCGACCCAGCCATGACCCCCGTCAAGCCGTCGCCCCCCAACTCCCTGTCCACCATCCCCCGCCACCAGCGCTACCTCTTCTGGACCCTCGCCGCCGGCATCTTGCTCGCGCTCGCCTTCCTTCTGCACGGTTGCCGACAGGCCGAAAAGCGGCTCGCCACCCCGCAGGATGAAACCCCCATCTCCGCCCCCACCTCCGCCGGCAACGAGACCGTCAACCTCTACCTCGCCTCGGACGCCGACGGCTCCATCACCGTCGACTCGCGCGCCTTTGCTCTGCCCGCTGAACCCTCCACCCGCGCCCGGTTCCTTCTCGATCAGCTCCTTGCCCTCTACGCCCTGCCCGGCTCCGCCCACCCCCTTCCGGCCGGTCCGGCAGTCGACGACGTCTTCCTTCTCGCGCTACACCTGCAACAACCCTCCCAAACCCCCTCCAACCCTCGCAAAAGCGCACGCGACCTCAGCGAACACGCGCAGCTTTACGGCTATACCGGGGACCTTGCGGTGGTCAATCTGCATGGCGCCTTCGCCGAGAATCATCCTTCCGGCGTCGAAGTCGAGACCCTCACCCTGCTCTCCATCATCGGCACCCTACACGCTAACCTGCCGCAGGTCAGTCATATACGCTTCGTCGTCGACGGCCACCCCCGCGACACCCTGGCCGGCCACGCCGATCTCACCCGCACCTACCCCGCAACCGACACCGCGACCACCCGATGACGACCCCCTCTTCGCCCCACAAACCCTTGACCATCGGCGTCTTCGACTCCGGCTTCGGCGGCCTCACCGTCCTTCGCGAGCTCCTGCAACTCATACCAAACGCACGGTTTATCTACCTCGGCGACACCGCCCGTCTGCCCTACGGATCGAAGTCCCAGGCCACCATCGCTCGTTACGCCATCTCCAGCACCCAATTTCTGCTCGATCAGGGTGCCGATCTCCTAGTCATCGCCTGCAACACCGCAACTGCCCTTGCTATCAACGACATACGTGCCGTCGCAGGGTCCATCCCCGTCATCGGCGTCATCGCTCCCGGCGTCCAGGCCGCCCTTAACGCCAACCCCTCCGGCCACGTCCTGGTCCTAGCCACCCCCGCCACCGTCGCCTCTCACGCCTACGCTCAAGCCCTACATTCCGCAGGACTTACGGCCACCGAGAAGGCCTGTCCGCTACTCGTTCCGCTGGTCGAAGAAGGCTGGGTCGACCACCCGGTTACGGCCGAGGTCGCCCGCATCTACCTCTCGGAAGCTCTCGCCGCCGCCCCCGATGCCTCCACCCTGCTCCTCGGCTGCACCCACTATCCCCTGCTCAAATCATTGCTGCAGAACGTCTTAGCGTCTCTTCATCAGCCGCTCCACATCATCGACTCCGCTCGTGCCACCGCCCAGGCCGTCCTCGCGCAGCTGCCATCCATCCCACCTCTCGCCTCCACGCCCCACCCCCTCACCGTCTACTCCACCGATTCGGTCGAAAAGTTTGAGCGCCTTGGCTCACTTTTTCTCGGCCGTTCTCTTCCCGCCGTAACCCTTGTAGATTTAGGTGGATAGCCCCCACTGGAGAGCTCCTCGCATGCCCTTCCTGCTCAAGTCAGAACCCGAGAAATACTCCTTCGACGACCTTCTTCGCGACCGCGAGACCATCTGGGACGGCATCAAGAATCCCCAGGCCCTCATGAGCCTCCGCGCCATGAAAAAGGGCGAAAAGCTCGTCATCTACCACTCCAACACCGGCAAAGCCGCTATCGGCACCGCCACCGTCATCTCGGTCGACGCCACCGACCCCAAAAACCCACAGGTCCGCATCAAGGCCGGCAAGCGCCTCAAACGCGAAAAGCCTCTCGCCGAGCTGCGCGAAGCCGCTATCTTCACCGATTCCCCTCTCTTTCGCCAGTTCCGCCTCTCCGTCGTTCCCCTTACCGACGAGCAGTACGACTGGCTGCTGCACACCTGATCCGCGCCGGACCGCATCTCACCGGCATGTCCGTTGCCAGCTCCGCCGACACCTTTTTCCTGGGTGGCGACCTCCCAATCCATCGCCTCGGCTACGGCACCATGCGCCTGGTTGGGGAAGGCGCGTGGGGCGAGCCCCCGCAGGGCCGTGACGCGGCCGTCAAGCTCTTGCGCCGCGCCGTCGATCTAGGCATCGACTTCTTCGATACCGCCGACGCCTACGGCCCACACATCGCCGAAGATCTTCTCGCCACAGCCCTTCATCCTTATCCTGCAAGGCTCGTCATCGCAACGAAAGGCGGCCTCACACGAACCGGCCCCGCCAAGGCAAAGCCGCTCGGCCGGCCAGACTACCTCGTGCAGTCCGTCGAACTCTCCCTCCGCCGTCTCAAGCTCGAGCGCATCGACCTCTACCAGCTTCACCGTATCGACCCCGCCGTTCCTCTGGAAGACACGCTTGGTGCGCTCAAAGACCTGCAGCAGCAGGGCAAGATCCGCCACATCGGCCTGTCAGAGGTCACACCGGAAGAGATCAGCCGTGCGCAGAAGGCCGTTTCCATCGTGAGCGTGCAGAACAAATACAACGCCACCGAACGCAAGAGCGAAGCCACACTCAACTTCTGCAGCGAGCACGGCATCGCCTTCCTGCCGTGGTACCCCCTCGCGGCCGGTAAGCTGGCGCATGCCGGCTCCGGAGTACAGGAGTTTGCTGCAGAGCATGGACTCACCGTCAACCAACTTTCACTCGCCTGGCTGCTCCAGCGTTCCCCCGTCATGGTGCCGATCCCCGGAACCAGCTCGATCGATCACCTCGAAGAGAACGTCGCTGCCAGTCGCGTCTCACTGACCGGGACCGCTTGGGATGACTTCGATCTCATCCTCGACACGCAGGCCAGCTAAGCCCCGTCAGCCAGGCAAACCATGACTGATCGCACTGCTATCCTTACCGTTGGCACAGATGCACCAGCCGCTCGTGCACCAGGGAGAACACCGTCGCAATGATTGACATGAAGGGCAAAGTCGCCGTCGTCTTCGGCCTCGCCAACAAGCGCAGCATCGCGTATGCCATCGCACAGAAGCTCGCCGAGGCTGGCGCAACCCTCGTGCTCGGCTACCAGTCCGAGCGCCTGAAGCGCGAAGCCGAGCAGCTGCTTGAAGACCTCGGCCAGACCGGCACCGGCCGAGCCTTCGCCTGCGACGTCGCCGACGACGCACAAATCGATGCCATCTTCGCGCAGATCAAGGACACCTTCGGTAAGATCGACACCCTCGTTCACTCCGTCGCCTTTGCCCCTGCCGACGAGATCAAAAATGATTTCCTGCTCACCAGCCGTGAAGGCTTCCGCATCGCGCATGACGTCAGCGTCTACTCGCTCATCGCCCTTGCCCGCGGCGCCGCTCCGCTGATGACCGACGGCGGCTCCATCATCACGCTCACCTACTACGGCGCCGACAAGGTCTTTCCGAACTACAACGTCATGGGCGTCGCGAAGGCCGCTCTTGAGGCGACCGTCCGCTACCTCGCCGCGTCCCTTGGAGCCAGAAACATCCGTGTCAACGCCATCTCCGCCGGCCCCATCAAGACGCTCGCCGCCCGCGGCATCGGCGACTTCTCGAAGATCCTCGACGCCGTCACTAGCCGCGCCCCGCTACACCGCAACGTCGAGCAGAATGAAGTCGGCAACACGGCTCTGTTCCTGGCCAGCCCTCTGGCCAGCGGCATCACCGGCGAGATCACCTTCGTCGATTGCGGCTTCAACATCACCGGCATCTGACGCCTTCTTGCACACGCACAGAATGTATCCCTGCCGCGTACAAATCGAGCCCGCAATGACGATTGATGAGCACACGTGATCCTTATCGGTCACATCGCGCAGCTCTGGCGATATCCCGTCAAGAGCATGCAGGGCGAGCCGTGCGATGTCCTCGCGGTCGGACCTTGGGGCATCGATGGCGACCGGCGCCTCGCCTTTGAAAGCGACGACGCGCCAGTCGGAAAGCCGCTGCTGCGCTCCGCGGATCGGACCGCCATGCTTCGTGCCCGGGCACAGCTTAACTCCAACCACCAAGCCATCGTGCAGACGCCCGTGGTTCCACAACAGCGATCAGCGACGACAGCCTGCTCCCCCGTCTGGGTCTCGCGGCTCGTTCCACGCGGCTGCTTGAGCGAGAGCGGCCCTTCACCGACGTCCGGCCGATCGCGCTGCACTCTCTCGCAACCGAGCGAGCCTTCGCCGCGGCGCTCGGCCACTTCGATGGCCGCCGCCTACGCTCAAACATCATCCTGCAACTCGTGGACGATCGCCCCTTCGCGGAGGACGACCTGTCCGGCGCCCTTGTCCAGCTCGGCGGCGAAGCGCAGCTCAGCCTGTTGGAGCGCATCCCGCGCTGCCGCATGGTCTCGCTTGACCCCGAGACCGCGTCCCCGGATGCCAGCATCCTGCACTGGCTAGCGAAGACACACGCGGGTCGCGCCGGCATCTACGCGCGAACCCACCACCCCGGCTCGATCCGCGTAGGCGATCCCGTCCACATCCTCCGGCAGCCAGCCTCGGGCTAGGCGCGGCGGCTTTATCCTGCTTTCTCCGTCAGCTCCGCCCACCGTGCATAGAGCCGATCGCTCTCCTCCTGTGCCGCCTCCATCTCCGCGAGCGCCGCCGTCAGCGCCGTCGCATCGGTCGCGACCGCGGGATCGTCGACCGCGTCACGAGCCTTCTCCAGCCGCGCATCCGCAGCTTCGACTGTCGCTTCAATGCCATCGAACTCGCGCGCCTCCAGGTACGAAAGCTTCTTTTTCGAGCCCGCCGTGGCGGAACCCTTCTTGCCTGCCGGCGCCTCCGTGTCCGCATCATCGCGTCCCGGCTTGATGCCCCGCCACTGCTCCCACTGCGAGTAGTCGGCGAAGGCCTCCGATCGGCCAGTCCCATCAAGCCCCAGCACCACCGTCGACACGCGATCCAGCATGTAGCGATCGTGCGTTACCAGGATGAGCGCGCCCGCATACTCGAGCAAACTCTCCTCCAGAATCTCAAGCGTCGGAATATCCAGATCGTTCGTCGGCTCATCGAGTAGCAGCACATCCGCCGGCTCCAGCATCAGCCGCGCAATCAGCACCCGCGCCCGTTCGCCGCCGCTCAGCCGCTCCACCGGCTGGTTCAGCTGCTCGCCGGTGAACAGAAACTTCGCCGCATAGCTCGCCACGTGGACCACGCGGCCGCCATAGATGACCGAGTCTGAATCCGGCGCCAGCGCCCGCCGCAGCGTCATGGACTCCGGCAGCTCGCGCATCTGGCTGAAGTACACCATCCGCAGCGATCCGGCTCGCTTCACCACGCCAAAGCTCGGCGCAAGCTCTCCCGTAATCAGCCGCAGCAGCGTCGTCTTGCCCGATCCATTCGGCCCCACCAGGCCGACCCGCGTTCCATTCGCCACCGTAAAACTCAGCCCGCGCACAATCTCGCGTCCACCCAGCGCTACCGACACATCGTCGAGCTCAATCAGCCGCTTGGTCTGCCGATCCGTCGCCGCAAATTCAATGCCCGCGCTCCCCGTCCGCGTCCGCTGGTCTACATCCTTCAATTGGCTGATCAGCCCATGCGCGTTGTCGATCCGCGCCTTCGCCTTGGTCGCCCGCGCCTTCGGCCCGCGTCGCAGCCACTCCACCTCAGTCTTCACCCGGTTACGCAGCGCGTCCTGCATCTTGGACTGCGACTCCATGTACGCCTCGCGGCCCTCGAGGAACTTCGAGTACGATCCCCGCACGCGCAGCATGCCGTCCGCATACACCCGGCTCAACTCCACGATCTCGGTCGCCACCTCTTCAAGAAAGTAGCGGTCGTGGCTGACCATCACGCAGGCAAACGACGCCATGCGCAGCATTCCCTCCAGCCACTCAATGCCCTCGAGATCCAGATGGTTCGTCGGCTCGTCCAGCAGCAGAACGTCAGGCGCCGTCACGATAGCCTCTGCGATCGCCAGCCGCTTCTTCCATCCGCCGCTCAGCGATGCGGCCATCACCTCAAGCGACGGAAAGCCGATGCGTCCGCTGGTCTCGCGCAGCCGCCCCTCATGCTCGCCTTCCGCGACTTTCGCCGCGTCGAGCGCAGCCAGCAACACGTCCCGGACAGTGATGCCGTCAGCAAAGTTTGACTCCTGCCGCACATACCCGATGCGCGCCCGCTTGCGCATCGAGACCTCGCCGCTATC
>CAXSEC010000050.1:0-9375 GCA_964236325.1 uncultured Acidobacteriaceae bacterium | reverse complement strand
AGCTTGTATCCGCCTTCGCCTTCTTCACCGCCTCGGCAAACTTCTTGCTCAGCAGATCGTCCTTGTTCTTCTGCGCCTCAACACTCTGCGCGAACAGCGAGTCGCGCCGCGCATCCTGCTCCCGCAGCGCACGCGCCGCCTCGCCAAAATCCTCAAACGTCTTCTTGCGCGCTACCGGCGTATGCGAGATCACCGACCGCGTCACCGGATCCACCTTGATCATCCCCCCGCAGTCCGGGCACATCACCTCAAACGGCGCATCGCTCATTCCCATCACGGGCTACCTCACACACCCATTGTAAAAGCGATCGAGGCTCGATGTCCGCAGGCCTACAGCCGTACAACCGCATGCCCGCCGCACATGCCGCGCGCCACCTCCAGCAGCTGATCGACCAGCGTCTCGTACCGCGCCAGGTACCAGATCCCGCCAATCACCCGCTCCTGCGGATGCCCCTCCGGAAACACGTTCAGCGTGATCGCCGCCGCATGCTTGCGCAGGCTGGTCTCTTTGTCGAGCTCCGCCCGTGCCGCAATCCGCCGCAGCCGACCCATCTGGTAGCGCATCTTTGATCCAGACACCTCAGCCGACCGCCCCAGGCTCGCATCCATCCCACCCAGATACGCCACCAGAGCATCCACCTCCGTCGTCATGGCATTCCCCGCGGCCGCGAGCCGACGCTTTAGCTCGATCGGCATGGCCCGCGCGCCCAGCCGCATCGCCAGGTCCTCGGCCGAGCTCAGCGCCTCCGGCAGCAGCACCTCATCCTTGTCCATCACGGTAGCAATCGCCGGCTCGAGCAGCGTCGCTGTTAGCCGCGGCAGCACCGGCGTAATCGAGCCCAGCACTCGCTCGTACACAACGGCACTTTGCGCCCAGTACGCCACCTCCGCCGGCCCGCCCACATACGCCGCCACCGGCAAAATCGTATCCTGAAACACCGGCCGCAGCAGCGCGTTCGGGCTCAATCGCTCGGGCTCGGCTTCAAGCACGGCCAGCAGCTCCGCCGTCGTGTAGCTCTCGCGCCCGGCCTTCCATCCCGCGTCCGTCCGCCGCAGTGAGACGCGCTGTTTCGCCCCGTCCACCTCGCTGATCAGAAACAGCAGGCTCATCCCGTCGGCAACCTTCACCTGCGCGTGAAATCCAGCTGCTTCTAGCTCCCCACTCCGCGCCATCAACTCCCCTTCGAGCGGTCCGGCATTCTGAATCGCAAACCGCAGCGAGGCCGCGCCCATCGCATGACACTCCCGCGACGAGCCGTCCATCACGATCAGCCCCTGCGCCGCAAAGATCGTCGACAGCAGCCGCCCAAACGCGTCACCCAGCGTCTGCCCCGGCGCATAGCACTCCCGCAGCAGCTCACAGATCGGCGCCCAGCCGAGCAGCTCCTCGGCCTGCTCCAGCACCGGCTCCATCTCCTCCCCCAGCACCACGCCGCCCACCGGTGCGCCATGACTCTGCAACCCAGCCCGCAGCGTCTCCACACCCGTCTTGGTCAACAGCGCGACCTGATCCACCTCCGCCAGGTCATGATCTTCGGTCGCCAGCCAGAACACCGGCACATGCGGGACACCCGTCCGCGCCGTCGCCTCCTCGGCCCGCACAATCGCTGTCGCCGCCTTCTCGAGCACCAGCAGCGGCCCGCCCAACAGCCCGACCTGCTGCCCGGTCACCACCACCCGCGCACCCGCCCGCAAGCGGTCTATATTTGCAAACGTCCGATCGCCCGCGTTGAAGCGGCGCGCCTGCGCCGTTAGCTCCGTCGCCAGCCGCTCAGCGTCCCTGCCGCCCGCGGGCACGTGCTGCATCCAACCGCCTGCAAAAGCACCGCCCTCGAGTCCTTCCCCGTACCACGAAGCCACCTTGGCATCACTCTCTACGCCGCCCAATCCCAGGTAGGCCCGGTAAAGATTGGACACATGCGGCACAACCGTAATCGGGTAACACTCAGCGCTTGTAGCTACATTCATCATCAGGTCAATCCCATCCGTTTCGCCGGAGCTGATCCAGGCCATCTGGTTGTCTGAGAGCACCATCGCTCTTCCGAAGACGTAAACCAGTTGCTGAGCTGATGGCGTAGGCAGTTGGATGCCTCGGCTTCAGGTCGCGATGCAGAGTGTTCCAGGCCCAGAGCTGATGGTACCGTAGCCGCATGGCCCCCTCCGAAAAGAAGCAGCCGGCAGCGTCCCCTCAGGCCGCAAAGCTCCCCTCTGCAACTCGACAGCTGAACACCGGCGCGGCCGAGCCCGCAACCGCCGCCGAGCGGCCCGTCGCCTCTGAAGAAGAACAGCCCGCGCCCGCCACCGGGGAGCGCCCGGCCGCCGCAGGCAAGCAAAAGACCTCCCGTAAACCGCAGCTTCTCGACTCCAAACTCACCTACCAGGGCCACGTCTTCTCCGTCTACACGGATACCCTCATCGAACCAGGCGACGCAAAACCCCGCCAGAAAGACGTCATCCGCCACAACGGCTCCGTCGTCATCCTGGCCATCGACGAAACCAAGAATCGCGAGCTCGGCACCGGCCCCAAAGATCCCGCCGTCATGCTCATCCGCCAGTACCGCCACGCCGCTGGCCAGTTCCTGCTGGAGCTCCCCGCCGGCCGCATCGAGCCCAACGAGCGCCCGCTCGCCGCCGCTAAGCGCGAGATGATCGAAGAGACCGGCATCCGCGCCAAACGCTGGACCATGCTGACCAAATACTTCGCCAGCCCCGGCTTTCTTGGCGAATGGATGCAGATCTTCCTCGCGCAGGACCTCGAACACGGCGTCGCCACACCCGAAGAAGACGAGCACATCGAGCAGGTTCCCATGCCCCTCTCGCACGTCCTTCAGCTGATCGCCGATCGCAAGCTCCACGACGGCAAAACCCTCATCGGCATCTCCCTCCTCGCTCAGGGTCGCCGCGCCGGCACCCTCTAACGGCTCTATCGGCTCCGCGACTTAAAAGTTGAGCGATCCTCACGCTCAACTTCCACCTGCGCCGGTCTCGGAGAAGGTTCGCCATGGCCCATCGCGGCACCGTCAAATGGTTTAACACCGCCAAGGGCTTCGGCTTTCTCGGCCGGCCGGACGGTCCCGACGTCTTCGTCCACTACCAATCCATCGTGACCGACGGCTACAAGACCCTGCGCGACGGCGATGAAGTCGAGTTCGACATCATCGAGAGTGATCGCGGCCCCAAAGCCGCCAACGTCCTCCTCCTCCGCAAAGCCCTCTAGCCGCCACGCTGAAGTTAGTTGCCAACCCGCGTGGGCGCGCTCCTCGCCATCGCCGATCGCTTTCGCGACTGCATCCAACCTGGGAGATCGCCCATGGACAACATCACCATAGCCCGCCTCCTCGACGAGACCGCCGCCCTGCTCGAAATCGACGGTCAGGATCCCTTCCGCATCCGCTCCTACCGCCGCGCCGCGGAGGCCGTCGAGCAGCAGACCACCCAGCTCGCCACCCTCACCCTCCCCGACGCCGATCCCAAGGCGCTGCTCGCCATCCCCGGCATCGGCAAAGCCATGGCGCAAAACGTACGCGATCTCGTCGCCACCGGCACCATGCCCCTCCGCACGGAGCTACTCACCAAATACCGGCCGACCATGCTCGAGCTCCTCCGCCTCCCCGGCATGGGGCCCAAGACCGTCGCCCTGCTCTGGTCCGCGCTCGAGATCGCCGACATCGACAAGCTGGAAGAAGCCGCCAAAGCCGGCCATCTCCTCAAAATGCCGCGCATGGGCCAGAAGTTCACCGACAAGCTGCTCAAAGGCATCGCCGATCACCGCCTCAACTCCAGCCGCTTCCGCATCGACCAGGCCACCGACCTCGCCGAGCGCATCAGCGCCCTTATCCGCGAGTTCCCCGGCATCGAGACCATCACCCCTGCCGGCTCCCTCCGCCGCGGCCGCGAGACCGTAGGCGACCTCGACCTCCTCGTCACCGGCCCCGCCTGCGAGCCCGACGTCGTCGCGGCAGCCGTGGAGCATGTCGCCACACTGCCCCTCATCGACAAGCTCCTCGCCAAGGGCCAGAACAAGGTCTCCTTCACCCTCCGCAGCCATCTGCAGGTCGACGTCCGCCTGCTACCGCGCGCCAGCTACGGCGCCGCCCTGCAGTACTTCACCGGCTCCAAACACCACAACGTCACCCTGCGCCAGCGCGCCATCAAGCGCGGCCTCACCCTCTCCGAATACGCCCTGCTGCGGCTCGAAGATAACGCCATCATCGCCGCGGAGACCGAAGAACAGATCTATAACGCCCTCGACCTCGCCTGGATCCCGCCCGAACTGCGCGAGAACTGCGGCGAGCTCGAAGCCGCCGCCGCCACCTTCGCCGGCAAAGCCGAAGGCGGCCTGCCCACCCTCATCACCCGCGACGACATTCGCGGGGACGTGCACATGCACACCACTGAGACCGACGGCACCTGCTCCATCCGCCAGATGGCCGAAGCCGCCATCGCTCGCGGCCTCCGCTACATCGCCATCACCGATCACTCGAAGAACCTCTCCATGACCAACGGCATGGACGACAAACGAGCGCTTGCCCACGCCGCCCGCATCCGCCAAATGAATGATCAGCTGAACGACGAGATGGAAGGCAGGATCACCATCCTCGCCGGCGTTGAGGTCGACATCCTCGGTGCCGGTGAGCTCGACCTCGACGACAGCACCCTCGCCCAGCTCGATATTGTCGTCGCCAGCGTCCACTCCCGCTTCGACCAACCCATCGAGCAGATGACCGACCGCGTTCTCGCCGCGCTTGAAAACCCACACACCCGCATCCTCGGCCATCCCACCGGCCGCAAGCTTCTCCGCCGCGATCCCTACGCCCTCAACTTGGAGAAGGTCCTCAAGCGCGCCGCCGAGCTTGGTGTCGCGGTCGAGCACAACGCCGCTCCCGCCCGCGCCGATCTCAATGACCTCCACCTTCGCCTGGCCAAGCAGCTCGGCTGCCGCATCGTCGTCAACACCGACGCCCACGCCATCGACGACCTCGACTACATTCGCTGGGGCATCACCCAGCTCCGCCGCGCCTGGCTCTCCGCGTCAGACGTCCTCAACACTCTGCCCACTGCCGAGGCCTTCCTCGCCCACCTCCGGCCCAAGCCATGAACATATTGCGTCTTCTCCTCACTCCAGCCCTGCTCCTCGAAGTCACAGGGGTCCTGGCAGCACCCGCGACCCTGATCGCACAGGACCGTAAGCCGCCCTTACACGAGATCCGCACGCTGGCGCCGCTGCCTTCCGGCCTAACGCTTCCTGTGACACTCGAGGAGAGCCTGCAGGCCGGCCGCTCCGGCACAGGGACGCAGATTGAAGCTGTGACCACGCAGCGCATCCTTCTGCCGCACGGCCTCTACCTGAAAGCCGGAGTTCACCTCACTGGTTCGGTGACGGCCTCCAGCCTCTCACCGGGAGTTCTTGGTCTCAGCTTCAACTCTTTCCATCGCGGCAGCCAGACCGTTTCGCTGGCGGTCCACATCGTTGCCATCGCCAACTTCACCGACGTCTCTGACACCGCGCTTCCTGCCTCCGGGTCCACCGATTGCGCCAACTCGAACCCGGCAAACTGGACCACACGCCAGGTCGGCGGCGATGAGGTCGCCCGCTCCGGCTGGTCAGGCGAGGTGATCAACACCAGCACGCAGACCGTTGGCTTCGCGGACTACGACGGCGTCTACGCCCTTCCGCTCGCGGCCGGCGATACACCTCACGCTGTCGGCCACTTCTCCACCACCGCGCACGGCCTGTATGGCAAGAAGCCGGACTGCTCTCTCGTCCCATCCTCCGACGCCGGCGCGATCGCGTGTACTCAATCCCGTCCGGAGCTGCGCCGTGGCGATAACCTCCTGCTTCAAGTGACCGAGGCGGCCCCTTCCACCCCATAACAGAGCCTCAACTGCCTCAACGGTCTGGTCGGCCTTGGCCGCCGATCCGCCTGGGCCGGCCCCCTACTTTCGCCATCCCGCCAGCCCGCCTTCGTAGCCCGCCGGCTTTTCTTCGCTCCCACCGTAACCGCCACGGAGTTTCACCGCACCCCCGCAGCCAACGCGATAAACTTAAGCCGTGGCCATTACCGCAACCCACTCCTCCGAGCCAGCAGCGCGCGCCCAGGCCACACCGCGCCCATCGCTGCTCGCCGACTACGCCACACTCTTCAAGCCGCGCGTCTCCACCATGGTTGTCATTACCGCCGGCGCCGGCTTCTATCTAGGATCACTCGCCAGCGGCATCAGCCCCTTCCACGCCGGCCTGGTGCAGGCCATGCTCGGCATCGCTGCAGTCACCGCCGGCTCCTCCGTGCTCAACCAGGCGCTCGAGCGCCGGTCCGACGCCCAGATGCGCCGCACCGCCTCGCGCCCGATGGCCGCCGGCCGCATCTCCTTTCCCCACGGGCTGCTGCTCGGCTTTGCCGCCATCGTGCTCGGCACCCTCTACCTCGTCTACGTCACCAATCCCCTCACCGGCACCCTCACGCTTCTCACCGCCGCCGGCTACGTCGGCATCTACACGCCGCTCAAGCGCATTACCACCCTCAACACCTTCATCGGCGCCTTTCCCGGCGCGCTTCCGCCGCTCATCGGCTGGACCGCCGCCCGCGGCCTCATCGAGTGGCCCGGCGTCGCCCTCTTCGCCGTGCTCTTCGTCTGGCAGTTCCCCCACTTCATGGCCATCGGTTGGCTCTACCGCGACGACTACCGCGAGGGCGGCATCCGCGTCACCGCCGCCCAGCAGCCCATCGCAGACGCCGCCCGCTTCACCATCATCCAGAGCGTCTTCTACGCGACCCTTATGATCCCCGTCTCGCTCTGGACCACCTGGCTCGGCGTCACCGGCAAGCCCTACGCGGTAGCCGCGGTGCTGCTCGGCCTGGTCTATCTCTGGTACACGATCCGCTTCGCCGGCATCCTCCGCGATCCCGCCGCACCCGAGTCCCGCACCCTCGCCCGCGATCTGCTCAAAGTCTCCGTGATCTATCTGCCGCTCCTGCTCGCCGCCATGATCCTCAACGCGCGCGGCCGCCTCGTCTTCTAGAGCCCGTCTTCTAAACGCCGTTTGCGCACCTCGTCTTCTCACCTCCGCCCTCGCGAAAGCCCGCACATGCCGACCACCAGCACCCTCCAGCCCGTCACCTACCGTACCCCGCCCTCCATCATCATCGGCATCGTCGCCGTCTCCGCCGCCGCCAGCGCCTTCCTCGCTTGGCTCGTCTACTTCCACGCCCCCATCGACGTCGCCGGCACCCATCTCACCTTCCTTCCCGCGCTCAACGCCATCCTCAACACCTGCTGCACCATCGCCCTTCTCTTCGGCCTCTCCTTCATTCGCCGCCGCGCCATCACCGCCCATCGCAACAGCATGTTCACCGCCTTCCTCTTTTCGTCGCTCTTCCTGGTCGCCTACATCACCAACCACGCGCTCCATGGCGACGCCCACTTTCCTGGACACGGAACCGCCCGCTTCCTCTACCTCTGGGTCCTGCTTACCCCTCACATCCTCGCCTCCGTCATCGCCCTACCCATGATCCTCGTCACCTTCTTCCTCTCGCTCTCCGGCCGCTTCGCCGCCCACAAGCGCCTTGCCCGCTTCACCTACCCCATCTGGCTCTATGTCTCGGTCTCCGGCGTCATCGTCTACGCCATGCTCGCCGCCTACCGCTAGAGCCCCGCCCGCAGTAAGGATCTGCTCCTCAACGCCACTCCACATCCAATCCGACACCCGCAAGCTCCTCATCACCGCCCTCAGCATCCTCGCCGTGGGCATCCTCTGTGCGGCATCCGTCCGTTTCTTCTTCGGCGGCTACACCCCGCACGGTCCCATCACCAACGCCGGCTGGCTCGCTCTCGTCTTCGCCCTCGGCTGCGTCCCCACCGGCCTGCTCACCCTCTTGCTCGCCACCCTCAAGCTCATCGGCGACGCCAGCCGCTAGCCGCCCTCCCTCTGGTATCCTCAACCCCTAAGAGATTCTCTGGCGAGCGACTTCTTCCTCGCCCGGAAAGCGACCCAAACACATGGCAAGAGGCGTCAATAAAGTCATCCTCGTCGGCAACGTCGGCAAAGATCCCGAGATCCGCGCCACCCAGGGCGGCATGAGCATCGCCAGCTTCGCCCTCGCCACCACCGATCGCACCAAGGGTCAGGACGGCCAGTGGGTTGACAAGACCGAGTGGCATAACCTCGTCGCCTTCCAGCGCACCGCCGAAATCGTGCGCGACTACGTCAAGAAGGGTTCGCAGATCTACGTCGAAGGCAAGATCCAGACGCGCTCCTGGGACGACAAGGAGTCCGGCCAGAAGAAGTACAAGACCGAGATCCTCGTCAACGATCTGCAGCTCCTCGGCGGCCGCGGAGAGGGTGCCAGCACCGGCGGCGAACGGTCCTCCGGCGGCTATAGCCAGTCCAACTCCAACTCCTACGCGAAATCGAACTCCGCCTCCTTCGATCAGCGCCAGCCCGCCAGCGCCCCGGACTACGGCGACACCGGCATCACCGACGACGACATCCCCTTCTAGGCCGCTTCCAAAGGTAGGGGTAGTCTGCCGGCAAGCCTTGGACCACCTACAATAAGGAAATGATCGACGAAGCCACCTTCCGTCGCGAGGCAGACCGCGCTCTCGACACCCTCAAGAAGTCCCTCATCGACGCCGAAGAAGAAGGCGGCTTCGAGGCCGAAGAAAATAACGGTGTCCTCAACATCCTCTTCGAAGATCGCCCGGGCAAGTTTGTCCTCACCCCGCAAACCCCCGTTCGCCAGCTGTGGATCTCCGCCCAGTCCACCAGCTTCAAGCTCGACTGGTCCGCCGAGCAGAGCGTCTTCCTGCTCGCAAAGACCGGCGAATCGCTCAAGACCCTCGTCGAACGGCTCCTGCGCGAGTTCCTCGAAGACCCCAAGATCAGCCTTGCATAACCCCGGGTCCGCCCCGCACAACGCTGCCCCTTGCTCTCTCGCCGGCGATCGTCGCAGGCTCGCCAACCCCGTCCACGCGAGCCACGCCCCCACACAGCGCTACCCTTCGGAGACTTCCTGAGCCACACCTCCCACGTCACGGGGCTGGACGCCAGCCAACCCGCGCCCGATCGCGGCAGCACCTCTGTCCCGCTACTCTCCGTCGCCATCATCACCTGCAACGAGGAAGCCAACCTCGCGCGCACCCTCGCCAGCGTTCAGTTCGCCGACGACCTCGTCGTCGTCGACTCCGGCTCCACCGATCGCACCCTAGAGATCGCACGCTCCTTCAACGCCCGCATCTTCTCTGAGCCTTGGCGCGGCTTCGCCGGTCAGAAAAACTTTGCCATTCAGCAGTGCCGCGGCACCTGGGTGCTCTCACTCGACGCCGATGAAGAGCTCTCGCCCGACCTCCAGACCCAACTGCGCACCCTCCTTCCGA
>CAXSEC010000049.1:0-20983 GCA_964236325.1 uncultured Acidobacteriaceae bacterium | reverse complement strand
GGATTGCGCAGACGCTCCACGCAGGCGACTCCGCCCGCCCGGAGATCGGCGCCGTTCATCAGAAGCGCGTCAAGCTGGACGCGACCATCGCGCGTGAGGAAGGAGCCGCGGCCCGCGTCGAAGGTGTCGTCGTCCTCCATGCTGGCGACAGCCGCCTCCACCGCATCAAGAGCGGACCCGGATCGGGATAGTGCCGTCCAGCCGGCCGAAAGAGCGGCGGCAATGCCACGTTCGTGAGCCGGGACGGCGTCATCCGGCATCGCCCAGGCACCACCGTGAATGAGAAGAAGAGGACTAACCGGCATCGTCTTCAAGTCTACGAGCACGAAGCATAAAGTGCGGAGGTTAATGCCCGAGAAGGAGCTCCCGCGAGGCATAGCGACGTGGCACTCCCGCCTCGTCTCCTGTGTGCTGTGTCGGCGCTAGGAGAGACCCTGCAGCTTCATTCGCTCGGTCTGGACATACGTATAGCGAATGCGATGGATGACGGTAATGGTGGAGAACACGGCAAGCACCCAAAGTGCCGGCGCCATCACGCCCCAATGATTAAAGATCGCGCCGAGAATGATCAGGACGACGCGTTCCGGACGCTCCATAAAGCCGACCTTGCAGGACCCGATCAGAGCTTCGGCGCGCGCGCGGGTATAGCTGACCATGAGCGAGGCAGTCATGACGAACGCAACAAGAACGACGTAGAAAAAGCGGTTGCCGCGGGCATAGTAGACAAGTAAACCGAAGAAGAGGGCGACGTCAGAGTAGCGATCCATCACGGAGTCAAAGAAGGCGCCAAAGACCGAAACCTGATTAGTCTGTCGAGCAACGCGGCCGTCAACCATGTCAAACAGGCCCGCGCCAATAACCACCAGGCCGGCGTACAGGAACATGCGGTCGGCCTGCTCGCCACGGGCATAGCCAAACAGAATCGCGGCGGCGATGTTGATCAGCAGGCCGATAAAGGTCAGGGTGTTTGGCGAGATCCGCGACAGAGCCAGGCCGTTGACGATCTTCTGCAACAGCCAACCGCTGCCTCTACCGAATTGACTGGTCCATGTCATGCGGAAACGATCGCGGTCATGCGGAAGTCATCGCGGCAGGTCTGCTTACTCGGCGGCCGCGGTGTCGTGGATGGTGGTGAGCTTCAGAACTTCGAGTTCGCGTTTGCCGTTCGGGGTGATCACTGTGGCGATATCGCCGAGTTCTTTACCCACGAGCGAGCGTCCGATCGGCGAGGTGGTGGAGATCAGCCCCTGGGGAACGTCGGACTCTTCGCTGGTGACGAGCTTGTAAGTCAGCTCTTCGTTCTTGGTAGAGTCGAAGACGACGATGGTGGAGCCGAAGCCGACCTTGTTGCGCGGAATATTCGCCAGGTTGACCATCGCGAGCTCACCCATGCGCTTCTTGAGCTGTCCCAGACGAGCGTTGACGAACTCCTGACGCTGCTTGGCAGAGTGATACTCGGCGTTTTCCGAGAGATCGCCAAGCGCCACCGCCTTCTTGATCTCGGCGGGAAGTTCGGTCGTCAGTTCGTACTCCAGCTGCGTGATCTCTTCCTGCAGCTTTTTCATGACGTGGTTCGGCATGTTGATCTGTTCAGCCATTCAGAAGCCTTTCAGGGAGCGACCAGGATGGGATTGGCGCGAAGATGGACCGCTTCATCACAGGGCGCGTGAAAACTTGATTATACGCAGGGGTGCGCAGCGGAAACGACTCAGACGGGGCCGGGTTCGGCAAAGCGGGCGCGAGCGGCCGCGTAGGCGCGCTCGGCAAGAAAGCCTTCAAGGATCAGAACGGCCGCCATCTGATCGACGACCTCACGATGCTCCTGCCGAGTTTTGCCCATGGCATGCAGATGGCGGTGCGCCTCGCTGGTGGTAAGTCGTTCGTCGGTGAGGTGGACCGGCAGGCCGAAGGTCACGCGCAGATCTTCGGCAAAGGCTTGCGTCTTGAGCGCCTGCGGGCTGACCTTCCCGGACATGTGAAGCGGGTTGCCAACGACAATCTCGGCGACGGCGTGCTTGCGAATCACGCGGCCGATCGATTTCACATCGGCATGGGGCGTGCCGCGATAGAGCGTGAAGAGCGGCTGCACGGTGAGGCCGAGAGGATCGGTGATCGCGAGGCCGATGCGCTTGCGCCCAACGTCCAGGGCGAGCACGCGGGGAGGCAGCGTTGGCGCGGCATCGATGGAAGATCGCGGGTCGGTCACGATCGCAGTGTAGCTCGCCGCAAAGTGAACCCAGGTGCACCGCCGGGGCCGACTTGGAGGTGGACGCGAGCCAGAGAGAATGAAGCGGCAAGCGAGAATAAAGCAGCGCGCGAAAATGAAGCGACGAGCCAAAAGGGGGAACGATGGCAAAGAGCGCATCTGGAAGACGTTCTGGCGGAGTCGTGCTGCTGCTTGTACTGCTGGCGACGGCCGCCGCGGCGTGGTGGCTGCTGGCGCCATTTGGCCCCGCGAGTGAGACCTTTATCGACATTCCGACCGGCAGTTCCACGCCGCGGATGGCGGCCCTGCTGGAGCAGGGTGGCGCCGTGCGCAGCCGCTACGCCTTTGATCTGCTGCGCATGGTGAGGGGCGGCCGCTTGAAGGCAGGGGAGTACCGCTTCGATCATCCTGCGTCGGTCATCGAGGTGTACCACCGGCTGGCCCGCGGAGACGTCTACACCCGCACGGTGGTCATCCCCGAGGGGTACAACATCTTTGACGTCGCCCACGCCGTGGAAGCCGCGGGCCTGGGCTCGGCAACCGAGCTCCTCGCGGCAGAACGCGCTAACACCGCCTTGATCGCCGATCTGGTCGGTGGCAGGCAGGCTGAGTCGCTTGAAGGATTTCTCTTTCCGGACACCTACCGCTTCTCTCGCCACACCACGCCAGCCGGCATGCTGGCTGTGATGGTCAAACGGTTCCGCCAGCAGACGGCGACCCTGGGGCTGCCGGCGGATGCGCTGCGCACCGTAACCCTGGCCTCAATCGTCGAGAAGGAGGTCGCACAGGGCGCGGAACGGCCGCTGGTAGCCAGCGTCTTTGAGAACCGGCTGAATAGCGGAATGCCGCTGCAGACAGATCCAACCGTCATCTATGCGGCGCTGCTCGAGCAACGCTATCGCGGGACGATCTACGCCTCAGACCTGAAGGCGGAGTCCGCGTACAACACCTATCGCCACACAGGCCTGCCTCCCGGGCCAATCGCCAGTCCCGGGCTGGCCTCGCTGCGGGCCGTGCTCCACCCGCCCACCACGGACTTTCTCTATTTCGTAAGTGATGGCGCAGGCCACACCAGGTTCTCAAAGACGCTCGGTGAACATGCAGGGCATGTCGCAGAGCTGCGGCACGGGCCGCCGCAGTGACTCCACCCTGCAATCCAGTGATGCCGACGATTTTAGAATCATCGGCCGCCGCCCACTCTCCAATGAAGAGGCAAAGGCATCGAGACCTGCTGGGTGAAGCCTAGCTGTCCTCGAAAGCACCCCATAGGGCGCCTTGCGGCCCAATCGCTATACTTTGAGATCGTGCTGATGTCCCGAAGATCCACCGCCGCTTTAGCGATGCTTGGCCTTACGCTCCCTGTGACGGGCTGTGTTTCGCGAACGCACCTGGTCCGTAAGGTCCAGCGCGCTCCGGTGGTCCAAAGCACGACGTTGGACGATCTGGTGAAGGACATCGACCAGCGGTACAACAAGATAGAGACCATGAGTCTGACGGTCCAGATCTCAGCCGCAACCGGCGGTGGGCAGACCGGGCAGGTAAAGGAGTACCCGGCCTTCTCGGGCTACATCTTCATGCGCAAACCGGCCGATCTGCGCGTGCTGCTGCTGGTGCCAGTTCTGCGATCAAAGGCGCTGGACATGGTCAGCGATGGAAAGACCTTTAAGCTGCTCATCCCGCCTCGCAATAAAGCCATCGTCGGCGCCAACGAGGTGACCGCTCCGTCAAAGAATGGTCTTGAGAACCTGCGGCCCTACGTCTTCCTGGACTCCATGTTAATCCGCGGCCCGCGTGAGGACGAGGTTGTCTCGCGCACCCAGGACGTCCGCGTGGTCGAGTCCGCGGACAAGAAAGATCTGGTCGAGCTGCCGGACTACGACCTGCAGATCCTCGGCAAGCCGCAGGGACAGATCGTGCGCACCGACCGCGTGCTTCACATCAGCCGCGACAACCTGCTGCCATACCAGCAGGAGATCTACGACGCCACCGGACAGATCGTCACGCGCGCCAACTACAGCAACTATCAAAGCTACGGGGCGGTCTTGTTTCCCGCGAAGATCGTCATCGAGCGGCCGCTCGATCAATACTCGCTGACCCTGACAGTCACCAAAGCTGTCTTCAACGAGAAGCTCGAAGAGGATCAGTTCGAGCTCAAAATACCCGAGACCGTGCCGGTGCAGCAGATGAAGTAGGGCAGACGCCCTCTGTCAGGGTTGCAGGCCGGTACGCTGCGCATGCTGCGCCATGGCGGCCGTAATCTCAAGCGCCAGCGCGAGAGCTCGGCGCCCGTCCGCGCCTGTCACGACCGGCTCGGTGCCGTCGCGAACGCTGGTTAGAAAAGCTTCAATCTCAAGCCGCAAAGGCTCGCCAGGAGTCACCGGAACCTTGCTCAGCGACAAGCCGGCAGAGGGATGGCCCGCGGCTCCCGAATCCTGAGACATGGCGGCGGCCATCGCGGCCATGTGCGCCGGATCCATGCCAGCCATGGCGCGGACGTCGATCAGCAGAAGATCCTGACGGGCAAAGTCGAGCGAAAGATACTGCTGCGGCTGAAAGAAACGCAGCTTGCGGACACGCTCCGTGCTCACACGGCTGGCCGTAAAGTTCGCAACGCAGCCGTTCTCAAACTCCACGCGCACGTTGGCAATGTCGACCTTGGCCGAGAGCACAGGAAGGCCCACAGCCCGCAGCTCGCGGACCGGTGAGTCGACCAGGCTGAGCACAATATCCAGGTCGTGAATCATCAGGTCGAGGACCACGTCGACATCAAGCGATCGCGGCGTGAAGATGCTCAGACGATGGGCCTCAAAGAACATGGGCCGGTGCAGGTGATCGCGGGCCGCGGTCACGGCAGGGTTGAAGCGTTCCAGGTGCCCAGGCTGGACAAGCGCGTTGTGCCGGCGGGCGAGCTCAAGGATGCTGTCAGCCTGCGCCAGCGTCGCGGCGAGTGGCTTTTCGATCAGGCAGTGCACACCGGCCGCAAGCAGCGCAGCAGCGACCTCGGCATGCTGGGCAGTTGGCACACAGATCGACGCGGCAGTCGGTGCACCGACCCCATCCAGTGCGGCCTGGACCGAAGGAAAGGCGAGAACGCCGAACTCCGCAGCGGCCTGTGAGGCGGCAGTCGAGTTCGGATCGACGACCGCCAGCAGACGCAGCGGGTAGCCAGCCTGCTCAAGCTCGCGATACACGCGCAGATGGTGGCGGCCGAAGACGCCAGCACCGGCGACGAGAATACGGATGGGGTTTGACAAACGACTTACTTCGTCGAAGTCGCGGCTGGTGTCTCAACCGCCTGACGGCATCGGCCGTAGAGCTCAAGCAGTTGTTCGACCTGATCCTCCGGCTTGTTGCCGGCGGTGGCGCCGAAGCCCGTGGAGCCGGGAGCTTTGCTGCCGACATGCGCAGTGGCGGCGACAAACTTCAACAAATCAAGCGCGATATCTTCTTTGCTGCGCGCGGTTGCGATGGATTCCATGCACTCTCCTAACGTCTGCTTTGATGGTAGAGCATCTCCCCTGATCCTGGGCCGCTGCGCAAGTGCGGAGGACGCACATCTCCTCAGGAAAACTGCAGCGCGATCACGCCTCGTTTGGTTTTCAGCAGCAATGCAATAGCCCACTCGGAAGGGAGGCAAACCACGTCGGTTGTTACGCGATCCGGATCGGCTCGCCGCGCATGCCGCACAGGATCTCGTACGGGATGGTGTGCGCGAGGCGCGCATGGTCGTCGGCGGTCGTGCCGCAGCCGAGCAGCGTGACGGCGTCACCCAGGGCGGCGTCCGGTACATGTGTAACGTCGACAGAGCTGAGGTTCATGGAGATGCGGCCCAGGATGCGGGCGCGCTGGCCGCGGATCATGACCCAGCCCCCCGGCGCTTCGTCGCTGCTCGAAAGCTCGCGGCGGAGTCCATCAGCGTAGCCAACGGGAAGCAGCGCCACGCGCAGGGGCATCGTCGCCGTAAAGGTAGCGTTGTAGCCGACCGTCTCCCCGACGGCGAGATCGCGCAGCCCAATGATGTGGGACCTCCAGCTTCCGACCGGCATCAGGGATGGCGCGAGTTGAGGCGCCGCGCCTTCGAGTGGCAGGGCATAGCCGTAGAGGGCAAGGCCGGAGCGAACCAGGAGACGAGCTTGAAGCGCCTCGGCCTGGGCCGCCATCCAGCCAAGCAAACGGCCCTCGTCCAGCGTCGATGTGTTGCCGGCGTGCAGCCATGCGGGGCGATGGTCCGCGGCTTTAAGTTGCGCGAGCCCTCGCTCGAAGCGCTGCTGCTGAGCCGCCGTAAGCTGCGAGTTGGCAATCTCGGCGGAGGCGAAATGGGTCATGACGCCGTCGAGTCGGAGCTGCGGGTAGGTGCGCAGCTTCGCGAGCAGGATCGAGAGGTCTGGCCCAGGAAGCACGCCCTGGCGAGCCATGCCGGTGTCCACCTCAACGTGGATCGGAAGCGGGTCGCCAGCGTCGGTAGCAGCGGCTAGCCAGCTGAGTTGCTCCGGGAACCAGACGACCGGGGTTAGGCGATGCTGAACGATCAGGGCCGCGTCAGCCGCTTCAAGGCCGCACATCAGCAGGATTCGCGGCTGCTCCGCAACGCCAGCCAAGGTAAGCGCTCCGCGAACGATCGCGCCTTCCTGAGCGTCGGTAACCCCCAGCCACTCAGCTCCAGCCCGGGCAAGAATCGGCCCGCAGAGGCTGGCGCCATGCCCGTAGGCGTTGGCTTTGATAACGGCAAGAAGGGCAGGCTGCTCCGTGGCTTTAGGGAGGCAAACGGCAGTGCGCAGGGCGGCCAGGTTTGACGTAAGGGCGTGTTCAGAGACTTCAACCCAGCTTTTTCCGGACGGCATCAGGCCTATGGTAGCGGACGCGCCTGGTACGGCACGCCGGTCAAGGGCATGGCTTCAGCCATGCCATAAATTGCCTCTCCATAGAACACGGCTTTAGCCGCTGAGGGTAGCTCGGTCATACTCTCAGCCATACCTGAGATCCCCCTAGTTCGCCGTTGGCCGCTCTATGGCATCCACCACCAGCATCGCCACCGGCCGCTTCTCCGCAACCAGCTTCAACCCGAGCTGCTCGCGCAGCGCCGACATCAACCGCGCCTCCGCCTCAGCCGAGGAAGGCTGCGATCCGCCAGCAGTCGGATCCGCATCAGCGCTCGGCGAATACGTCAGCTTAAACGTGTACTTGTCCGTCAACCCGGTTCTGTCCTGCACAATGCAATCCATATTCAAACCAAGGGTGTCAGCAAACTCGCTCATCGGCGTCGCCTGCCCCTCATATCGGTTGTCGCCCACCATCATCGAGAACTTATCCCCAGCCGCCGCCTTCGTCAGCTTGGGCCCACCCTTATCCACCACCAGCGAGTACACCGGAAAAACCTGCGTCGTCCAGTGATAGCGCAGGTGGAACCTGTCCACCAGCATGGTCTGCTCCATCAGGCCCAGCTGCTTACCCAGCTGCTCCTCCGGCAGCTTGGCCATCGCCTCCGGCAGCCTCGCCCGGATCGTGTACCGCTCGGCCTCCACCCAGCCCGGCGCGTGCAAAACCTGAAAGTTCTTCAACGAAAACGCGGCCCAGATCAGCAACTTGAGCGGAGCACCCTTGGCCTCCCATGACGTTTGCGTCACGTTCATCGACATATTCCTCACCTCCGGCGCAGGCCGGATCGAGATCACCTCAAACGAAGGCAATGGCTGCGCCGCCTGCGCCTGCACCGGCCGCGGTCGACTCACCCCAGCCACAAACAGCAGGCTCACCAGCAGAAACGCTACGCCCGCCATCGTCACCTTGAGTCTGAAGCTCAGTCGCGCCGCCCTCCCTTGACTCATGATGCAAACCACCCGCCGCTTCAGCTCGCCGCCGCTCACCCCCGCCATCGCGCTCGCCGGCGCCTCCAGGTAGAGCCTGCACACGTTCACAATGCTTCGCGCATACACCTCCGCATCTGTGCCTGAATCGATTACATTCTCGTCGCAGGCACGCTCCCGCTCGTCCAGCAGACGCTTCTGAATCATCCACACCGCTGGATGAAACCAGAACATCGCCGACACCAACGTATGGATCGCCGCCGTCAGATTGTCGCGGCGTCGCACATGGCACAGCTCATGAGCAAAGATGGCCTCCATCTCCTGCGCCGAAGCCCGCGTCAGCAGCTCCTCCGGAACCAGCATCACCGGTCGCCGGATGCCAAACACCCCGGGTTCCATCAAGCCCGCCGTGCTCCTCACCGGCACGCCCGAGACCGTCATGCGCGGCGTCGCCCTACGCACCATATCGCTGCACCTCCTCCATGCGCGCAACCACGACAGAAGAACGGCACCAGCCCCCATGGCCCACAGCACCAGGCCAATCGCAAGCACGAGCCTCTCCATGCGAGCCCACCTCGGCTCCTCTGCTCCTCCGTAGGTCTGCGCCACCACTGCCTGCTGATACGGTTGCACCACCTGCCTCACCAGGCCGCTGACCACACGGCTCTGCACTGGCTCTACCATTGCTGGCCGCAGATGCTGGCCCGCTGCCATCAACAGCGAAAAGGGCAGCAGAAACTTCAGCGAAGCCAGCAGCCACAACCGAAATCGCAGCTTGGCCTGGTTGCGACGAAGCATCATCGCCATCGCACACACCACCACGGCCACACCCGTCGTCTGCCACAGATGATTCACCAGCGCCCCAACCGGAAACCCTCGCAGAACGTCCGTGTATCTCATCGTTTGTCTCCCTTCGCCAGCCTGCGCAGCGCGGCCTCCGCCTCCTTCACCTCGTCCAACGACAGCTTGCCCGACTCAATCAGGTGCGCCATCACCGGCTGCGACCTCCCGCCAAACATCGAGAGCAGATCATCGATCAACGTTCGTTCCGCCTTCTCGCGCGTCACCAGCGGCGTGTAGATATGCGCCGTCCCCACCAGCCCCACCCGCTTCACCACACCTTTGGCCTCCATGCGATTGACCGTCGTCTGAATCGTCGTGTACGCCGACCGCCGCTTGGCCGGCAGCGCGTCAAACATCTCCCGGATGGAGCACGCTCCCCGCACCCAGAGCACCTCCATCAACTGAAACTCCAGCTTCGATAGCTTCGTAGCCACAGAAGACCCTCCTCGCAGATTGCCTGAAGCTTACTACAGGTGTCGTAGGCAAGCAGGAATCTTTGCGGCCACATGCTGAAGCTGCCATCCGTCTTCCCGCGCGAAGCGCTAGCCAGGCTCTCCAGGCGCGCGCACAGACCTTCAGCCCGGATCACCTTCTCCAACTCGTCCCCTCGCCAGCTGGCCACCAAAGGCGCCACCGCTGCAGCCGGCCCCAAAGATCGCCCGCTAAACTACCCATAGCCCCACCATGCAGAACTACTTCAACTACTTCACCGAAATCGAGGAGCGCTTCCAGCAGCGCCGCGGCTCCCTTCTCATGCTCTCCACCCTCGATTGGGCGCTCATCGAAACCTGGCGCGAGGCCGGCCTGCCCCTCGAGATCGTCCTCCGTGGCATCGACGAGGCCTTCGACCACCACGACGCCAAACTCGCCCGAGCCAAGGGCAGAGTTCGCCGCATCAACGGCCTCGCCTGGTGCTCCCAGGCCATCATGGAGTCCGCCGAGCGCGCCGCCCAGGCCTCGCTCGCCGCACCTGCACCAAACCCCCCCTTAACCTCGACAGAAACGCCCGAAACAGGCTTCGAACCCAACCGAATTGCGGCTTTTTTGCGCGCCAGCGCCGAGCAAATCACCGCCGCCACCCTCCCTCCGCCCGCCAACACCACCGCCGCCGAGACCGCCGCCCGCCTCCACACCCTCGCCGCCGAAGTCGACACCACCCCCACCAACCTCGAGGCCCTCGACCGCTCCCTCACCGTCCTCGAAGAAAAGCTCCTCGCCGCCCTCCTCACCGCCACCCCCGAAACCACCCTCACCGACCTCCGCGAGCAGGCCGCCCGCGAACTCGCCCCCTTCCGCGGCAAGATGCAGGCCGTACAGATCCGCCAGGTCCAGCAGCAGTTCCTCGGCAAACGCCTCTTCGAGGCCCACCGCCTGCCCCGCCTCAGCCTCTTCTACATGGGCCTCGCATGACTAAACGCAAAGGGCTTGCACCCGCACAGCCCACCGTTGAAGCCACCCCCCTCTGCCCGCACTTCGGCCCCTGCGGCGGCTGTCAGCTCCAGCACCTAGCCTATCCCACCCAGCTCGCCCTCAAGCGCGATCGCCTCGCCACCCTGCTCGCCCAGGCCAGCATCTCCGCCCCACCCCCCATCCAGACCCACGCCGCCAACCCCTGGCACTACCGCAATCGCATCCGCCTGCGCGTCGAACCCGACCCCACCGGCGCCTTCCATCTCGGCTACAACCGCGCCACGACCAACGACTTCCTCCCGATCCACACCTGCCCCATCGCTGCTCCCATCCTGCTCCAAGCCGCCCAGACCCTCGTCTCGCTCGCCGAACACAACTCCTTTGCTTCGAGGTGGTTATCTGCCGCCGCCGAGCTCGAGCTCTTCACTTCCCCTGACGAATCACACCTGCAACTCACCCTGTTCCTCCGTCGCGCGCCTGATCTTCCTGCCGACCAGATCGCCCGCAGCTTCAACACGTTAGCCGAAGCCCTGCACCAACGCCTCCCGCAGCTCTCCGGTGCCGGCGCCGAGCTCCTTCGCAGCACCCATGCCAACGCGCCCCGCCCCCGCGCCAGCCGCCGCGCCGCCAGCACCTTTATCGCCCCCACCTGGGGCCGCGCCGGCCTCCGTTATCCCGTCTCCCTCAACCAGCCGGAGCAGCTCTGGGTTAGCCGCGCCTCCTTCTTCCAGGTCAACCGCTTCCTCGTCGACGCGCTGGTCGCCATCGCCATCGCAGGCCTCCCACCCAACGAGCAAAGCGCTGTCGCCTGGGATCTCTTCGCCGGCGTCGGCCTCTTCACCCGCGCCCTAGCGCCGCACTTCGCCCGCATCGTCGCCGTCGAGTCCGCCCCCGCCTCCACCGCCGATCTCGCCGCCGCCCGGCTCGCCCACGTCCGCGTCCTCACCTCCACCGTCCTCGACTTCCTCCGCGTCGCCGCCCTCGATCGCGACCGCCCCGACCTCGTCCTGCTCGATCCGCCACGCGCCGGCCTCGGCCTCGAAGCCGCCACCCTCCTCGCCCGCATCGGCCCCGCCCGTATCGTCTACGTCTCCTGCGATCCCGTCACCCTCACCCGCGATCTCGCCGCAATGCTATCCTCCGGCTACAACCTCGCCGAGCTGCATCTGGTTGACATGTTTCCGCAGACCGCGCACCAGGAAACAGTCGCGATTCTTCATCGCATCGTTGGCCGCAGCGACGATCTAATAGAGGATCGCCGCAATGACCAGCCGCAGCTTGCGCCAGGCTGATCTCCCCCGGGCCCATGCACCGTCGTGCGCTCGATCGCCGAGTTCGCGCACGATGTCGACCCAGACCACCGCGCCACCCATCGCACCCGCACCCCGCGCCCGCTTCGGCGACCGTGCCGCCCCGGCATCGCGCCCGAAGACCCGCACCAAACCCAATCCCAGCCTCTGGCCCAACGATCCAACCCGCGTCGAGCGCCTCCGCCTCCGCCGCGCGCCACTCCTCTTTGCCGCCATCTGCTTCGCCCTCGGCGAACTCCTCGCCGCCCTCCATCCCCATCCCACTGGCCTGCTTCTGCTCGCTGCACTGCTGCTGCTTGCCCTTGCCGCCCTCGCGCTCTACCACGCCGCGCAGCATCCTCGCCGGCGGGCCGCAGCGCTCATCGCCACCCTCCCCGTCGCCGCGCTCTGGCTCACCACGGGCACCCTCGCCGCACATCTCAGGCCCTCGCCCGACCCGCAATCCGCCCTCATCCCCTTCGCGGACAATCTCTCCCGCACCGTGGTCGGCCGTGTCACCCGCCTGCGCCCGCTTCCACCTCGTCCAAAGGCTAATACCGCCGACTCCGAACACACCTGGGAGCCGGTAGACCCCGAAGACGCAGCCCCGCAGGCCGAACAGGTTGACCTCCAGCTCTCGCAGATCGAGTACCTCACCCCGGACGTCTCCACCCTCGTTCCCATCACCGCCGGCGTCCGCGCCACCGTCATCCCCACGCCCGCCTCTCCCATCCTTCCTGCCCTGCAGTGCGGCGATCGCGTCGAGTTACAAATTCGCCTCCGTCTGCCGGAGCGCTACCGCGACCCCGGTGCCTGGCAGTACGCCGACTATCTCCTCAGCCAGGGCATCGCCGCCCACGGCACCGCGCTCGCCGGTAAACTCCACGTCCTTGCGCATGATCCCGCTACCGCCTCCTGCCGCCTGCTCGCCGCGCAGGCCTGGGCCTCCAGCCGCCTCACCCACTTCGCCGCCGGCCCCGCCAATCGTCAACTCCCCTCGCTCCTTCGTCTGTCGCCAGACGACACCGGCATGCTCGCCGCCATGCTCTTCGGCGACCGCACCGGCCTCACCCACCAGCTGCGCCTCGGCTTCGAACGCACCGGCTCGTTTCATCTCTTCGTGGTCTCCGGCATGCACGTCGCCCTGGTCGCCGGCCTGCTTTGGTGGGCTTTACGTCGCTTGCGTCTTCCTGATTTCGCCGCCACCCTCCTCACCATCCCCGCCATCACCGCCTTCGCGCTGCTCACCGGCTTCGGCGCCCCAGTCCAGCGAGCCCTCGCCATGACCACCATCTTCCTGCTCGCGCGTCTGCTCTCCCGCGAGCGCTCCGTCCTTAACGCTCTCGGCGCCGCCGCCCTCGTCACCCTGCTCTGGTCGCCGCACGCCCTGTTTGAGGCCAGCTTCCAGATGACCATGCTCGCCATCATCGCCATAGCCGGCATCGCCATCCCGCTCGGCGAGCGCAACCTCCTCGCCTGGGCTCACGCCATACGCAATCTCAACGATCTGCGCCTCGACCAGACCTTCCCGCCGCCGCTCGCCCAGCTCCGCGCTAGCCTCCGCCTCTGGGCCGAAGCCCTCACCACCCTCGCCGGCCCCTTCGCCGCCCACGCCTTCCTCGCCCTCACCCGCCTCGCCGCCAACGCCGCCGAGCTCGTCCTCATCGGCATCGTCGCCGAGCTCGTCATGGCCCTCCCCATGGCCGTCTACTTCCATCGCGCGACGCTCTTCGCCCTCCCGGCCAACATGGCCAGCATCCCCTTGCTGGGCGTCCTGATGCCCGCCGCCATCCTTACCTTCGTTGCCACGCTGGTCAGCCCCTGGCTCGCCATCCTCCCATCTGCCGTCACAGCCCTGCTGCTGCACGCCATCACCTTCGCCATCGGCCACATCAGCCGTGTCCCGCTCGCCGACGCCCGCGTCCCGCCACCCTCCGCCCTCATCATCACCGCCGCCATCCTTGCCTGGGCCTTCTGCCTGTGGGCCACTCGCCGCTCATCCCGCTGGGCCATCGCCGCCGCCATCGTCCTGCCGCTCACCACCCTCGCCATCCTCTGGCCTGAACCCGCGATCCGCATCCCCAACCAGCTCGAGCTCACCGCCATCGACGTCGGCCAGGGAGACTCCCTGCTGCTGGTCGGCGCCGAGGGCCGGACGATGTTGATCGATGCCGGCGGACCCACCGGCTCCATCACCGAAGCCGCCACGGCCACCAGCTTCTTCGACGTCGGCGAAGAGGTCGTCGCCCCCTATCTCTGGTCGCGCCGCATCCGCCGCCTCGACACCCTCGTCCTCTCGCACGCGCACTCCGATCACATGGGCGGCATGCCCGCCATCCTGCACGATCTCCGCCCCCGCGAGCTCTGGGTCTCGATCCCCGCCCACGCCGAGGCCTTCACCGACCTCCTCCACCAGGCCGCGCAGCAAGGCACCACCATCCGCTTCCTCCACGCCGGCCAGCAGCTTCCCTGGGGCTATGAGCAGATCGCCGTCCTCTCGCCCGACCCCGCCTACACCAATCCCGGCGCCCCCAAGAACGACGACTCCCTCGTCCTCCGCGTGCAGTACGGCCAGGCCTCGATCCTGCTTCAAGGCGACGCCGAAGCCCCCAGCAAACGCGCCATGCTCGCCGCAAATGCCATCTCGCCCGTAACCCTGCTGAAGGTCGGCCATCACGGCTCACTCACCTCCACCACGCCCGAGTTCCTCGCCGCCGCCAGCCCCCACTCCGCCGTCATCTCCACCGGCCTCAACAACCACTTCGGCCATCCCCGCCCGGAGATCCTCACCCGCCTCGCCGACCGCCACATCCTCACCGCCCGCACCGATCAGTTCGGTCTCACCACCTTTCTCCTCTCCCGCGATGGCCGCATCCAGGAGATCACTGGCGCGTCTGATGAAGAGAGCGCACCCTGAAATGAACGCACGCACGGCCCGAAGATCAGCCTCACGATCTTCCGCCAGCACCACGCACATCGATCGCCCGGAGGTCCCGAAATGAGCCAAACCGAGTCCAGCCAGCCCGCATCCGGCACCCAAGTCATGACGCCCGAAGAGCGCCAGGAAGAGCAAAAGCTCCTCCGCCGCCTGCAGATGATGATGAACCTCGTCATGCAGACCATCGCACAGGACAACTCGCTCTCGATCGACGAGGCCTCGCAGATGATCGCCGACAGCCGCAAAGCCGCGCTCGCCATGTTCCCCGGCAAAGAGCTCGCCTATGACCTCATCTGGCGCCCTCGCTTCCAACGCCTCATGCGCGAACGCTTCCGCATCATGTAATGCAGCCGTCTCAACGACTCGCAACCCGCAGGTGCAATGTTTTGTTGTCATTCCGAGGCGCAGCCGAGGAATCCCCGCATTTCGCTCTTAGCCACGGAGCGAAGCGACGCGAGACCCAAGCCTCGTCCCTCAAGGCACCACCACCGGCCCCAGCAGCGGCGTCCTTACCGGCGCCGCGACCCCCACCAGCTCCGTCACCGTGCCCGCCGCAAAGTTTGACACCCACACATCGCCACTCGCATCCACCGCCGCCGCAAACGGCTGATTCAACCCCGCATCGCTCGCCCATCCCGCCGTCGGCGACAGCACCGCCCCCGGCCTCGCCGCACTCGATCCTGCCAGCTGCGTCAGCAGATTCCCTCGAAAGTTCCCCACCCACACGCTGCCCGCGCCATCCACCGCGATCGCCGACGGATATCTGAGCGTCGCGCCCGTATACGGGCTACCACTCGCCACCGCGCCGCCCCCAGCAATCCGGCTCACCGAGTCGCCATAGTAGTTCGCCGCCCACACATAGCCCGCCGCATCGATCGCCAGTCCCTGCGGCCCGTTGCAGCATGTCACCGGCGTCACCGTCCTGCCGTCCGCGCTGATCCGCACCACCTGCTGCCCGTTCATGTCTCCCACCCACGCGTTGTGGCTGCCATCGATCGCAATCGCCCCCGGAAACGCCAGCGCCGACGACCCATACCCCCCTGCCGCCGAGATCGTCTGCCCGGAGCTGTTCAGCTGCGTCACCGTTGCATTCTCCGTATTCACCACCCACACCGTCCCGTTCGGGTCGATCGCGATCCCGACCGGCGCCGCAAAGCTTCCTCCATACCCACTCACGCCCGACAGAAACTGTCCCGCCGTGCTAATCTCCGCCACCGACCCGCCGCTGCCGCTCGCCCCGTTCGTCACCCACACATTGTTGCTGCCATCAATAGCCAGCGCATACGAGCTGTTCAAGCCGCCGCCCGTAATCCCGCTCGGAAACAACGGCACCCCCACCGGCGAAAACGCCGAGACCACGCCGCCATAGTTCGCCACCCACGCATCTCCCTTCCCATCGATCGCGAGCGCCGTCGGCCCGTCCGTTGCCATCAGGCCGCCGCCCGTGTACGTCAGCGTCAGCATCCAGTCGAGCGGCGCCGTCGTCAGCACCGGCGCAAACACCGGGTCCCCGTTTGCAGCACTGTAGAGCGCCGCCACGTTCGCCGCCGGCGCCTTCGCTACGGCCAGCGCCAGAGCCAGCGTATCTGCCGGTGCCGCACCTCCGCTCCCTGTCACCGCAGCCATCACCGACGCACACGCCGCCGAACTCCCATCCGCCGTACACACACACAGCAGGTTCGCCAGCGTATTCAGCTTCGCCACCGGCACCGTCGCCGATCTCACAAACCCAACTCCCGGCGCCGTTCCCGTGCCCGTATTCACCAGCGCCTGCGCCATCGCCGACGCATTTGCCAGCCCGGTCCCGTTCGTCGCGCTCGCCCCCACCATCCCGTCTGCCGCCAGGAACTGCTGCATCGCCCACACCCCGGCCACCGTGGTCGCCTCATCCACCACCACGGACGACCCGCTCGCAATCGCCCCGCACTGCCCCAGCACCACCATCTCCGCCAGCGTCGCGTTTGCGCCCGCCGCCGCGCCCACAGTCCCGCCGCGCGCCACCACATACACCTGCGTCGCCGCCGGACACGTGTACCCCGCCGCCACACTGAAGGCCCCGGTCGCATCCGTCGTCAGCGCCGCGCTCTCGAGCACCGTCGCCCCGCCTCCCACGCCCGTCGTCCCCGCCGCATACACCTGCACCGTCGCCCCTACTACCGGTTTGCCCGCCGCCGTCACCACCCCGCCAAACCCCCCCCCCGCACCTCCGGCCGTCCCCGTTCCACCCCCACCCGCGCCACCCGTCCCCGTTCCACCCCCGCCGCCCGTCGCAAACGCTCCAGCCGTAATCCCACTGCCGCATCCGGCCAGCAGGCCCGCCACCAGCAGCCCCGCCGCCGCTCCCGCCGTCGCCCGCCATCCTGCCATCCGTGCAAAAAGCCTCATAGCCCCAAAGCTGACCACACCGGCATCCCTCAATGCAATCACCCGTGCGCAATCACCGGAACAGCGCCCACACCCTACCGCATACCCCCGCTGCACCTTCGCGCGCCTGTCTTGAAGGTCTTCATCACCCGTTCGCAAACTTCGGCGCACTACAACCTTGGAAGCCAGGCTGACAAGCTGGTTACGGTCGTACCCAGCGCCCACCAGCTGGCGGTGGAATAGCCCGGCATCACACCCCACATCCGCCGCCCGTGCTCCATGGCCCGTTCCTAAAGGATTCTGCATGCTCCGTCTCACTAGCCTCTCTTCGAAGATCTCCCTCTTCGCCGCCGCCACCCTCGTCGCCGCAATGCCCATCGCCACCACTTCCATCCACGCGCAGGCCATCCCGCAGCCCGTCGCCACCGCGCCATACACCCCCGCCCAGATCGAAGCCATGCTCGATCCTCAAATGAAGACGGTCATCGACGTCTACAAGACCATCATGGGCACTCCGCTCGTCGACCTCACGCCACAGGACGCCCGCCAGCAGTTCTCCGCTCAGGACGCCGCCAAGATCGTCGCTCGCACCACCGGCGTCCAGGAAGCCCCCATGCCCGTCGGCAAGATCACCGATGGCATCCAGATTCCCGGCTATGAAGGCAACCAGATCCCTATCCGCATCTACACCCCGGCCGGCCCCGGTCCCTTCCCCGCCATCCTCTACTTCCACGGCGGCGGCTTCGTCATCGCCACCATTGACACCTACGACGCCAGCGCCCGCGCCCTTTCCGACTACGCCAACGCCATCGTCGTCTCCGTCGAGTACCGCAAGGCTCCTGAAGCTCCGTTCCCCGCCGCCCTCCGCGACGCCGAAGCCTCGTACGACTGGCTCACCCACAACATCGCCCACTACAACGGCATCGACACCAAGCTCGCTCTCGCCGGTGAAAGCGCCGGCGGCAACCTCGCCACCGAACTCGCCATGTACATCCGCGACAACGATCTTCGCCGCCCCACCCATGAGCTCCTGGTGTACCCCGTCGCAACCAGCAACGTCGATCAGCCGTCGGACATCCTCTATGAGAACGCCATCCCGCTCAACACAGCGGCTTTGAAGTACTTCTTCAAGTACTACCTGGCTGACCCATCCCTCGCGAACGACCCACGCGTCGCGCCCATCAACGGCAACCTGAAGGGGCTGCCCCCCACCACCATCATCGCCGCCGAGCTCGATCCCCTCCGCAGCGACGGCATCGCCTTCTACGACAAGCTGCTTGCCGCCGGCAACCAGGTCGCCTACCAGGTCTATCCCGGCACCACCCATGAGTTCTTCGGCATGGGAGCCGTCATCGCCAAGGCCAAGGCCGCCGAACAGTTTGGTGCCGCCCGCATCGCCGCGTCCTTCAAGTAACTTCCAACCCGACCGCAAGCCCACAACAAAGGCAGCCACCTCCTCGGAGTGGCTGCCTTTTCTCTTCGCCTCAGTATCGGAAGCCTCTCCAGTCGCGAACTAAGTCCTGTGGGTGCCGCATGCTCGACCTCGGTTGATGTCTCGCCAACCCGGCCCTACCGCCCACCTGAGACGTACAAGACGTCTATGCATTCCTTCTACCTGGATTGATCTCGCGGCATCGTTGGCAGAGCCGGTCACCCTCGTCCAGCCAGCGAAAGCCGCGCCTGCCATCGCAGCGCCTGAAGGCAGCCGAAGTGGTCCATTCGCCCTTCATCGGCCTCGCTCGACCCGCATGCAGTGTCCTGCTTGCTCTACCGGACCGCACCGGCTTGATCCCCGCCATCCCACATCCGTTGCATTACAGTACATACATGTCGGAGTCCTCCCTGGTCGATCTCGTCGGCGTCGGCCTCAACGCCACAGACACCGTGATCCCTGTGATCGACTTCCCCATCCGCGGCTCCAAGGTCGAGTTCCGCAACGTCAGCGTACTTCCCGGCGGTCAGGTCGCCACCACCGTCGTCGCCTGCCAGACCTGGGGCCTCAAAACCCGCTACGTCGGCAAGCTCGGCGAAGACGAGGCCGCCACCCTCCATCGCCGCGCCTTCGCGGCTGCCGGCGTTGAAACCCGTATCCTTACCGTCCCCGGCGGCTCCAGCGCGCAGTCCATCATCCTGGTCGATAACGGCGGAGAGCGCACCGTCCTCGGCCGCCGCGACGACCGCCTGCTCATCCATCCCGCCGACCTCGACCGCGACTGGATCACCTCCGCCCGCTGCCTTCACGTCGATGGCTACGACACCGCCGCCGCCACCCTGGCCGCCAGCTGGGCCCGCGCCGCTGGTATCCCCGTCGTCGCCGATCTCGATGAGCTTTACCCCGGCGGCGAAGACCTCCTCCACCTCATCGACTACCTCATCGTCAGTCGCGACTTCCCCTGTAGGCTCATGAACGAAAGCAACCTCGAGACGGCCCTCTTCAAGATGCAGGCCCGCTTCGGCAACAGCCTCGCCGCCGCCACCCTCGGCGAGCACGGAGTCCTCGCCTGGAACGGCCATCACTTCCACCACACCCCGGCCTTCGAGGTGCCCGTCGTCGATACCACCGGTGCCGGCGACATCTTCCACGCCGGCTTCATCTTCGGTCTCCTTCAATCCTGGCCGCTCGAGCGCCAGCTCGACTTCGCCTGCGCCGCCGCCGCCCTCAACTGCCGCTCGGTTGGCGCGCGCGGTGGCATTCAACCCCTCGCCGCCATCGAAGCCCTGATGGCCGCCGGCATCCGCTATCCCGCCTTCGCCGCAACCCGCTGACCTCGCCGAACTCCCGCCTCCGCCCGCCAGCTCATAGCTCGACCGATAGATCCAGCATCGCCGGGCAGCGAACCTCGCCCGGCGATGCTGTCTCCGCACACCACCCTCATCGAGCCGCCGACCTCTGCGTCTCTCCCGTTGCCTTACTGCTTGCTTTTGAAGCGGCGGATGAGGCCGCCCATACCTGCCAGACCCGTTCCTAGCAGGGCCAGTGAGCTCGGCTCCGGAACCGCATTGTCCGAGACCGAAACGCCATCCAGCAAGGACATGGGAGGTTCCCCGTTCGGGGTACCGATGGCCAGGAACGACAGCGTCTCGCTCGTGCTCGTCGCCGTAAACGTCAGATTTTCATTCTTCCATCCCGTGAAGCCATGGCTCGGGTCCTGCAGAACCTGTGTGTACAGATTCTGGTTGCCCAGACTTACCTCGAACTGCTCGGTCGTCGGCCCGGTGAATCCGTACTGCTGCGCGCCAGCGAAGGAGAAGTTGACCGTAGTTGCAGCTCCAACCGTCAGGCCACTCAACGTCTGCGACACCGGACCCACCTGAAAGGCGCCGTCCATCGCCAGGAAGTTGCCCCCGTTCGGACTCGCAACAAGTCCATTCGCCGATCCGTTACCCGGGCCCCAGATCGAAACGTTACCGTACTGGCCCGCGGCACCCGTCGTGTCAGCCGTACCAGGCCGGAAGACAAAGTTGTAGCCAGTGCTTGTCCAGCCCAGCACCTGTTGCGAGGGGTAAGCCGAACCAAACTCCGACGACCCGTTCGTCAGCGTCTGCTCAAAGCTGCCGTTGTACACGTTGATGGAATTGGCGTGAGCCGAAACAGCGGCGCCAGAGAGAACGACAGCGGCTAGAACAGCAAGGTTGTTGCGAAGGAAGGAAGGTGCGAAAGACGTCATGGCTTGGGAATCCTATTCAAAGTGGATGTTTCTGGTTGCTTCCTCGTCAACCGAGCAGGAAAGCTGACCATTTTGCTGCGATCTGGCTGCTCTTGTAGAAAGCAACTCAGCAGCCAATGTCCGCATCATGATCCACTTCGCTCAAACAGCCCGCTTTTCCTGCATTTCCCTGGAAGAAGAGCCCTCCACCCAGGCTCAGCTCCAAACTTTTACCCACCCTGGGTAGGAACCTTCATACCGTCGCAGCTCCAACGAGAGGGGGTAACCACCAGCTGACTCGAACGGGAGTCTTAGTCACCATTCGTAAGGGTTACCTATTCGAAGTTCAGTAACCCTAAGTCACAAAAGCCTGCAAGCCGCCCAACTAGCCGCTTATTCGGGCATCCTGCTTCAAAGAAGCAGCTAGCCCCTTGCAGGAAGCTACTCAGCCGACCCCGACTCGACCCCTGCGCCATGTCCCG
>CAXSEC010000048.1:0-21020 GCA_964236325.1 uncultured Acidobacteriaceae bacterium | reverse complement strand
AGGTCAAGTGCCTTTGACGCACTTTGTCTAGGTTCGAATCCTAGTCGCCCAACCAAGACCTCGAGGTTTGTCGAGGGAGGTGCTTCAGCAGGACCCTGCGGTTTGGGTCTGGAGGCGCCGAGAACAAGGGATCCGGGACAGGCAGCAACGTGCCGCCGGAGTGAGGTTGATTTGATCCGCGAGGCTAGTTTCGCAGGTGCGGGAGGCCAGCAGCGAGCGGATGAGTGAGCACGAGAGAGAGCGAAGTCGATACCCAAGCAGTGCAGCAGATCGCAACAAGAGTGATGTGTTGATGACGGTACCGGGGCCGTAACAAGGCCTCGGCAAGACAGCAGAAGGAAGTCCCAAGGACAACAAGCCTGGAGGGTTTCACGTGACGGAACGAGACACGACTGCAGTTCTCTCCCCGAGTTCGGGGCGAGTTGAAGAGAGCGAACCAGCTTCTTTGCAAGCCACCAAGACGACCGGTAACAGCGGTCAGAACGGCGCACCGGCTACGACCGGGAGCGCAGCCCAGGGGCAGAACCCGGCCCCGGCGGCGAATGCAACAAACGGAGCGAAGACGGCCCTGGATGCGAAGACCTCTCCGGAGAGGAAGCGCACCGGCCGCCTGAGCGACGACAAGCGATTCAAGATCTTCTCGGGCACGGCGAACAAGGAGCTGGCCGAGGAGATCTGCAAGTTCATCGGTGTGCCGATGGGCGAGACGCGGATGCAGCGATTCTCAGACGGCGAGATCTACTTCCAGCTGCTTGAGAATGTGCGTGGCGCGGACGTGTTTGTGGTGCAGCCGACCAGCTTTCCGGTCGACCAGCACCTGGTTGAGTTGTTGATCATGATTGATGCGCTGAAGCGAGCCTCGGCCGCACGCATTACGGTCGTGATTCCGTACTACGGCTATGCGCGGCAGGATAGAAAAGACCGGCCGCGCGTGGCGATCTCCTCGAAGCTGGTGGCCGATCTGTTGACGACCGCCGGTGCAAACCGGGCGCTGCTGGTGGATCTTCACGCGGCGCAGATCCAGGGGTTCTTCAACATTCCTGTGGATCACCTGTTTGCTAGCCCGGTTCTGGTGACGTACTTCAGGGATATGAACCTGCCGAACCTGACCGTGGTGAGCCCGGATGCGGGCGGCGTGGAGCGGGCGAGGTTTTTTGCGAAGAAGCTGGACGCGCCGCTGGCGATCGTCGACAAGCGGCGGACGGACATTAACGTGACCGAGGTGATGAATGTGATCGGCGATGTGAAGGGGCGAACCTGCCTGATCCTCGACGACATTATCGACACGGCGGGCACGATGGTGAAGACGGTGGAGGCATTGCTTGACCAGGGCGCGGCGAAGGTATATGCGTGCGCGTCGCATGCAGTGCTGAGTGGACCGGCGGTTGAGAGGATTGCGGCATCGCGGCTTGAAGAGCTGGTGGTGTCGAATACGATTCCGCTGCGAGAGGATGCGCGGCGAGTGTCGAAGATCAGGGTGCTGTCGATTGCGGGGCTGCTGGGCCGGGCGATCGAAAGCATTCATATGGAGACCAGCGTGAGTACGCTGTTCAACTAGGGAGCTTCTTCGGGGCGATCGTGATTGCGATGGTCTCCGCGGCAAACAAAGGGAGCGGCTCGAGGCCGTGCCCGAAAGGAAGAGGGCGTGATGGCGGCAGCACCGGTTGAAGCGATTCAGGGAACGGTACGTGAGGGCAAGTTCAACAAGAATGCGGCACGGCGGGTGCGGGTCTCCGGCCTGATTCCGGCGGTGGTGTATGGCGCCGGTCTGGAGCCGATTGCGCTGACGGTCGATCCAAAGGCGGTGACGAAGATTCTGCATTCGGAGTCGGGTCACAATACGATCTTCGATCTTGCGATCAATGGATTAGCCGCAGGCGCCGGCGGCGCGACAACGAAGGCGATGATTGTTGACTGGCAGAACGAGCCGATTAAGGGCAAGTTGCTGCACATCGACATGAAGCGCATTGCCATGAACAAGACGATGACGGTGTCAGTGCCGATTACGCTGATTGGCGTTCCGATTGGCGTGAAGACGCAGGGCGGCGTGCTGGATCAGATTCTGCGTGAGGTGGAGGTCGAGTGCCTGCCGAGCGACATTCCGAGCCATCTGGATGTCGATGTGAGCGAGCTTGAGCTGAATGGGGCGATCCATATTTCGGACCTGCCGCACTCGGGTACGCTGAAGTTTCTGGGTGAAGAGGACGAGTTGGTTGCGCACGTGACGCTGATCAAGGAGGAGGCAGAGGCCGAGGCAGCGGTTGCGGCACCGGAAGGTGCGGAGCCCGAGGTTACCAAGAAGGGCAAGGGCGACGACGCGGCTGCTGCGGCTCCTGCTGGCGATGCCAAGGGCGCGAAGAAGTAGAAATTGGCGCGGCTGGAGAGGGATGGCGGCGTGAGGTTGATTGTCGGTCTGGGAAATCCAGGGGTCGAATATCACTTTACGCCGCACAATGCCGGGTTTCTGGCGGTCGATCGCATTGGAGAGGACTGCGGTGTGGTGCTGGCAAACCGGCGGGGACGAGCGTTGACGGCGAAGGCAAGGCTGGCGGGCGAAGAGGTGCTGCTGGCAAAGCCGGAGACGTTTATGAACCTGAGCGGGCTGTCGGTAGCCGCGCTGGTTCGTGAGCTGGAGATCGGGTTGCCGAGCGAGGACCTGATCGTGCTGTATGACGAGCTGGCGTTTCCGCTGGGCGAGCTTCGCCTGAAGGAGCGCGGATCGGCAAACGGGCACAACGGAGTGAAGTCGATCTCCGGGGCGCTGGGGACGGAGGAGTGGTTGCGCGTTCGGATTGGTGTTGGGAAGCCTGCACTGCCGGATGGGCGAGAGATCAAGTCGGGCGGCAAGGACTTTTTGCTGGCGCCGATGCGGAAGCCGGATCTGGCCGTGATGGATGAGGTGCTGGACAGGGCTCGGGCGTGTGTGGAGGCGGTGATCCAAAAGGGTGCCGCGGCTGCGATGAACGAGTTTAATCGCGGTGCAGGGAACAGCGAACAAGGGTCAGTGAAGTAAGTGGACTTGAGGTTTAAGCGAGTCCTGAGGATGTTGATTCCAGACCGAACCCGGTAGCAGCAAGCCGGGCGGTGCGAAGCAGAACTTCGCAGAAAGAAGCAGAGACAGATGAGTGTTGACGAGATTAAGCGGAGTTACGAGGTGATGTTCATTGTTCGGCCGGATGTGGAAGAGGCTGATCTGGACAAGCTGATTGAGGGCTTTTCGGGCAACGTCACCAATGGCGGCGGCGAGATCAAGGCGGTCGAGAAGATGGGCCGACGGCGGCTGGCGTATACGGTGCGGAAGTTTAATGACGGCCTGTATGTGCTGCTGACGATCACGGCGGCAGGATCGCTGATTGGCGAGATTGAGCGACGGCTGCGGGTGTCAGAGCAGGTGATCAAGTTCATCACGGTGCGCATGGACGAGGAAGAGAAGCGTTTGGCGAAGGTTAAGGCTCTGCGGGACAGCAAGGTGAAGCGCAGTGCGTTGCCGCAGCAGCAGGCGGCGGCTCCGGCACCCGCAGCGGCGGCAGCTGAGGCGACGCCCGAGGCGACTCCGGTTGAGACGACGGCACCAGTTGAGACGGCGGCACCGGTTGAGGCGACGGCGCCTGCGGAAGCAGTGCCTGCCGAGGCGGCACCGGCGACTGTCTAGCAGAGCTTGATGCAAACTGCGAGGTTGCTGTGAGAGCAGCTGTCGCGAGGAAGAGAACTGCCGAGGACGCTTCCGGCTACCCGAGGTGAGGGTGGCTGTTCAGAGACACCGATGCGTGTCTGGAGCGGGCCGAGGCCGAACGAACGAGAGAGGAATCAACCATGGCTGACGAGACGAACAGCAGCACGCCCGAAGCGACACAGGCGCCAGCACCAGCGGCGGCGGCACCGTATACTCCACGACCGCAGGGTGGACCTGGCGGGCCGGGAGGTCCAGGCGGCGCTCGCCCACCGCGTACGGGTGGACCGGGTGGACCTGGCGGACGGAAGTTCTTCCGCCGCAAGAAGGTGTGCAAGTTTTGCACGGAGAAGATTGATGCGATCAGCTACCGCGATGTGCGGCTGCTGCAGGGCTTTGTGGCGGAGCGCGGAAAGATCGTGCCGCGTCGGCTCACGGGCGTGTGCACACGGCATCAGCGCAAGCTAAGCCTGGCGATCAAGCAGTCGCGCAACATCGCCCTGCTGGCGTTTGCGGCACGCTTCTAAACTTTGAAGCCGGATGCGATGTCCGGCAGGCACGATGATCTGGAGATCCGCAATGGAAGTCATTCTGAAGGAAGATGTAAACAAGCTGGGACACCGCGGCGACGTGGTGAAGGTCGCCGACGGGTACGGCCGGAATTACCTGTTGCCGGGAAAGCTGGCGATTGAGGCAACGGCGGCGAACAAGGTTGTCATTGAGCAGATGAAGGCCTCGGCCGTGCGCAAGACGGCCAAGGAGAAGGTCGGCGCAGAGCAGCAGGCGACGGAGATCTCGGCGGTTGAGCTGACGTTTGAGCGCAAGGTGGGCGAGAACGAGCAGCTGTTTGGCTCGGTGACCTCGTCGGACATTGCGCAGGAGCTGGAGCAAAAGGGGTACACGATCGATCGTCGCAAGATCTCGCTCGAGGAACCGCTACGCAGCCTGGGTGAGTACCATGTGCCGATCAAGCTGCACCGTGAGGTGACGGCGCACGTCAAAGTCACGGTCAAAGGTGATGCGCCTGTGGCGGCTGCTGTTCCGGCGACCGCGTAGCCTGAGTCTGTAACACAAGTAGGTACAACGCCCGCTGGGTCTCTGAGGTATGGAGGTTGGCGGGTGTTTTTGTTTGCGAGGGAGGTTCACAGCGAGCTGCGGTGGGGGAAATTGCTGGAGTTCCAGTTTGAGGGAGGTGGAGCAGGTGCAGGATCTAGGGAATGTTATGACCGATGGCCAGGGCCGGAGGTTGACGGTGCGGGAAGGTGATGCGCGCTTCGACAAGCTCAGGAGTACTCCATCGGATGTAGCGTTTCTGGAGGGTTGACCGGGCGGAGAGGCAGACCTTCAGGGGACGTGCAGAGAACAAGCACTGACGAGGACGGAAGCGCTTTTTTCACCTGGCCTTGCTGCGATGAGCCTGCTTGGTTGATTCGACGATTGGATCACGGGGCAAGCTGCGGGCGGCCCTGCATGGCGGGCGATGACGTGTGGTCGTTATGGGTGAGAGGGCGAGACGGGCTCACTCGGCTGAAGGGGTTGGCTTGGCTCGGTGTTGAGGATGGAAAGGGGTTGCCGCTCGAGTTCTGGGCCTTCCCATAGGACGATTGGCAGGCTCTTCGAGACCGCTGCTCCCGCGTCGGCGTTCTCAAGGGAGTCGTCTCGAACCACATGTGCGTGGTGTCTTCCCTTCTGCAGGACGATGCTTTGGCGTACCGGCTGCACAGCATTGCCGGGCGATCCGCAGACCTGCGGCCGAGCTTTTGGCGTCATGATCGGCGCAGCCTCATCGATGGCCAGAGAGCCTTTTGTGCTGGTGAGCAGGGTAACGGTGTAGCCTCCGTCAGCGGGCACGTCGAAGCTGAGATCGTTGACGCGGCTGCCCGGCGTTTGATCCTGCGATGAGATGGGCTGCTGTGATCTGCGAGATGGCAGAGCTTGTCCGGTGGGCACAATCGCCGAAGCACGTTGGGCGAGCACGATTGATTGGCTGGCCCAAGCCTGGCTGCCATCTTTGCGTGTTGCGTGCAGCAGCACGCGGTAGCGACCCGAGCCATCGAGCAGGGTTCCCTGGGCATCAGGAAAGCGATGCCGCACCTCGCGTCCGAAGGCGCGGGAGCCGTCACCGAAGATCCACTCGAAGCGGGTGTCTGGGCGCTCTGGAGAAGTGCTGAAGGTGATGGTCTGCCGCGGCTTTAGGATGCCGCTGGTGTAGCGGAAGGTCATGCTTGAGCCGGCCGCGGTCTGCTCCGGCGCCTGGGCTCCGTCCTCCAGCGAGACGGTGGCGGAGGTGTAGCCCTGTAACGACGTCTGCTGCAGGCGCACGTTGGCGACGTCGCCCTTCATGACCGGCGGCAGCATGGCCGCGCCGTCCATGGCCCAGACCTCTGCGAAGGAGATGTTGCGGACTTCGGGCGCGGGCTGTCGAAGCTGCAGCAGCGAGTACCAGTCCTCAAGACGGATGTCGCGGAAGGTGTAGTCCTCATGCCGGCCGTGGCCGTCGGGGTCGGCCCAGAGCTCGAAGAAGGCGAACGGCACCTTGCAGCCGCCGAAGCCGGTGTGGATGACGTCTATGTCGCGCATGTGGAAGTGGGCGCTGTTGAAGGTCTTCTGCGGCCAGGCCACGCGGAGGGTGTTCGAGATGCTGGTCGATGCGATGGTGTCTTCGATCGTGATGTTGGTGACGTCGTGGCCAGGGATCCTCAGGAGCTCTGTCTGGTAGCCTTCCCAGTTTCCCTGCAGGGCGAAGACGTCGTCCGAGGCGCGGAAGAAGCTGCTGCGTACCGTGGTGTCGCCGCCTCCGAGCCAGTCCAGGCCGTCCTGGTTGGCATCGTTCGGATTGCCGCCGATCGCTTTCATGTTGTAGAAGCCGATGTGGCGGGAGTCGCGCATCTGGATCTGCCAGGAGCGGCTGCGGGTGATGCAGGTAATGCCGTCGATCTCGATGTTCTGGGCGTTATCCATGACGATGCAGTGCCAGTTGGGCTTGTGCATCCAGCCCTCGTCGGCATGTGGATTCTGCGGGCCGTCGTAGAGGATGGTGCCGCGGCCAAAGACACGAACATCCTTGACCTGCCAGATGTTGAGCGATCCCAGGACGACCGCGCCGCCATCGAGATAGATACGGTCTCCGGCCTTTGCGTCGATGTTTTCGCGATGAAGACCGGGGCCGATGTAGCGGAGGGAGGCATCCTGCGAGGGTTTGGGCGGAGTCTCGCGAGAGTTTGCGAAGAGGAACAGCATGTCCGCATCGGCGAAGTGATCGCCAGGCCGGGAGATGGTCAGCTTCTCTGGTCCACGGAGCCGGAAGGTGAGGGTGGCTCCGTGGCGAGTGGGCCGAATGCCGAGGCGCATGGGCTGAATGACAACACCACGATCCCAGAAGTGCGGGTCTGCCGCGGTGACCGATATGGTGACGGGGCCATCCGTGTCGAAGTTGAGCAGGTAATAGCCGGTGGCGGCGTGCAGCACATCCGCGTTGCGGCCGTTGATACGAACGCGATAGTGGGTCGAGCGAACCTCGTGAGGCAGGCTGTAGATCTTCACCTGCGATGCCGTGGCCAGGGGTAGTCGCCACAGGAGAAGGGTGCAGAGGGATAAAGCGACAAGGACGAAGCGAAACACTGAATGAAGCAGACGATGTGACAAAGGAGACCCTTCCCTAGGACTGCTGCTCACTCTTTGGTGCATCGTGGCAGACGGAAGGTCGGCTTGGCAAGGGATGTCCTGTGCTCTTCCAGGAGACTTCCGGCATGGTGACGAGAGCGGGCCGGCTGATTTGCACCAAGGCGAAAGAGCGCGGGCTTAGTGCCGATGGTGCCGAGGCTTATTCGTACTTGAGGGTCTCGACGGGGTCGAGGCGGGCGGCGCGATTGGCGGGGAGGGTGCCGAAGATGACGCCGACAAGCACGGAGGTGGAGAGGGCGACGACGGCAGAGAGGAAGGAGAAGGGGATTTTGAAGGGGGTGAGGAAGGAGATGGACATGGGGATGGCGAGCCCGATGATGGTGCCGACGACGCCGCCTGAGAGCGAGAGGAAGACGGCTTCAGTGAGGAACTGGAGGCGGATCTCGCGCGAGGTGGCGCCAAGGGCTTTGCGGATGCCGATTTCTTTGAGGCGGGCCTGCACGTTGGCGAGCATGGAGTTCATGATGCCTACGCCGGAGACGATGAGGGTGACGCCGGCGGCCAGGGTGAGGACGAGGGTGAGCATGTTGGCGATCTTGCTCATGACGTCGAGGACCTGACTCATGGTGAAGGGGTTGTAGACGGAGGTGGCGTGGTGGCGGCCCTTGATGACGGCGAGGATCTGCCTGGAGGCGGGGACGACCTCGTCGGTGCTGGCCATTGAGAAGAAGATCTCTTTTACGGTTTCACTGCCGGTGAAGTAGCGGGCGACGGGGTAAGGGATAAGGATGGTCTGGTCGGAGACCTCGGACTGGCCGAAGGTGTCGATGCGCATCTTGAAGACGCCGATGATGGTGAAGGGGATGCCGCGGAAGGAGACGGTGTGGCCGATGGCGGAGCCAGAGCTGCCGTAGAGGGCGCGGGCGAAGGGCTCGACGATGACGGCGACCTTGGAGTGCTGGGCTTCGTCCTGGTCGTCGAAGAAGCGACCGGCGGTGACGGCGAGATTGCGAACGACTTTATAGCCGGGGTTGACGCCGAGGATCATGGCGTCGCGGGTGACGCCGGAGCCGATGGAGACGGTGTCGTGGACTTCAAGCATGGGCGAGGCGGCGACGATGTTGGGGACGGCCTCGCGGACGGCGGCCATGTCTTCGCGGGTCATGTAGTCGTTGCTGACGGTGTTGTCGGGGCCGGCGACGGTGCCGCCGACGAACTGCATTTCGATCATGGTGGGGCCGATCGAGCTGATGAGGCCGAGCGCGTACTGCTTGCCGGTGAGACCGAGGGTGACGACCAGGATGATGGAGGCCGAGCCGATGATCATGCCGAGCATGGTGAGGAGGAAGCGGATTTTGGAGGCGCGGAAGCTGTCGAAGGCGAGCCGCGTGACCTCGGAGAAGACCATGGTGGTGCGCGCGGCGGCCAGGGTGGCGTCGAAGGTGGAGCGGCGCGGGGTGAGGATCGTGTTGGTTGCGGGAACGCTGGTCGTGGCCATGGGTGCAGAGGGCGTGCGCTTCAGTATCGCAGTGCGCGCCGGAGTTTGCTAACCTTTGGATGTACCAGCCCGGCACCCCGATGCGGAGGGATGTGTGAGTGGTTGAAACAGGCGGTCTTGAAAACCGCTTTACCTTTGCGGGTAACGGGGGTTCGAATCCCTCTCCCTCCGCCATGAACTTGTTTCAGGGTGTCCGATAAAGTCCGTGATCTGCAGAAAACCTCAGCGAATGCTGAGGCCTTCGTCCTTTAGCGTTCGCTGTCGTGTCAGAGAAGCCATGCTTGCACGGGGGTACATTCGGGGGTATGTTGTTCCACAGAAGGGGGTACTTTGTGAAGTACCTCATTAGTGGACATGTCCCTCACCGACACGGAGATCAAACGAGCCAAGCCGCGCGACAAGTCATATCGATTGAGTGACTCTGGGGGGATGTACCTCTGGATCACACCTTCGGGGGGGCGGTTATGGCGATGGGCTTACCTGCATGAGCGGAAAGAAAAGCTCATGTCTCTCGGGAAGTACCCGGATGTTTCTCTCGCCGGTGCTCGCGAGCAACATAATTCTGCGCGCAGACTACTGGCATCTGGTGCGGATCCGATGGCGCAGCGAAAATCTGCTAAGCATGCGGAACGCACGAGAGACGAAAAGTCCTTCTCGAGCGTGGCGGCTAAGTGGCTTGAACACTGGCAGGATGGAAAGAGCCACGGCATGTTGATTCAACGAGACGGCGGATCGCCACAAATATTCTGCCAAGTCTCGGTGCGCGGCCGGTGGCAGAGATCGAGGCGCCGGAGGTAGTTGCGAGGGTACGCCTGATCGATAGCCGCGGAGCGCGAGACATAGCCAAACGAACCCTCGAGACGACAGGCCAGATCTTTCGTTACGGTGTGGCTCATGGCTTCACGAGGCGCAATCCGGCGACGGAGATCCGTCCGCGCGACATCCTCAAGGCGTCGCGTAGGGTCAACTACGCGCGTATCGATGCGAGGGAATGGCCGGAGTTGCTCCGGCAGCTTGAAGTGTACCCAGGGACACACATAACCCGCCTTGCGATCAAGCTGATGGCTCTCACCTTCGTGCGTACCGGGGAGCTGATTGCGGCGACCTGGTCAGAGTTCGATCTCGACGCTGCGCGCTGGAACATACCGTCTGAGCGGATGAAGATGCGCACGCCGCACATTGTTCCGCTTTCAACTCAGGCGCTTGAGACACTGGCCACCTTACGCCCACTCTCTGGTCGCTCGGACTGGCTGTTTCCAGGAGAGAGAAGCGCTTCGCGCCATATGAGCAACAACACAATTCTGAAAGGCCTGGAACGAATGGGATTCAAGGGGCGGATGACAGGCCATGGATTTCGCGGGCTTGCTTCCACGCTGCTGCACGAACAGGGTTACGCTCACGAACACATTGAGCTGCAGCTGGCGCACGCCCGCGGAACGCGGTCAGTGCTGCTTACAACCACGCGCTTCATCTGAAAGCGCGCGCGAAGATGATGCAGGACTGGGCTGACTTCCTCGACCAAACACAGCGCGGTGCAAAGCTGCTGCACTTCAAAGAGGTCGTTGCGTAAAGCACTGAAGGGTATGCCCCCGAACTTAAGTAGGAGTTCGTACATCTTCCATGTCGGTATACCCCGGCCACCGTCCGAGTGTGTAGAAAACGTGTGGCAGGATTCTCTTATAGGGCGAAGAACAAGCCCTAAAGGAGCCCTCAAATGTCCGCTACACCCTACTCAAGCCGCATCCTCCGCCTTCCTTCTGTGAAGGCCCGAACCGGTCTGTCTCGAAGCACCATCTACCTGCGCATTGCAGACGGCACCTTTCCCAAGCAGCTGAACCTTGGTGCCCGTGCCATCGGCTGGCTGGAGGGCGATATCGACGCCTGGATTGAAGGCCTGGTCTCCGGGCATCGCTCGCCCTTCTCTCATACCGTGCACTCTCGACCGTCATCATCGACGGTCTCTGCGATGGAGCCTGCTGCTTCAACGCGAGCGAACCGGTTCTGTCGTGCAACAAGAAGCGCGGATGGCGGCGCGGGTGTTTAGGCCTGCTGTATCGGAGCTCTCAAATCACGACCACCAAGCAGCTTCGCTTCAATCCAGTTGGATCGATCAACCACGTTATTTACCACCGGCGGTGGGCGTGGTCTCGTACCTGTCAACGCTTTACAAACTAGAGAAATTACTTCTCCTTGGATCGTCCTATGTCTGATCGCCACAGATCTCCCCAGAGCGCACTTTCGCACGATAGCCAGAGGCTTACGCGCTTCTCGCTGGCAGCGCATCAGTACGGCATGTTCTTTACTGGAACCGCATGGCAGATCTACGCTTGCGGAACCTACAGACGATCGATGGACGAGGACGGTGCAAGAGGAACGTTCAAGTCATACCTCAATCGCCTGGAACGAGCGCTCGGGAGCCCTGTTGCGTGCGTCTTCGTTCTGGAACGAAGGAAGACCTCCGGCCTGGGATTGTCGCCGACTCCACTTCACTGGCATTTCGCTCTGGCTGCACCAGCACAACATCTGGTAACGCTGATAGAGCTTGTGCCGGCGCTGTGGGTGGAACTATTTGGCGACTGCAAGAGTGATCCGTACCGAGCGGAGCTGCCTGGAATGTTCTACATCGCAAAGACAGCAACTCACGTCAACTTCGACTGGGACATGCACAATCTGGAACGGATGCATTTCCGTAAGGACAGAGACTTGTTTGCCGAGCAACAGACGAACACGTTCGTCCCGGACCACGTTCGGTGTCGAGTTCGAGCGGAGACGCTGACGATGCGTTCCGTTGAGAGGCCTCACCCGCTTGACGCCAGTCACACAAATCTCTGCCGATCCTCCAGTGCAGAGACCGCCAGAGTAAAGCCAAGAGGAGGCCAACGTGGGCGGCATCGGTAGCGGGCGTGCACGGAAGAACGGTTTGCCGTCGGAGTTCTATCGGCTGGATGTTCGCTGGTTGCAGCGACACGACTTCCTGGTTCCAGGCTGCACTCGTGGGCTGCAGCTTCGGCGTGACGGCGGCGGTCGTGCGCAACTTTGGACAAGCTTCGAGAGCAATCGTCTTACAGTCGACTTCCCCAGTTGCCGACCGAGGGTTCCAGGCTGACGTTCTCGCCGTCAAAATGAAGCTGCCAGTCGGTCGGCGATAGCGGTGTCACAACCTCTTGACCACAGCCACAGGCGCATCGATGCACAGCGCTCGCAAAGCTCATAGAGACGTATAAAATACCGTCATCGATAAGGTTTGGTAATGACTCCACAAAGAGAGGCTTGAGGACCACGGTTCTCATGCAAGCCTTCTTCGCTTGTCAGAAGTTGAAAGTTTGTTGAGTAGGTGGAGTGGTGCTCCTGGTCGACATCATCGTAGATGCCGATCATTTTCTTCCACTTGATGACGGCAAAGGCTGCGTTGATGGCGTTCAGCTCGGCAATCTGGATGTTTTGGTTATAGGCGGCATCTCCTTGCATATCAGTCAGCGGTACTCTCGCTGCAACATGGCCAGTACGGCCTTTCGAACCAGCAGTAGTTCGGCATACGGCGAAGAGCTTCTGATTGGCGGTGACATCGACGCCCATCCCTACGTCGACAAAGGAGACCTGGCGGGTCGTCAAAGCGTCCAGAACGACTTTGCGGGCCGAACCCTTATCCACACAGACGAACACGAAATCGAACTCGTGGAGAAGGTGAACGCTTGACTCGTCCAGGCGCACGGCGTGTGGAACCACACCGGACCGGAGCCTGGAATAGATTTCGGTTAAGTAATCGACCTTGCACAGTTGCCGTTCGAGGTCCGAAAAGGACGCCGCCCGGGGCGCCGGAAGGCGTTGTGCTGGTGGAAGAGGTCATCGTCGAAGAGATGGATCTCTCTGACGCCTGTCTTGGCTACGAAGTCGAGCACGTAGGAGCCGCTGCCGCCAAGCCCTACGATCGCGACGCGCATTGCAGATGGGCGAGCAGCGATCATGGATATTCCGGCGCGGCTTGAAGCCGTATCGACATAGTGGAAGACAGATTCCACGTTGGTGGCTCCGATGGGCTTAAAGGTTCGCGCGTCCACCGCAGGGTTCAGCGATTTTGCTGGTGAGGAGATGATGTCGATGTAGCGGGCCATCTTGTCGTAGTAGTTGCTGTAACCTCCGGCCGGCTTGTTCGAAAACGAATGTTGGATGAAGAGATCGGGGAGGAGCTGCTGCGCTTGCGAAGCGTATGCGATCTGAGCGATCTGTACACCATCTTTTGTGGACGGATGCTGGCCGGCAAAGTGAACGACATGGGTGTTCGGTCGAATGGTAACGTCGCCGTTCAGGCTCAGCTCCGACACCAAGACGCCCAACGCAATGTACCTTTAAGGCGTGACGTAGGGCACAGAGTGAACGAGGAGGAGGTTCCCGCGAACCTCCACCTCGTATCCCTCATCGCGTAAGCGGGTGAGGTCTGGACTACGACTTATCAGTTGATGTGACATTGAAGAGCATCCCATCCTTGAGATAAACGCTGTCGCCGCTCACCATGCTGCCCTCGGGGTTCGGCTTCGGTCCCCGCTTGTAGGTGACGGTGTAGTACGTTGTCGCGTTCTGAACCGCCTGCGGGAAGGCAAGAAGAACAAGAGCCCAGAAGGTCAGCGTCGCATCGGTCACATGCTTCGGCCGGGTGTTGACGAGAATGTTGTATTCCTGCGCGCGGGTAGAGAAGCGCTCCACGCCGGGAGTGGCGAGATCGACGAAGTCTAGGTCACCGATGTTATGGCTGGGACCACCCGGCGTGTCCTGGAACACGGCCATAGTGGCAGGGTCCGCACCAGCAAGCTTCTTCAGGGTGAGGCCCGTGATGTGGGTAGCACCCCACTCGAACTCGCGATCGTTGAGCAGAAACCGGAAGGAACGATCCGTGCGGAAGATGATGAAGCGCTCCACGCCGGAATCCCGCAAGTCTGTGGTTTCGTCAGGCCGGAGCTCTTCAAGCAAGCCATTGTGGAGAACTCGATAGGCGACGTAGTCGACCGGGTCGGTAATCCCAGCGGCCTCGAGGATCTGCGCCCCGGTCGGAACTGGGTCCGCGATCGTCCGTGGTTCGAAATGAAGTGTCTTGTCACCGATAAGAATGCGATACGGGCCATGATGGCGAACCTTCCGTCCCGCGTGGAGTGCTGCTGCGATATCTTCTGTGTTTTCTGTAAGCTGGCTGTTCATGAGCCACCTCCTTGAATTGTGTTGCAGTGGTCGTGGGGGCGGCAGGTGCTGCCCTTCAGGGAGGTATGCTCAGCGAGGCGTTGGTTCGGACACCGTCAGTTCAAAAGATCTTGTCCGAAGACGGACTTCGGTCAGCATAGGGAGATAGAGGGTCGAGGAGTGGACGCAGCGTGACGGTCGGATCATCGTCGAAATCCGCACAAGTCGCCATCGTGGATGAGGTCACGGACGCGATGGGAAAGCTGCGCCCCGAAGATTGGGCGAAGCTCGCTGTGTTTGCGGAGACCCGCGCCAAGTTCATGACTCTGTATGGTGCTCATTAAACGGCGCCGAGGTGATGCACCAGCAATCGCCGAATTGCTGGAGAGCCGACGGTCCTGGAACCCGAAGAAATTAACCTTTGTCGGCGTTGTGATCGGGGCGATGAAAAGTATCGCTTCCAATCACAAAGCGAAAAGCCTCAGAAACGGGTATTCGGTTCCAGACAGCCAGCTTGCCGGCAACAAGGACGAAGAGGATCAGGGGGGGACGCCGTTGGAACTGCTTGCGGACACACGTCCCGCTGCCGAGCTACAAATGATTCTGACAGAGCGCGTTACCGAGGTCAGGTTGTTTGTCGAAGGTATATACGAGTTTTTTGAAGCCGATGCGGAGGCTCAGTTGGTGATGAATGGGTGGCGGGAAGGAAGGTCCGGCGCTGAAATCATCATTGATTTGGGTATCGACCGTTCGGCATATGAAACCATTGCAAAGCGGATTCGGGGAAAAGCACCGCGCGATGGCCGAAGGGAAGCAGTTATGTCAGTCATTAAGGGCTGGTCGCGCGAGGAGACAGAGCGCATCCTAGAAGAGCTCGCCGTTTCGATCGAGGCAGCAGAGCCAGCCGAGATTGCGGCCGATCTCAAGGACGGCGGTGTCGACCTGATTGAGATTGAAAGCCGGATGAAAGCCGCGGCTCTATCTGGAATCAAAACTTTTAAGCAAAAGGGACTTCATCGTGCGCGCGAGCGCTACCAGGAAAGCTCCGCTCGGATCGAGAGACAAGCGCGCGGACTCACAGAATCGAGTGCAGACCGCAGACGAAGATTTTTCCAGGTACTAGAGACGAATCCGGAGATTCGGTCTTCGTTGACGGTGCAGCATCGCGATTTAACGGAGATGACAGAAGATGACATAGATTCTGCTTTGGAGGAAATGGAGATTCTCGGGGTCTTAGGGGAGCCGGATGACAACGTTTCGTAGCCCTTTCGCACGCCGTTCGAGATCCTGAACGATCTCGGAATCTCTGAACCAGAGGAGATCGACATCGAGGCCATTGCAGAAGACTGCGGAGCCACGATCCGTTATCGTCCTCTTTCCGGATGCGCGGCAAGAATCATGGGCTTCAAGGATCGGGCCATCATCACCATAGATGCGGACACGATACGGTCTAGGCAGCGCTTCTCGGCCGGTCACGAGCTCGGGCACTGGATGCGCGACCGGGGGAGCGTCACGTTCCAATGCAAGAGCAAAGACTTCGTCCGTCAATGGTCGCTAGACAATCCGGAGACGCGCGCCAATCGATTTGCGGGCGATCTGCTTCTACCTCCGAAGATGTTTCGAGCGCGGCAGCATCGATTGCCAGTCACTTTCAATTCCGTCGAACAGCTGGCGAAAATCTTCTGCACGAGTCTGACCGCGACCGCCATACGGTTGGTGGAACACGGCGATTTGCCGGCAGCCCTGGTCTGCAACGGGCCGGAAAAGCGCGAATGGTTCGTTCTCAATCCCGAAGTGCGAGGGAGAGTATTTCTGGAAAGCCGACCGGGAAGGGGAAGTGTAGCGGAGGCCATGTTGCGCGGAAACCGCAATGAGACGAGTACACGCGAGGTTCGTTCAGATGCCTGGTTCAACGACCGGAACGCAGCAAGTTATTGGATCTGCGAAGATTCGCTGATGACCTCAGATGGTTCCGTATTATCTTTGCTTTGGTGGAAAGACGAGTCTCAGCTTATCGAAATAGACAACGCGACAGAAGAGCGCGGCGCTTGGCGAAGTGATCACCGAGAAGATGATTGACGGGACGCAACTGCCTCTCGGAGTCAGAATGAGATTCTGAGGCTTGGGACGCTATTGAAGCAATCTGACCGCCAGCTCAACTTGCCGCTCGATGGATTTCCCCGTCGCCTGTTTGCTCTCGATCCAAGCGAAAATTCCTTTGCCCACTGTGCGCGATTGCCACAGTTCACCTAGAGCCTTCTTCTCTTCAGCGTCTTTGTAGTCTCGCATCTCGCCCTTGTACTCAAGGACCAGCAAGCGTCCATCGGTGAGGCGCGCCACGAAATCGGGGTAGAAGAAATGGTGACGTTTTGGCAGTTTGAATGAGTTCGCCCGATCCCGCTCGATATTGCGCACCCATGTGTCGACCACTGGCGAGGAATCGAGTGCGACGGCACACTCGATTTCGGGACCGTTCATCGCGCCGACGCTGTGGTAGAAGTGCTTTGGAAAGCTGATGCCGGTAAGCAGCTGGCCGGGATTGTAGCGGTCTGGAATGAAGTGGAATGCATTTTCGTCGCCTATCGGGACGAAGGTGTCCGTCAGCAACTGCTGATAGCCACGACTATGCGCGTCAGATTGAGCGCTAGCGAGTATCTCCGCCAACCGCCGGGCTACGGCAAAGCGGGCATTCCAGAGTGACTCAAGCGAGGTAGTTGTCCCCAGCTTTGCCGCGACGTTATTCAACCAGGAGTCGAGTTGGGCGCGGCTGACGGAAGTTGTGCGGATTTCGCGGCTTAACCAGCGCACCAGAGACATGCGTGTTGGCTGCCAATCCGTTTTGTAGAACGGCAGTTCATGACGGGTCACCGGCCGTACGTCCATCTTCCCAGCCTGGAAGTCGATACTAAAGCGGCCATCCGTCGGCCCGAAATGAAAGCTTGAAATGTCTGTGGGCAGGTCGGAAGCAAGAAGAGGAGCCTCTTCCCCGGCAAGCTCCCAAGTAAAGAGCAGGTTCTGGTCTGCGATCTTCACGAAGAGCTGAGGAACAACGATGGGCTTGCGTTCCGGCATGGACGCACGTTCCACCTGCCCGGTACGATTGTGCTCGGCAACACGAGCGCGTGCTTGGTCTTTACGCTCGGGAGCCACCTCGGCGATGATCCGGTCCTCGATAAGGTCAGGCACGTACTCGCGCAGTTCAACTGTCCACTCACCGTCGGCCGACTGTACAACGCGTACGGCTTGCGACGCAGCGGTGTCGATGCCTTTGAAGTTCGGACGTCTCGAAACATCGATCACCTTAGAAAAAAGGTCCGAGCCCGTTTCCGGTGCCTTCTGCACGAACTCTTCGCTCTCTTCCGCTGTGAAGCCAAGGTTTTGCACCAGCCGGTCGCGCAGACCCTGCGCGGTCTCGGCGAAGTTGTTGCTGATCACGTAGGCATAAGCCTCGTTCAGCTCCGGCACGCGTCGCCGCGACGCGTAGGGCATACGCAACACGCGACCGAGCAACTGCTCTGCCGCAGTGTCAGTAGTCACATTGCGCAACGAGCAGAAGACGTATGCGAAGGAGCAATCCCAGCCCTCGCGCAGCGCCTCCATGGTGATCACAACATTCACCTTCGTCGCGCGTGAGAGCAGGTCTACGTTTTCGAGCTCGCGTTGTTCGCCCGTGGCGATCTTGATAGTTGCCTCGTTTACACCTTCTTCCAACAAGTGCGCCTTGACGGCCTGCACGTTCGCCTCGGCACCGGTGTTCTGCGCCTGCACCAGTAGCAAAGGGCGGACGTACTGTTCTTCATCTGCTGCAAGCGCAAGCAGTCGGCGTTGCTGGACCACCGCAGCGGTGAGCGCCTGCTTCCATCCGTCCGGCTGCACACTCAGCAGAATAGGAAGCTTCACCATTTCCGCTTGTTTTAACTCGCCTGCGTGCACCCGCACCAGCACGTTGCTCGGTATCCTTCCAGCCGTGGTCCGCGTTTCCGGCGTGGCAGTCAATTCAAGAATGCAGCCGGGCCCTAACCGGGTAAGCGTCGAAAATGAGTTCTCCGTGCGCACGTTGTGCGCTTCGTCCACGATGACAATTGGTGCGAGCAGGCGCATCAGGTTCTCGAAGCTGTACCTCGGACGGTCTGTGCCTGTCTTAATCTCAAGCCCTGCGGAGTTTACGCCCTTGAAGAAGCTTTCCAGCGACTCTTTGTCCGCATAGGCGTCGCGAATGCTGCGGTCTTCCACGCGGAAGGTCTGGATCGTCGCGACCATGATGCAGGTCTTCGCAGTGACAATGTTGGGCCGCAGATCGTCGATCTGGCTGGCGTCGAAAACCTCCACCGACTCTCCGAAAACGTCTTCCAAAGCCTGACGATAGGGGTGGCATCGGTTCTTCAGAGCATCGGCCGTCTGGGCTCGGATGATCTCTGTCGGTACCAGCCACAACACGAACGGATGCTCTGCGTCGGTCCAGTTTTTCGCGATCACGTTAATAGCGTGAGCTCCAACGATTGTCTTGCCGCCACCTGTAGGAATGCGTAAGCAGACATATGGGACGGCAGCAAGCGGACCCACCGAGCGGTAAGCCGCCGGTTCTCCACGTTCTTTGGGCGCATAGCGCGCGAAGGTTGCGGGAAAGGCACCGGAAACGCGCACATCGGCGAGGAAGCGGCCGAGGGTTTTGAGACTGTTCTCCTGGAAGGGCTTCAGTTGCACGGCTAGCGGGCCCTCACGTCATAGGGTGTTTGCTTGAAGGTGATGTCCAGGCGATCAAGCGTGAGCTTCGAAAGACGGCAGCTTTCGCCGTAGATGATGCGCGGACCCTCGTGCGCCGGAAGTTCAGCGAGGACGGCTCGCGTGAGCACATTGCCGTATTGCGGGCGGCGGTCGCCAAGCACTCCATTGTAGAGGAGATAAATCGCCGTTTCCGTTGTGGACGCCCAGCAGCGGTGAGCGCGCTTCACCGCGGCGCGGGTGGGGCCGAGGTGTTCGGGTTTCTGTGAACCAGATGTGCGCAGCAAGCTGCGGGAACTTGATCTCTGGATCGATGCCGCCTTCACCGTCGTAGATGGGTTTTCCCAAGCGGTAGAAGCGAAAGCCACCACCGCCCTTCCATCCCACGGCCTCCGAGATGCCGCCTTGTTCGCCGTCGATCACTTTTCGAAGTCGAGGAGCGCACTTCGTGGAGGCATGCTCGCCCATCTCGATGGTGATGTAGCGGCGTTTCATTTTATGGGCAACGGCTGCAGTAGTTCCCGACCCTAGAAACGCATCGAGAACGATATCGAAGCCGTTGTCGACGGTGCTCAATTCAATACAGCGCTTGATAAGAGCCTCGGGCTTCTTACTCTTTGGGAACTCAACCGCGCCCTCGTTGTGCAAATTATTTGAGAGTACGTCCGTCCACATATTAGTCAGCGGTTCTGCGGCGGTAAGCCGTCCGTCAACCTGCTTCAATTTGTCTTTGTAGAAGATTATGCGCTGCCCTCGTACGAGGTACATGGGCGAAAGGCCAGAACGCAAGAGGACAAATATCCTCGTTGAGTTCACGAGTGATTCATCAATGAGGGCTCGAGCCTCCTTGCTGACCTCATCACGATCTGGCCTCACGAGTTGAACCACACGCTCAGCGTGTTCGAGTACAAAAGCAGACAGATTGTCCTCGTATGAACCTTCCTCTTTCTCTTTTCTAACTTGAGCGATAGAAAGATTCTTGCTGGACGCGTACGCTTTGGCGAGAGGCTGGAACTGCCACGTCTCCGGTGATTCGGTGACGTTGGCGATGAACTGGCCGTACCGGGTATCTCGCTCGCGCGAAGTGAATAGACGCTTAGGTTTCCATTGTGCAGAGTTCTTTGCATACACAAGGACAAAGTTCGAAACGTTCACGGGCCCTGGATTGATTGCTTTGTGTCCGGTGGCAGCTCCCTGCTTGAACGTCACAACGGCTTTTCGACTCTTCCGGCCAAAGACTTCATCTGCAAGCACCAGAAGGTTTCCCAACTGGTTGTCGTCAATGTGAAGAAACAGGGTTCCTTCTTCGTGCATCAATTCGCGCAGCAGCTGCAGGCGCGGGTAGATCATTGCTGCCCATTGCGTGACCGTCAAATTATCGTCGTAATCTGGAAAACTCTGATCCGTGTTGAACGGGGGATCGGCGTAGATGCACTTCACTTGGCCGGCGTAGACCGGCAGCAATGCCTTCAGAGCGTCGAGATTGTCGCCCTGAATGATCATGTTTTCGGTGTCAAGGTCACGCTCGGTCGCTGAAAGCTCCGGCACCTCTTCGAGCAGCCGATACGGGATCTGGTCTGCGACCCTCAGGTCGGTATCTCGGCTAAGCCAGGAGAGTTCAGGCATGAAAGATACCTTAGTTTCGCAGAATGCAGCGGGCATCGCAAAGTTGATGCGCTGCCTGCAATGAGCTACCCATTAGCTAGGCTCTGTCTTCGGATCGTCAACGCCGCGCTTCGAGAGAGCATCTGTGATTAGAGGCCTAGGTTCCGCCATGCGCTGCTTGCCATGCTGCTTGGGAGCTTCTGTAAGTAGGAGGTCTGAAATCGGTCATCGAGGAGAGCTTTTCCCTTGTGCTTCTTCCCAGACCACCAAAAGAGCTCAAGCCGCTCTTCACTGCGCGATCGCGAATTCATGTGCTTCAGGGTGGCGAGATAGGGTATACCGTAGTGTGGAAACCCCGTTGTTGGGACCTGCGTAGCTTATGCCTATACGGAGCATCCGCCGTCGGACTTGAGTAGCTGACCGTTGATCCAGGAACCCCGCTCAGAGAGCAGGAAGCTCACTAAGTTAGCTGTGTCAGCAGGGGTCCCCAACCTTCCAGTGGGCTGCCGGCTGAGGCATAGTTCCCGAATCGAATCAGTCATCCATCCGGTATTAATAGGGCCGGGATTGATGAGATTTGCCAAAATACGTCGATCTGCAAATTCTCTCGCGCTGGCGATAACAAGGCGGTCCAGCGCGGCTTTGGTTGCACCGTATGGCACATTGTCATGCAAGGCATCACTGGTAAGGGCGGACGATCCGGCCCCCCAGAGGAGCTACCTGCCGCGCGAA
>CAXSEC010000047.1:0-21087 GCA_964236325.1 uncultured Acidobacteriaceae bacterium | reverse complement strand
GTCGAGAAGACCCCGGCCTGGCCGGCGACGCCGCCCATGCGGCGGGTGGTGGGATCGTGGACGGTGCCGCGCAGCATGTGGTCGAAGTCCGGGTTGGTGGCGGCGGTCATTTCGCTGTCGTGGGCGGTGGGGGCGGTGCGCGGATCGAGGGCGAGCGGGCTCCAGGAATTGGGGGAGCAGGCCATGCGGATGTTGCCGCGTGGTGGAGGACCGGGGTCGACGTTGGCGCCGGTCTTGATGGTTGGGCCGCAGGTTTTGTCGAAGGGGTGGAAGGCGGTCTCGGTCATGGCGAGCGGGCGGAAGATGTGCTCGGCAGTGTAGACCTCGAGCGGCTGGCCGGAGAGGGTTTCGACGAGGTCGCCGAGCAGGATGAAGTTGATGTCGGAGTAGCGGAAGAGAGTGCCGGGCGGGTTCTGGAGCGGCGTGGTGAGGGCGCGGTGGATGCCTTCGGCTTTGTCGGGTTGGGCGAGACCCCAGGGGTCTTTAAGGTCGACGTCGGGGGCTTCGCCGGAGGTGTGGGTGAGAAGCATACGGATGGTGACCTGGGCGCGGCGCAGGTCGGGCTTGCCGCTTGGGTCGAGCGCAGTGGCGAAGTCGGGGAGGTGTTTGGTGATGGGGTCGTCGAAGTCGAGCTTGCCCTGTTCGTAGAGCTGCATGACGGCGGTGGCGGTGGCGAGGCATTTGGTGAGTGAGGCCATGTCGAAGATGGTGTCGAGGGTCATGGGCTCAAAAGCGGGGTCTTCGGCGCGGTTGCCGTAGGCCTTTGTGTAGACGATTTTGCCGCTGTGGCCGACCTGGAGGACGGCTCCGGGCAGCTTCTTCGCGATGATGGCCTGGTTAAGAACTTTGTCAGCGGGGCTAAAGTCTGGCTGGATTGTGCCGATAGAAGGAGAAGAGGAGGGAGCCTGAGCAACGAGTCTGCCGGGAAGGCTGACGGCGGCTAGCAGAAGGAGGGCGGTCGCGGCGGTCACCCGTGACTCCTTGCCGACGAAGAGGCTGGCCAGGCTGCCGACGACGAAGGTGATGGCGGAGCCGATGAGGACGTACCAGGTGAAGGCGATGTGCGGGATGGTGATGGGGCCGAACATAGGGAAGCGTATCAAGAGCGGGCTGGGATGTTGCCAGAGGGCGAGGTTGGTGAGGAAGCCGAGGATCATGCCGAGGATGGCTCCGGTCTGGGTCGCGCGCGGATTGAGGGTGCCGAGGAGGAAGACGCCGAGCAGGGCTCCGTAGGAGACGGAGGCGATGGAGAGGCCGATTTCGACGATGTGGCCCTTGCCGCCGGCATGGACGGCGTAGATGGCGATGGCGAAGAGGACGACCGCCCAGAAGAAGGTGGATCCGCGGGCGACGCGGCCGCGTTCAGCATCGTCGGCGGCGGGGCGCCAGCTCATCCAGAGGTCGACCACTGTGGTTGAGGAGAGGGAGTTGAGGGCGGCGGAGAGGTTGGACATGGCGGCGGCAAGGATGGCGGCGATCAGCAGGCCGGCGACGCCGCGCGGCATCTGCTGGACGATGAAGGTGGGAAAGATGCGATCTGGACTGGCAAATGCCTGCGGATGCTGGCCGTAGAAGACGAAGAGGCCGATGCCGATGAGGAGAAAGAGGGTGAACTGGAGGAAGATGACGACGCCGGAGCTGAGCAGGGCGAGCCGGCTTTCGCGGAGGTTGCGGCCGGCGAGCAGGCGCTGGACCATGAGCTGGTCGGTGCCGTGCGAGGCCATGGTGAGGAAGGCGCCACCGAGCAGGCCAGCCCAGAAGGTGTAGCTGTCGCTGAGGTTAAAGGCGAAGTGGAGGACGTGGAACTTGCCGGCAGCGGCGCCCACGTGATGAATGGTCGCCCAGCCGCCGGGGACATGGGCGCCGAGTGTGGCGATGGCGATGGCTGTTCCGGCGATGTAGATCGCCATCTGGACGACGTCGGTCCAGACGACGGCGGCCATACCGCCCTCGAAGGTATAGAGCAGGGTGAGGGCGCTGATGATGGCGATCGAGAGGGTGTCGCCGATGCCGATGGCGATGCCAACGACGATGGAGATGGCGAAGACACGGACGCCTTCGGCGGCGGCGCGAGTGAAGAGGAAGAGGATGGAGGTGGTCTTGTGCAGGGTGTGGCCGAAGCGCCGATCGATGAGCTGATAGGCGGTCAGCATGCGGCCTTCGAAGTAGCGCGGAAGGAAGAGCAGAGCGACGACGACGCGGCCGAGCATGTAACCGAAGACGATCTGGAGGAAGCCCATGTCGCCGGCGAAGGCGACGCCGGGCACGCTGATGATGGTAAGGGTGCTGGTTTCGGCGGAGACGATGGAGAGCGCGATGGCCCACCAGGGGATGGTTTGATCGGCTAGGAAGTAGCTGCGGAGGGAGCGACTGTTTGCGCCAGAAGCTGCGCCGGATTTGCGGAAGCGAAGACCGAAGAGGGTGATCCCGATGAGGTAGGCGGCGACGAGGAGGAGGTCGGGCGCGGAGAGGCGCGGGGGATGCACGGCAGCGCTCAGTTCCAGGGCGGGACTGGGCAGGGTGAACGCGATGGTTGCGATCGGCGTAAGGAGCACCTTCACCTCAGGAGTCTGGGAGTTGGCGGGCTATTGGAGGGTAGGAGGTCAGGGGTGAGGCGGAACGGGGGCTCCGTGGATGTAGGTCTGGGTGAGATGACCATCGCGATCGTAGCGGGTGAGGTCTGCGAGGTTGCCGACGCGAACGGTGCCGATGTCAGGGAAGCCGGCCATGCGGGCGGGATTTGCCGAGGCCAGACGGACGGCCGTCGCGAGATCGGCGCCGGTCATCAGCTGCACATTGGTGACGGCTCGATCGAGGGTGAGAACGGAGCCGGCGAGGACGCCGTTGGCGAGGCAGACACCGCCGGCAACGGTAACAGGCATGCCGCCGAGGGTGTATTCGCCTTCGGGCATGCCGGCGGCGGCCATGCTGTCGGTGATGAGGATGGCGCGGTCTTGGCCTTTGGCTTTGAGCCAGAGGCGAACGGCTTCAGGAGCAACGTGAACGCCGTCGCAGATCAGTTCGGCGTAGAGGTCTGGATCGTCGAGAACGACGCCGAGGAGGCCGGGTTCACGATGATCGAACGGGCGCATGGCGTTGAAGGTGTGGGTGGCACTGACGGCACCGGCGGCGATGGCGGCGCGGGTCTCGGCGGCGGTGGCGTTCGAGTGGCCGATGGAGATGCGTACGCCGAGATTAGTGGCGTACTCAATGAGGTCGAGCGCGCCGGGTTCTTCGGGGGCGATGGTGAGGACGCGAATGTGGCCGCGAGCGGCGCGCCATAGACGATCGAAGACGGCGATGCTGGGGGCAAGGATGTGCGCAGGAGCATGGACGCCGCGTTTCACGTGGGAGACGAAGGGGCCCTCGAGGTGGATGCCAAGGGGCTGGGCTTGCGGGTGCTCAGAATCTGTAACGGCGATGGTGGCAGATTCGATGGCATCGGCGAGACGCTTGAGAGCGCGAACGGTGGCGTCGATCGATGCGGTGACGGTTGTCGGCAGGTAGTGGGTGACGCCGCGAGTTGCGAGGAAGCGCTGAATGGCGGGCAAGGCGTCAGGATCTGCGTCCATGACATCGTGGCCGGCACAGCCGTGGGTGTGGACATCGAACAGGCCCGCGGCCAGGGTGTCTTCGCTCCGGATGGAGGTGTCACTCTCGATCTCGGCGATCCGGCCCTGGTCGTCCAGGTGAAGGACCGGGTACTCAATGAGGCCGATGTCGGTGATGAGACGACGAGCCGTGAGTGTCTGCATTACTGCATACCTGCGGGTGGGGGTGGGATGCCGAGATCGGCGGCGGACGGCAGCGTCTTCGAGTCATTCCACTGACGCTGTGCGGCTCGGAGTTTGTCGGAGCGTGCAAGCCAGAGAGCGACGGTGTAGTCGTAGTGCTCGAGAACAGGGCGAAGAGCGTAGGGGCGATTGGACCGCAGCCAGGCCTGCTCGTAGAGGTCGCGCAACATGGAGTAGCCGTCGCGCAGATCCTGCACCCGGCCATTGATGGCGCTGTTGATGTCTCCGAGTTCATGGGTGACGGAGCCGCGGACCTTTTTATCGGTGCTGGTGCGAGCGCCTTCCTGGTCGCCAAGGGCGGTGGCGTAGCCCAGGCGCATTTCGTCGGCGAGCTGAAATTTGAGGCCGATGAAGTCCATGCGGCGGGCGCCGAGTTCGAGGGCGTCGATGGCGTCGGTCTCGCGCAGGGAGGTTGGAGCCGAGGGATAGGCGTTCGCGGGGTTGTAGACGGGCGCACCTTGGGGTGAGGTGGTGAAGGTTGCAGCTGTCGCCGGAGCAGCAGCACGGGCTTCCGCGATGAGGGTGAGGGCTCGCTCGGCGTGGAGGCGGAGCTCGTGGGTGTACGGACGGAGCTTGTCGGCGTTGGCGAGGCCATCGCGCGACCAGGGATCGATCCAGAAGAGGCCGTCCGAGCCGTCACCGGTCTTGGCCTGCTCGCGGAGGAGGGTGTGGGCGGCCATGATCTCGAGCTGCGCCTGATTCAGCTTGCCGGTGGCATCGCCGTGGAAGACCTGCGCGTAGGATTGCTCGAACTGCGGAATGGAGCTTTCGCCTTGTTGCCAGGATGCGGCGGCGCCATAGAGGATGCCGTACCAGTCCTGGTTGAAGAGACCTTCGCCGTCATCGTTCCAGATGGTATTCAGGGCGCCATCCGCGCCGAGGCGCTGGCCATCGCGGATGAAGAGCTGGATATTTGCGAGGCCCATAGTGTAGTTGGGGTAGACGCGTGACCAGTTATTGACGCCAGGCGCGACCCAGGTCTCGTAGCCGGTTTTGGTGAAGGGCGCGATGTACTTGTCAAAGCCTTCGGGGTGCGGGTTGTACTCCCAGGAGACGGCGATGGTCGCGTCTTTAAAGGATTGGGGCATGACCTTGACGAGGTCAGGCGAAGTGAGAGCGATGTCGCCCCAGAAGAGGAGCTTGCGGTGCAGCGGCTCAAGGGCGGTGACGATACGCTGCAGGAAGTCGAGGTAGGGAGGGCCAAGGCCGCGGGCGTCGACGTCGGCTCTGGTCTGACCGAGGCCTAGATCTACCGTTTCGTCAGAACCGATGTGCAGAAACGGGCCGGGATAGAGGGCGGCGAGCTCGGTGAACCACTGCTTGATAAGCTCGATGGATCCGGGCTGTGCCGGCGCAAGGACGGCTCCGTGCGGGGTCTCCGCCAGGTCCTTGTACTGCTCCCAGATGAGGGTGTGGCGGAGATGCCCGAAGGCCTCCTGCTCAGGAATGATGGTGATGTGGTACTGCCGGGCGAACGCGACAAGGGTGCGAGCATCGGCGGCGCTCATGCTGCCATTGGGAAAGCCTGGCAGTGGATTGCTGGCGTACTGCATGGTCTGCTCGAAGTAGGGTGAGTAGAGGTTGATCTTGTACTCGGCGAGGGTGCGGATCATCTTTTTCTGGAAGTCTAGGGTCGGCACCGGGCCGCGCGACAGATCGTCGTCCAGGCCGCGATAGCGCATGGCTGGCCAGTCCCTGATGCTGGCGGGATGCAGGGTGGCGTGGCCGTTTGTGCTTGCGATCAATTGCTTGACGGTCTGCGCTCCGTAGAAGAGGCCTTCCGTGGTGGCGGCTGTGACGGTGAGGCCGGTTGAGGTTGGGTCGATACGGTAGCCTTCGGCGCGCATGGCTTCGGTGAAGCCGACAGGCAGGCCGCTGCCTGGGCTATGAACGAGCTGTATGCTGATGGCGTCCGCTCCGGAGCCGGCGGGGACCGCTCGATCGGCGAGGGTGTGGCTGAGGTCGTCGGCGGTGAACTGATCCTCGCTGGAACAGCCGGCACAGACGACGCGGACACCGGAGAGGATGGGCCGGTCGGCGACGGCGTGGATCTCACGCGGCATGGGGATCAGCTTTGGAGCCTGCGCCTGGAGAGCAGCCTGTCCCTGAGCAGCTGTGCCCAGGATGCCAACGACGGTTGCAATCAGCGCACGCGACGGAGAAAAGATCATGAATCACCCTACCGCACTCTGCTTTTGCTCGGAAGCTGACGGCGCCTGACTGGTTACGTGAGAAAGCAAGTACCACTAAGGTGCAAGGGCGGAGGAAAATTGTTCAAGCGTTTACACGACTCTGGGAGCATAGCCTCCATAACAATGAGGCTAAAGTGTTGCCTGATGTCAGGCGAACCTTTGTCGATCTTGTTTGATGAATTCCTTTGAGAGGTTCCATGACGAAGCAACTCCACGCGACCATGGCGGCGATTATGGTGATGTCGGCTATATCGGTCCGGGCGCAGCTGAGCACCACAACTACCACGCAGAAGACGTCGCCGAGCACGACGAAGACCACGGTCACGACGACAGACAGCTCGGCTGCCAAGACAAAGAAGCGCGGCAGCACGCGGCGTGTGACCAAGAAGGCACCGGTAGAGAGCGCCACGACGCGGCAATTACGGGAGCTTCGCGAGCTGCTGGTGAGCCAACAGGCGCAGCTTGATTCGATGCGTGGCGAGATGGCCGACAAGGACAAGCGGATTGCCGATGCAACCGCGGACGCCTCGACGGCAAACGCAAGCGCCGTGCAGGCGAACCAGCAGGCGCAGACCTTGGCGCAGACGATCCAGACCAATCAGACCAAGATCGATACGCTAAGCAGCGATCTGGGTGACTTGAAGGTGGCGAATGCGGGTCTGGCAACGACGCTGGTCACGACGACTCGCGATCTGAACGAGAAGATCGAGTCGCCGACGACGATCCACTACAAGGGCGTCACGATCATGCCGGTGGGCTTCTTTGCGCTCGAAGCTGTGGATCGTACGCGATCGATCAGCTCCGACATCAACACGCCCTTCAACACGACGCCGTACGAGGGGGCGAACCAGGCTCACGTGTCGGAGTTGAACCTCTCTGGCCGACAGAGCCGCCTGGGAGCGCTGTTTACGGGCAACGCGGGCACCTTCAAGCTGGCAGGCTACTTTGAGGGCGACTTCCTCTCGGCGGGAACCACCTCCAACGAGAATCAGTCCAACAGCTTCACGTTCCGGCAGCGGCAGATCTGGGGCCAGGCAGCGACGCAGTCCGGCTTCATTTTGACGGGCGGCCAGATGTGGTCGTTGATCACAGAGACCGGCCATGCGACGGACAATCGGACGGAGAAGCTTCCGCTGACCATTGATTCTCAGTACCACGTCGGCTTCAACTGGGAGCGGCAGCCGGGTCTGCGGATCTCGCAGAAGATTGGCGCGACGGGCTCTCCGAACGGCTTGACGATCGCGGCTTCGCTCGAGCAGGCACAGCTTACGAACTTTATCGCGGCGAACGCTCCGACGAACTTCTTTTTTGGATCGGCGGCGCAGAACGGCGGGCTTTACAACGCCTTCAACGGCACGCCGACCAACAACATCGCACCCGACGTGATCGCGAAGATGGCGTTTGATACGCCGCACAGCCACTTCGAGCTGGGTGGAATCGCTCGCTTCTTCCGTGATCGCTACTACCCAATCCTGACTACGAATCCAACCACCGGCGTCGGCGTGACCTTCAGCAACAAGGGCATCAACGATACCAAGCTGGGCGGCGGTGTGGTGGGCAATGCGCGTGTTTCCATCGGCAAGTACGTGGATATCGCGGGCAGTGTGATGGGCGGCACAGGCACGGGCCGGTATGGCTCCTCTCAGCTGCCCGATGTCACCGTGCATCCTGACGGAACCCTCGAGCCGCTGCGGAACTACCACGGTCTGTTCTCCCTCGAAACACATCCGGCGCGGAGGCTCGACATCAACGCGTACGCGGGTGCGGAGTATGCGCAACGCACAACCTACGTCAACCCCGTGGGTACTCGGGTCGGCTATGCTCCGATTAGCCTGAATCTGAGCGGTTGCAGCACGGAGGTCGCGGTCACGGCCAGCGGCACCACCGGATCGGACACCGCAGCAAACTGCGCCGCTGTCACCAAGGACATCATTGAAGGGACGCTCGGCTTCACCTATCGTGTTACCAGCAGCCCCAAGTATGGCCGTCTGCAGTACCAGGTGCTGTACAGCTATCTCACGAAGACTTCGTGGGATGGCGTCACCAGCGCCACTGGCGCGCCGCCGACCTACGCAGGCCGATCGGCGATCAACAACATGTTCTTCACGGGAATGCGGTACTACATTCCATAGGCTGAAGAGCAGGCACGAGCAAAAGGGACGCCCTGGTGGCGTCCCTTTTGCTTGGTGCGAAGACACGGCGGCACCTTGTCTGCAGGGCGGACAAGCGAGGGCCGTTGCTCTGTCTCACGAAGGCGGCGTCTTGACGCGACTCTGCGCGAAACGTAACTTTAATCCATGTCCTTGCTCCATGCCACCGCCCATGCCTGTTGTCGAACGCTGTGCGGAGGCTCTTCTGTGACTGCTTGACGGTCTGTCTGGTCAAGGAAGCAGAGCCCACCGCGCCCATGATGAGTTCATGGGCGTTTTTTATTCGATCGAGAGAAGGTTGATGAACTATGCCGGACATCGGAGCATCCCCTGCCGCAGTTGGAGCTGTGAAAGAGACCAAGGCGCAACGATCAGAACGCCTGAAGATCGAAAAGAACCCGTGGGATGCATGGGATGAGGTACGAGCCTTTGCGCGCGAAGGCCGCTCTTCTGTGCTGCCGGAGTGGGCGGGCCTCTACTTCAAGTGGTGGGGGGTCTACACGCAGGGTGACGGCGTCGGGGTTACGGGCGGGACGGGTGGTGAAGGCGAGGCAACAGAATTTTTTATGATGCGGATTGGCCTGCCGAACGGCATTCTCACCAGTGCGCAGCTGCGAGTGATCGCGGATCTGACAAAGAGATGTGCGCGGAACCTCGCGGACATCACGACACGGCAGAACATTCAACTGCATTGGCTAACAATTGCGGCGCTGGTCGAGGTGGTGGACGCGCTGACGGCAGTTGGCCTCTCGCCAAAGGGGGCCTGCGGCGATGTGGTGCGGAATGTGACGGGATGTCCGCTGGCGGGTCTTGATGGGAGCGAGGTGCTGGATGCCAGCCCGTTGGCCCAGGAGATCGCGCAGAAGCTAACGGCAAATCCGGAGTTTTACAATCTGCCGCGCAAGTTCAAGATCTCGGCGACGGGATGCCCGCTGTGGTGCTCGTACCCGGAGATCAATGATCTCTCGCTTACGGCGATGCGGCGACCGGGCGGCGGGGATGAGATCGGCTATGCGCTGCGAGTAGGCGGGGGGCTTTCAACGGAGCCGCACATGGCGGTGAGGATCCCTGCGTATATCCAGCAGGATCAAGCCTATGCGGTGTGCGAGGCGACGTGCCGGATCTTCAAGGAGCAGAGCGAACTGCGGGAGAATCGAACGCGCGCACGGATCAAGTATCTGTTCATGCGGCATGGGTGGACGGCGGAGAGTTTTCTTCAGGCGCTCGAGGAGAAGCTGGGGTACAAGCTTCAGCACCTGGCAAACGATGACCCGGGCGAGCCCGTGTCCGAGGATGTATACCGGGACCACATTGGCGTCACGCCGCAGCGGCATGGGAGCATGTCCGCGGTAGGAGCGTCCGTGTTGCGGGGACGGCTCTCTGGAGACCAGCTGCAGCGACTGGCCGAGCTCTCGGAGACGTTCGGCTCGGGCGAGCTGCGAACGACGATCATGCAGAACATCCTGATCGTGAATGTGCCCAACGGGAAGGTGCAGGCGCTCATCGCTGCGCTGGCAGAGATCGATCTTCATGTGGAGGTGACGCCATTCTGGCGTGGAGCCATCGCCTGCACGGGAACGGAGTTTTGCAAGCTGGCGATCACTGAGACCAAGGGCTTTTCGAAGTGGCTGGTGGGCGAGATGGAAGAGCGGCTGCCCGGCTTTGATCAGCAGATCAAGCTGCATGTGACCGGCTGCACGAACTCCTGTGGACAACACTGGATTGCGGATATCGGTCTCGAGGGCAAGAAGCTGAAGAAGGACGGAGTGAGCGTGGATGCGTACTTCTTCTGCGTGGGTGGCGCAGTGGGACGAAATGCTCGCGCGGCGAGACCGTTGGGGTATCGTGCGGCAGCGGACGAAGTGCCCGCGGCGATCGAACGCCTGCTGCGAGGCTATCTGGATGCGCGCACGGAGGGCGAGGATCTGCGCAGCTATTTTGGTCGGACAGGCGACGACGAACTTCGGGCGCGGCTTACCGGGACGACCACGGATCGGCTGCCACCGCCGGTCGAGCGTGATGCACCGCCCAATGGTCATCCCGCGGCGGATGCGTAGGAGGATAGCGTGAGTCTTTTTCCGTTGTTTCTGAAGCTGACTGCGCGGCCCACTGTCGTTATTGGCGCCGGCTATCTGGCAGAGAGCAAGATCGAGTCGCTGCTTGCGGCGCAGGCTCACGTCAAGGTTGTTGCACCGCGGGTTAATGCGAGGATTCGTGAGCTGGCCGACGGGGGAGAGATCCAGCTTGAAGAGCGACCGTACCGCGCAGGCGATGTGGCCGAAGCTTTCCTCGCCGTCGCGGCGACCGATGATCCCGCGGTCAACCGTGCTGTCTTTGCTGAAGCAGAGGCAGCCAACGTGCTGGTGAATGCGGTGGATGATCCACCATTCTGCGACTTCTACTTCCCTTCCGTAGTGAGGCGCGGCGATCTGCTGGTTGCGATCTCAACCGCTGGGCAGTCGCCGGCGCTGGCGCAACGGCTGCGTAAGGAGATCAATGCACTGCTGCCGCTTGATACAGGCGACTGGCTTACCGAGCTAGGCAATCTGCGCCGCGAGGTGCTCCAGCTGGAGCCGCTCAATGAGCAGCGCAAAGACATCCTGCATACCCTGGCGAGCCGTGATGTCTGCGCCTACGATGCCTGCCCCTCGCGAACCATGGCGCGGCATCATGCAACGACCAACCCTCGATCGCCGCTTGATTCCAGCTCGTGAGCGAGCCAGCCAAGCCAGGGCATGTGTATCTGGTTGGAGCGGGTCCTGGCGATCCGGAGCTGCTCACGATGCGGGCACACCAGCTGCTTCGCACGGCGAGCCACATCTATCCGGATGGGCTGATCTCTGACGCAATTCTCGCGTTGGCCGGCACGCAGGCAGTTGTGACGGCGGTGGGAAAACGCTGCGGCCGGCCGAGGGTGACGCAGAGTGAGATCAACGAGCTGATCATCGCTTCCGCGCGCGCGGGACATTCGGTGGTTCGTCTGAAATCGGGAGATCCGCTGGTCTTTGGGCGGGCCGGAGAAGAGATCGAGGCCCTGCGCAGAGCCGAGATCCCGCTTGAGGTTGTGCCGGGTATCACGGCTGCCTTTGCTGCGGCAGCGGCCTTGCAGACGCCTCTCACGGATCGGACGAGTGCTTCCAAGCTGATCCTGGCGACTGCTCATTATGCAGCAAACAAGACAGAGCTTGATCCCGATCCACAGCCGATCTGGCAGGGTGCTCTGCCAGTGGACGCGACCCTGGTGCTCTACATGCCTGGGCCTGATCTTGAGGCGCTTGCCCTGGAGCTGATTGCCTCCGGGATCTCCGGCGCAACGGCTGTCACGGCCATCTCGCGCATCTCTGCCGCGGATCAACAGACGCATCATGCCACGCTTAACACGCTACGTTCCGCCGACTGCGGACCAGCGCCGATTCTGCTGCTACTGGGGCGATCCGCCGCTCGCCTCTAGGTCGCGCGACTCTTCGGCTATTCGGAACTTGCTGAACCCTGCGCGGGCTGTCTACACTAGTATCTGACCACCAGGATTGGGCGGTTAGCTCAGTTGGTTAGAGCGCCTGCCTTACAAGCAGGATGTCGCAGGTTCGAGTCCTGCACTGCCCACCATCTCTTCTTCGAGCGTCCCGACATCAGGCCTGCGGGCAAGATCCTCTTTTGAAAGGAAGGCTTGATGAGGGTCCTCGTGGTGGAGGATGAGATCCGGCTTGCGGAGAACATCGCGAGTGGTTTGCGCGAGGGGCCAGGATACGCCGTGGATGTTGCACATGATGGTGAAGTCGCTGTCCATCTGTGCTGGACAGCGAGCTACGATCTTGTGGTGCTTGATCTCATGCTTCCCAAGCTAAGTGGCGAAGAGGTTGTCAGAAAGCTGCGCGCCGCGCGCAACGCGACGCCCGTGCTGATGCTGACTGCTGTGAGTGAGACGAGCAGGACGATCGAGCTGCTGAACGCGGGAGCCGACGACTACCTGACCAAGCCCTTTGACCTTGGCGAGCTTATTGCGCGTGCTCGCGCGCTCATTCGTCGCGGCAAGGGCGCCAGTGAGGCTCTGCTGCGATTTGGCAGCCTGAGTATCCACACCGGCGAGCAGACTGTCTCCCACGATGGCCGAACGGTAGAGCTCTCTCCGACGGAGTACCGAATCCTCGAATACCTGATGTTCCGCCCGCGGATCATCGTCTCGCAGCGCGAACTCCTGGAGCATCTTTACGATTTTACGTGGGAGCATCACTCGAATGTGGTGGAGGTGCACATGTCGAATCTTCGCCGCAAGCTGCGGGCGGTAAGCGATTCCGAAGTTCTTGAGACTCTGCGTGGCCGGGGCTATCGGCTGGCGAGTGCCTGATGAAGATCGTGCGTTCCCGTTCCCTGGTACGACATACGGTGGGAATTGTGGTGGCAGCGCAACTGCTTTGTGCGGTAGTGCTTTGCGGGGCGGCGATGCTGCATGAGTGGCACACACGTCTGCGGGCCTTCGACACCAGACTGGAGGGCCGGTCCGACTCTCTGCTGGGCACAATCCAGGATGCCGAAGATCCGGAGGATAACGTGATGATCGACCCGACAGAGCTGAACCTGCCCGGAGAGGACGTCTACGCGGTATACAACCAGGGTGGCCGCCTGTTAGGCAGCTCTCGCACGGCGCCTTCTGCGCTGATCACTCGGCACGGCGATGCGTTCCGCGACGTGAAGGAAGGCGGAACCAGGTACCGCGTGTTCGAGCGAGAGGGTTTGCGGGTGATCGATCGCGCCGAGAATGGAGGACAAGGTCTCAGGAGACCAGTCACTCTCGTCTACGCGTCTCCTGAAGGTTCTTTGTGGCACGAGGTTCTTGAAGCGGTGCGGTTCTATCTGGTCGCCATTGCTTTCGCCACGGGACTGACCGTGTTTCTGGTGGCCCTGCTGCTAAAGAAGGCTTTGTCTCCGCTGTCTGAACTTGCCGTGGCAGCGGGACAGCTTTCGCCGCCGGCACTGGTGTTTACCGCTCCGCGTTCGGTCCTGCAGGTCAGAGAGCTACGTCCGCTGGCCGAGGTGCTTACGGATGCGGTCGTTCGACTTCGCGACGCGTTTCGTAAGGAGCATCAGTTTGTTGGGGATGCGGCGCATGAACTCAAGACGGCTGTGGCGGTGGTTCGGTCATCGGTTCAGCTGCTTATGTTGAAGCTGCGCACAACGGAGGAGTATGCGGCAGGACTAGAACGGGTGCTGCAGGATACTGGCCGGGTTGAGGTGTTGGTCGCGCAGATGCTGCAGCTGGCTAGCCTCGAAGAGGATCTGGCCGGCGCCGCGCCAACCGTGGACCTGGGCGAACTGACGGAGACGGCGCTTGAACACCTGCTACCGATCGCGGAGGAACGAGGCGTCTCGCTGCACTTTGCTCATCCTTCCGCTGTGCCTGTGCGACTTCTTCCGGAGCGGGCGTTGAGCCTGATTACGAACCTGGTGCTGAACGCGGTCCAGCACAGCGCATCGGGTGGCGCTGTGTCGGTTTCACTGAAGACTGGTGAGGGCAAGGCGGCGCTCGCGGTGGAAGATACCGGCGCCGGCATTGATCGGAAGGCGCTACCGCACATCTTTGATCGCTTCTACCGGGAGGATCGTTCCCGCTCTCGGGGTACCGGCGGCACTGGGCTGGGGCTCTCCATCTGCAAGTCCATTGTGGACGCGGCGGGAGGTAGCATTCTCGTAGAAAGCTCGCCCGCGCTCGGCACCCGCGTGATCGTGACCTTCATCGCCGCTTAAGCCAGGTTCGCAATACTTGCGGTGTGCTCTTCGGAGCACAAGGAGATGCAATGCCATCCTTACTTCTTCGCTCCCTTGGAGCTTTCTCGGCCTGTATTTTCGCGATCTCCGCCTCGACGACCGGTGCGCGCGGCCAGCAGCCAGATGCGATCCGCGTTCAGCAGCCCTACAAGATTGTTAGTCACTGGAAGATTGGCGGGACGGGTGGGTGGGACTATCTGCTTGCCGATGCCGGGGCGCACCGTCTTTACGTAACGCACGGACCACGCGTTGAGGTGTTGGACACGGACACAGGCAAGGTCGTGGGAGCCATCATCGGCCTGAAGGGGACACATGGCATTGCGCTCGACGAGGAGGGGCGCTTCGGCTACATCAGCGATGGCGGCGCCAATGCCGTGGTGGTCTTCGATCGCAAGACGCTGGCAACGGTGGCCTCAATCCCTGTCGGCACCAACCCCGACGGCATCACCTATGAGCCGATGACAAAGACAGTGTGGGCCTTCAACGGACGCAGCAACAATGTCACCGTGATCGATACCAGCAGCCGATCCGTGCTGGCGACGATTCCCCTTCCAGGCAAGCCAGAGTTCCCGCAGGCTGATGGCAAGGGTCACGTCTTCGACAACATCGAGGACAAGAACAGCATTGTGCGTTTGGACGCGGTCGGCAAGACGCTGACCGACACGTGGCCGCTGATGGGCTGCGATTCGCCGTCAGGAATGGCGATCGATCGCGAGCATGGAAGGCTCTTCTCGGTGTGCGACGGCAAGAAGATGGCCGTGGTCGACGCCAGGAATGGAATGGTACTCGCGCTGCCTGAGATCGGCGATGGGCCGGATGCGGCCGGATACGACGACAGGCAGCAGATTGCCTTCAGCTCAAATGGAGAGGGCACGCTGACGGTCGTGGAGGCGAAGACGGGGTACAAGGTGCTGGAGCAATTGGCTACGGTGAAGAGCGCGCGCACGATGAGCTACGACTCTGGCAAGGACCGCGTGTACGTTGCAGCAGCGACGCTTGGCGACAGGCCTGCGCCAACCGCGACGAATCCACGGCCAAGGCCGGCCATCGTACCGGACAGTTTTGAGATCGTCGTGATCGGCCGCAAGTAGGGTAAGAGCGGAAGCTTGCTGCTGAGCGGCAGTCGCGGCTGATTCACACGGGGACGGCTTCGGGCGCCTGACCGCGGGTGAGCCAGTAGTAGATCACCGGCGTCACCACCAGGCTGAGCAGCAGCGAGATCACCAGTCCACCTATGACAGCGATGGCAAGCGGTTGCAGCATCTGTGACCCGGCACCGAGCGCAAGTGCGAGCGGAAGCATGCCAGATACGGCTGCCATCGCGGTCATGAGGATGGGGCGAAGCCGGCGTTGGGCTGCCATCACCATGGCCGCGCGGGCGTTTAGACCCTCAACGCGGAAGCGCTCATCGGCGTCCAGCAGCAGGATGCCGTTCTTGGCCACGATGCCGATGACCATGATGAGACCCATGAACGACGCTACGTTGAACGTCATCCCGGTGATGAGCAATCCCGCCACCACGCCGCTGATCGACAGCACCGAAGAGGTAAGGATGGCAAGCGGGGCGGCGAAGTTGCGGAACTCGGCCAGAAGCACGCCGAAGACGAGCACCAGCGCAAGCAGAAGCACGCGCAGCAACTCCGCAAAGGATTTCTGCTGCTCCTGGTAGGTGCCACCGTATTCCACGCGAACGCTCGCTGGAAGATGCATGGCCTGCACATGGGCTTGCACCTGCTTTACGGCGGTGCCAAGGTCCGTGCCTTCAAGACGCGCGGTGACGACATCCAGCCGCTGCAGGTTCTCACGGCGAATCTCATTCTGCGGCGGCAGCCGTGTGATATCTGTCATGGAACCGAGTGAGGCAATGTGACCGGAGGACGAATTGAAGACCGTGTTGCGGATCGAGTCGAGGTTCTGCCGCGTCTCCGCGCCCAGCCGCACGCGGATGGTGTAGGGCCTGCCGTTAGCGATCAGCGGATCGTTGACGGTAAGACCATCAAGGATTGAGGTTGCGTCCTCCGCGACCTCAGTTGGCGTGAAGCCGAGCCGAGCTGCAAGTTGCGGATCCACCTGAAAGCTGATCGCCGGTCCACTGATGGTGTTGTCGACGCCATTCTCGACATCGACCACACCCTTGACCTTCTGGATCTCCTCGGCCACACGCGGGCCGAGCGCTGCGAGCACGTGTGCGTCTTCCGCAAACAGCTTGATCTGGATCGGCTCAGGGGCGTTTGACAGATCGCCAATGTTATCTTGCAGAACCTGCGTGAACTCGACGTCCAACTCTGGTTCTGTCTGCTTGATCCGCCGACGAATGTCAGCGATCACTGCATCGATGCTGCGGCTGCGTGTGTGCTTCAGTTGAACCGTGATGTCGCCCGTGTTGGCCTCGGTGACGGCCGCAAAACCCATTTGCAGGCCGGTCCTACGGCTGGTAGTTTCAACCTCCGGCGTGCTGATCAGGATCTGGTGAACGTGTTGCAGCACGCGATCTGTCGCCGTCAGAGAGGCACCTGCGGGCATCACGTAGTCCAGCACAAAGCCGCCCTCATCCATCGCAGGCAGGAGGTCGGAACCCAGGGAGCGATAGCCGATGTATGTGCCGCCTGCCAGCAGCAAACACACGAAGCCCAACCACAGTGGGCGCGCCAAAGACCAATCCAAGGCCCGCCTGTGCGCGACCATGATGCGCCCAAGAAGACTGTTGTGCGCCGTCTCCCCGCCGGGTGTGGTCTGGCTGCGGCGTCCGCCGAGAAGAAGCAGGGCGAGGCCAGGAGTAAAGCTGACGGCCAGCACAAGCGAGGTAAGCAAGGCGACCGCCATGGTGATCGCAAGCGCACGAAAGAAGCTGCCGGTTACACCGGTGACGGCTATCAGCGGCAGAAAGACAACGACCGGCGTGATGGTGGACCCCACGAGCGGACGCGCGATCTCCTGTAGCGCGTTGCGGACCGCATCGATGCGAGCCTCACCCGCGTCGCGATGCGCGACGATGTTCTCAACGACCACGATGGCATCATCGATGACCAGACCGATGGCTGCGGCTAGACCACCCAGCGTCATCAGGTTGAAGCTCTCGCCGATCATCCAGAGTGCGAGCACCGTCATGGCTACGGTGACGGGAATGACCAGGCCCGCGATCAGCGAGGAGCGCCAGTCATGCAAGAAAAGAAAGAGGATCAAGCAAGCCAGGAGGAGCCCGATCAGGATCGCGTCACGCACACTCTGGATGCTCTCGCGCACAATCTGCGACTGATCGTAGAATGGCTCGATCGTGACGCCGACGGGAAGCTTGGTGCGCAGTTGAGCCATCTTTGCAGCGATCTCATCCGCGACCTGAACGGTGTTGCTGCTGGGCTGGCGCGCGATGTTGAGTAAGACGGCTGGCCTGTTGTTGAAGCGAACGGCGGTATAGACCGGCATCACTCCGCGCTCGACCGCGGCCACGTCGCCGACGCGCACCGGCGCGCCGCCGGCCGTGGTCTTCACAGCTAGTTGCTTCAGGCTATCGATGTCATGCGCTTGCGCCCCCACTAGAGCGAGCACGAGCTGATGATCCTGTTCGTAGAGCCCCGGCGAATCAATGATGTTGGCGGTCTGGATGGCGCTGGTGAGGTCAAGGATGGTGACGCCGGCAGCCTGCATGCGGGCCATGTCTGGTACGACGTGGAACTCAGGAATGTCGCCGCCCTGAATCGTCACAGTACTGACGCCGATCACTCGATTAAGCGGTGGCTTCAGGGTGTAGGTGGCGAGCTCCCACAGTTGACTTTGCGAGAGCGTGCTGGAGGTGATGCTGTACCCAAGGATGGGGAAGGTGGCGAAGGTCAGGCGGTTGGTGGTGATCTTCGCCGTCGCTGGCAAGACTTGCCGGGTCTGGCTCAGAGCCGCATCGACCAGTTGTAAGGTGCGAAACATGTCGACCGACCAATCGAAGAAAAGGCTTACGTCGGCCGAGCCGCGGCTGGTGGTGGAACGTACCGTGAGCAGGCCAGGGACGCTGTTCACGGCATCCTCGATCGGCTTGGTGATGGTGACCTGCATCTGCTCCACGGGCATGACGCCGTTGTCCACGCCGATGACGATGCGAGGAAAGTTTGTCTCAGGGAAGACGGCAATAGGTGTGCGGAAGAACGCGTAGATGCCGGCGGCGGTCAGCGCAAGAGCGAGAAACAGGATGGTGCGTACCGACCTCGCAAGCCAGTACGGGTCGGCTTGACTCGGTTCCGAACGAGAGGCCATCACTCCTTGTCCTCGGTCGCCGGGCCGGGCTTTCGTACCGTCACCTGCGTGCCGTCATCGAGCCCGTAGGCGCCCTCGGTCACGACCGTGTCCTCCAGGGTGAGGCCGGAGAGAATCTGCACAGAGTCTGAGGTGCGAACGCCGACCTTCACGGCATGCTTCTTCGCGATGCCTTCCGACGTAAGCACCATGACGCTGGTGCTCCCATCGTCGCTTGGAACGAGAGCCGCCAGCGGAAGCTGCATGGCCTTCGCGATGGTTGCTGTCTCGATGACTGCGTGCACCGGCGTTCCGACCTTGAAGCGGCCCTTGGAGTTCGGCAGTCTGAGCCAGACCTCGATGGTGGTTGATCCCGGATCAGTTGCTGGACCGATGAACGTGACCGTGGCGTCCGCGGGATCTTCCATCCCAGGAACGCTCACCTTGGCATGGTCGCCAAGCATGAGCTTCTGCTCCGAGGCTTGTGCAAGGTGCAACTTAGCGAGAAGCGATGAGGTATCCATGACGGTGATGATCGGGACGCCCGCAGCAGCTGTCTCTCCCGGGAAGAAGGGACGATCGGACACCACGCCCGCGATCGGGCTGCGGAGATTGGCATAGCTTACCTGGGCTTGCGCGTTCTCGAGTCGACCTTGAGCCGAGGTTAATTGCCCTTGCGCGGCCTGCTTTTCCGTGACGCGCGTTGTCGCCAGGAGCAGGGCTGCATGCTGGCGAGAGGTCTCATACGCGGCGCTCGCTTGCACCTCGGCTGCGGACGCGCTGTCGGCCTCCCGACCGGAGAGTGCACCTTGCCGATACAAGGCCTGGCGCTCCGCGGCGGCGCGCGACGCCACGTCCAGAGCGGCCTTGAGCTGTGCGGCGTCGAGCTCCGCTCTCCTGACCTCTTCGGGAATGTTCGTCTGGTTGGTTGCCGTGTAGTTGGCCTGCGCGCTGGCAACCGCACCCATGCTGTCGAGGGCACTACCTTTCAGGTCGCGATCGTCCAGTGATATAAGCAGTTGTCCGCGACGCACGTGACTGCCGCGCTGAACGTACTCCGCACGAATCGGCGCGCTGATGCGAGGCGAGATGGATGCAGCGGAGATCGGTGCAAGAAGCGCGTCCGCCACGATCTCTTCTGAGATCGGCGCCTCGATAGGGCGTGCAGCCACCACGGTCACCTTATTTTCTGGAACGTCGTCTACCTTTTGCTTGCACCCGCTCGCAAGCGGCAGCACCAGAGTGCAAAGAAGCAGGAGGGACCGAGATCGGTGCTGCTCGAGGGGGGCGTTCATGTCAGAGCTTCCCAGTCAGGGTTTGCAGGTTGGCCAAAGCCAGTTGATAGCGGTTGCGACCATCGATCGCAGCGCTCTCGATCAAGATCAGCGCCCCCTCCGTGTCGACAACTTCGAACGCCGTGCTTTCGCCGTCCACATAGCGCAGGGTCGTGAGCCGCAGACTTTCGCGGGCCGTCTGCACGCTCGCGCTCAGGGAGACAAGCTGCTGGCTGGCCGCGCTGGCCTCAGCATAGAACTCAGCAAGGTTCGCCAACAGACGCCGCTGCGCTGCTGTCAGGGCGACCCTGGCCGCTGCTTCACGCAATCGTGCCTGCTTGATCTTCCGCTCGGTGGCCAGCCAGTCCCACACGGGAATATCGATCTGAGCACTCATGGAGTAGCCCAGATTGTGAATGCCGTCCGCCCCATTCACGCCAAAGTTGGTGGCGTCGATCCCATAGGTGAAGTTGAGCGCAAGCTCCGGCAACAAGGCGGTGCGTGCCACATAGGTCTCCGCCTGGCTGATCTGCAACGAGGCAAAGGCGCTCCGCAGATCGGGATTGTTCTGGCCGGCCATACTCTGAATTTGAGCTTTGTCTGGAAGTACGGGTGGCACCTCATCCGGCGCCACCGTGAAGATGGTGGCGGGATCCGGGTACAGCAGCACTGCGAGCTCGATGTGTGCTTTGTCCGCCGTGACCTGCGCATCCGAAAGTTCACGCTGCCGCTGTTGTTGCGCTAACTGCGCCTTTAGCACATCCGCGTGCGCTGCTTCACGCGCTGCTTCGCGCTTCTGTGTGATGTCGGCGAAGTGGTCGGCCTCAGCAACCGCTCTTTGAGCAATCTGCACCTTTGCAGCACCGGCGCTTACCCCGTAGAACAGGGTAACAACCGTGGCCACAAGCCCCCTGCGGGCGATCTCAAGTTCCGCCTGAGCACGTGCGGCGTTCGCGTCGGCGGCGCGGATCTCACCAACCTGAGCGAGACTCAGCCTCTCGTTGAAGACGCCCTGGCTCGCGTATTCACGAACTGAGTTATTTGCAATAAAGATGGGCGCGGGCGCGTTTGTCGTCTGACCGATGCGACTTGCAGGTACGCCGTTCGGTTGCGTGTAGACGGCCTGATTATGGTAGATCGCGGTCGGAAGCAGGGAGCTTCGAGCGATCTTGCGCTCGAGCGTCGCGGCTGTCTGCTCCGCCGCCGCGGCAGCAAACGCCGGCTCATTCGCGGCAGCGCGCGCGATCGCCTGCTCCAGGGTCAAGGTCTCCGGCGTGGCTTGCGGCGCGTCCTGCGCGATCTGCGCGGCACTTCGGTGGCCTGTCGCTACCAGAAGGATAACGATGGACGCACAGACACGAGCCGCACATCTCGGAGACCTCATGGCATCACCATAGCGGCTGATGCTTAAGCAAACCTGAAGCTGAGCATAGCTCCGTCTGTTCCCTCGACGACAAAACGGAACTTTCAGCATCGAATAGCGATGGCTTCCTTCAATCGATTCGATCCAGGCCAAAAGACTCAAGCTGCTCCTCAAAGCGCTACTTGCAGCAACGTCCATTTCGCCTTCGACAACACGTACGCGCGACTTCCGGCGCACTTCTATGCTCCCGCCAGGCTGACGGCGGTGTCGGCTCCGCGGCTCATCAAGCTTAACCAGAAACTGGCGCGACGCTTAGGGCTAGACCCTGAC
>CAXSEC010000046.1:0-21143 GCA_964236325.1 uncultured Acidobacteriaceae bacterium | reverse complement strand
GCGGGCGTTTGCGAAAGGTCCTCAAGCGTTACCCCCCGATACTTGATCTGTTGTACGCCTTTGCTTCCATAGATGACCACCAGGTCGGTCTGCGCAATTATCTTCTGCTCTGCGGCGAAGGTTACGGCCGCGCTAAGAGCTGAATAGAGAACGAGGCATCTCCTTCTCTTCGACGGCGTGAACCATCCTCCAAAGATCGTCACGGGGTGCAACCATAACCTTGATTTGCGGCCTAGTCGGGGACTCGTCATGCCCTGTAATTGTCTCAACATCCTGTGATTTGCGTAACTACTTCCCGTTGATCTTTGTGCTATGCGTAGCAGACAAGCCGTCCGACCGGCTCTACGGTTTGCTGTCAGGAGATGCGGACAAGAGGTGTGCATGCACGATGAAACGCTTAGGAGCGGCGCCGATGTAGTCAAAAGGGTAGCAGGTCACCAACGTGAGTTCGGGACGATCTCGGATCGCGAGAACGGTCACCTGATCCGGCATAACGATCTCCGTTGAGTCCACCTGATAGTGGTAGGTTCCGGATCGGTCTGAAATGTGGATAAGCATACCATTCTGGATACGACGCAGTGGACGCAAGTAGGTATCACGATGTCCCGCAAGACCGATTGTTCCAAGACCTCCTGGGAATGCCGTACCTTCGATGTGGCCAACGCCGCGCAGAAGAGAAGACGACTCAACTCCGGCTGTTACTGGAACAGAGATTCCGATCGTGGGGATCTCCAGAAGCCCGATTACATCTCCGGTACGAGTGATTTTGGGAGTTCTCTCGCCTGGCACGGAGACCTGCGGCGATACACCCTGGGAGACCACCGCAGAAGCACTTCGTTGTGAGTGGAAGGCGACTGCGGCCGATACGGTGAGCGCACAGGAAGAGAGGGCGGCTGTTGTCCACAACAGCCACTCCAGGCTTCGCAAAGACATCTGTTTCAGGTAAGGCACTGGATCAGGCTACGACGGGTTCTGCGCGAGTACGCGGCGACGACGCAGCAGTGAAGCTCCGCCCAGGGCAAGTAGCGCGAGCAAACCAGTGGTCGGCTGAAGACTCGCCGTATGAGGAAGTCGGTTGATCACCGGTTTTGGCGGCTTATTGCTCGCGATCTGCTGCATCTTTTCTGCTTTGATCGTGGGGGCCGCGTCGGAAGGTCCGACCGTAGACGAGGAGAGAAGCCAGAGAGTTACCAGCTCCATATCCTCTTTAGAGAGACCACTGACCTCTGGCGCTCGCCCCTCGGAGGCGGGATCGATCGCTGGCACCTTACTGTCATTCAGCTTCGCGATCGCGACCGCATCTGATTTGGGATAAACAAACTCAAGAGCTGGCGTAGTGCTACCAAAACTGAAGCCACGAAGCGCCGAGGTACCATCCGGGCCGGCACTCCAAGGCACGGCTCCTGTCTTGCCTGCCTGTGCTTTCGGGTCCTGAACGCCGATAAAGGTCGAGTGCTCCTTCCCGGAAGCGTTCTCGATGCGGACAATGTACCGGTCCTGAAGGTGATCCAGTACCTTGATGGAATAAGATCCTGGCTGTAGCGTCATGCCTGGGACCATCGTCTGTTGCGAGACGGTGAAGTTGGCTGACGGATTAGCCGGGCCAGCAGCAACTATAGAAATCGGGGCAGTGAAGGCAAGTACCAGCGGAACGATCAGTGCAACGCGCATAGTTTCTCCTTGTCATATCTACGGGGAAAACCTGGACTCGAAGTACAGAGCGGTCGGTTCGCTCTTTACAATGCGCCAGAAGCTCCACAGTAGTCATGCCGAAGATTCAAGGCAACAACTCCTTAGTAACCTGACAAGCTTGGAAGGCGGGCTGAAGTTGCGACTAGCTGCACGTAGGCAGAGCAGCCGTCACACTTAGCAATCCTTCTGACCTAAGGGTAAAGGCGTTGCACCCTCCACCCGATGTCTTGCGCCTGATCTCTGGAAAAGAGGAAACGATCGTGGAGGCGATCCTTGCCGTCTTTCCAGAATTCCATACGGAGGGCGGTCAGGCAGTAGCCACGCCAATATGCCGGGCGAGGAACTTCGCCAGGATGCTGCTGATCAAACCTTTGCAACTCCTTCTCCAGCAACTCGCGGCTCTCAAGCGGCCTCGTCTGCAAGGAGACTGCCGCCCCTAGCTGGCTTCGGCGAGAGCGACTGTGGAAGTAGGTGTCAACCGCCTCCGCCGGCATGTTCGAGATCGTTCCCTCGAGACGAATCTGCCGCCTCAAGCTCTTCCAGTGAAAGCACATGGCCGCCTGGGGGTTTTGCGCGAGTTGCTGTCCCTTTTCGCTTCCTTCGTTGGTAAAGAAGCAGAATCCTCCCTCGGAAGCGCTCTTCATCAAGACCATGCGGACACTGGGCATCCCGTCCAACCCCGTGGTTGCAAGCGCCACCGCGTTTGGATCGTTCGGTTCACTGGCTTCGGCTTCCTCCATCCAGTCCTGGAAGAGAGTCATCGGGTCCGATGAAGACATTTCTTGGTCGTCCATACGGTTAAGCATAGACGCCAACCCTGCGTGCCAAGGGTGAGGTCCAACGACACGACGCAAGTCACGAGGACTGGTTGCGGCCAGACCAACATCCGTGTTGTTCGCACAAGCTATGCGGTGCAGATGGAAAACAGGTCGTCGCTCGCCCGTACAACCTGGGCGCGAGCCTCAGCCGCAAGGGTATAGAACTCATACTGTCCGTGCTCCCTAAAGAAGTCCCGGCTTCGCTCCATCAAAGGCGCCTGAGAGACATGCGCGCGAAAGGCCTCAATCTTGCGATCAAAGACCTCCGAGATGTCTAAACGAACGCTCCATGGAGAAGGAAGTGGCGGACGCCTGTCTGGAAGGAAGTTCTCTGTTGTCAAGGTATAGAGCTGCTCCGGCTGAAACGGGCGGGCTAACTCCGGGTAGCGTCGCTCCCGACCACTCCAATGAAACGCGGCGGCGGTCAGTGCGGAGACCATCATGTGATCGGCATGCGTGTTGAGGGACCCGTCACTACCAAAAGTTAGAACGATGTTGGGCTGGAATCGCCGCATACGTTCCACTAGCCGACCGGAAGCTCGCGAGAAGTCAACAAACTCCAGGCGTCCATCCTGATAGTCAAGCAGTTCGTGGTGTACAACTCCCAACACTTTGCACGAGGCCGCGAACTCATCGCGCCGCATACGACCCAACTGTTCTCCGCTCTCTGCTGTTCCCCGTGCGGTCGCGGCCTGACCGTCGGTGAGACAGAGCACATAGGTCTCAACACCGCGCATCGCCGCCAAAGCCAACGCTCCGCCAAAGGCAAAGCATTCATCATCGGGGTGAGCGACGACACACATCAACTTCAAGCCCACTCGCGTTCCTCCAGGAAGCCATTCGCACTGCTAGTGAGTCCACCCTCCAGGTCCTCTGCCTCAAAGACAAGGTCGAGCGGCATCAGGCAATCCTCGATCAGGTCCAGATCCGCGTCGGCAACGGGAGCGAAGGATTTGCGGTGCAGCATACACGGACCGTGAAGCTTCAGCGCGCGGCGATGTTCAGGAGTGGCGTAGCCCTTGTGCGATGCGAGTCCATATTCAGGATGAACCAGATCCAACTGTCGCATCAGGTGATCCCGGTGTACTTTGGCGACGACCGAAGCAGCTGCGATGGAGAGACTCAGGGCATCCCCATAGAAGAGCTTCGTTTGCGCGCAGTCATGATCCAGTCGCATCGCGTCGATGAGAAGATGATCCGGAGCCGTTTGGAGACTTGTCACCGCGAGCAACATGGCGCGGCGCGTCGCTTGATAGATGTTCACCAGGTCGATGGTCTGAGCATCCACTTCGGCTACGCTGACCGCAATCGCTACTTTGCGGATACGCTTGTCCAGGCGCTCTCGATCTTCTCGCGTCATCTGCTTGGAATCCTTGAGGCCCGCCTTCGCCAGACCCGCACTTCTCTCCGGCAAAATCACCGCGGCAGCCACGACGGGCCCGAATAGAGCACCTCTGCCCACCTCATCAACCCCTGCAATCTGGCGGTACCCGCGGTAACGCAGCGCCTGTTCAGCGGCGTCGGTACAAACAAGCTGCTTTAACATTCGCTGCTTCTCTGTGGCGCGGGTGACGCCACGAACAGCACTCCTCGCAGGATCTTGCTCAGCGGAGGACCTGTCGGCTTTTGACTTCTTGGCGGTCATCACTTTCTCTGCAGTTTACATGCCTTCCATGGGCAAGCTGGCCGTCGTTATAGCTCAAGGCCCTACTGGACGCGGGGAGAGGGAACGCTTCTTCAAGAAAACGAAAGCCAGCCGAGCGGCCAGCAGGAGGAGCAGGATGAGGGTCACACGCGCCGGTGTCCGAACGCCGGATTTTACAAGCCACCAGAAGTGGATCACAGCCGCGGCGGCGGCGACATAAACCAGGCGATGCAGCCTCTGCCAGGACCTTCCGCCCATGCGGCGCATGATGGCGCCAAGGCTGGTAAGCGCCAGGGCAAACAGAATAACCCAGGAAAGCAGGCCAACCTGGATAAATCGCCGCTTTCTTAGATCGTCCCAGATCGTCGGCCATACGAGCCGCCACTGCGTGAGGAGCTCTCCGGGATGACCTCCAGCAGCGGCATGCAGAGCCGCGGGAAGGTCAAAACCGGAGAAGAGGAAGACGTAAGTCGCAAGATGCAGCGTTGCGTAGAAGAAGGCGTAGAGACCGATCAAGCGGCGGAAGCGGATAACAAATGCCAGCTCCGTCCAAAGGCGGCGGACGGGTGTGATTGCAAGCGAGCCAAGCAGGATCCAAAGAGCCCAGTTACCGGTGAAATGGGTGATGTAATTCACCGGATCTGCGTTGAGCGCGAGGGATCCATTCTGAAAGATGTGCACCAGCCACGCGAAAGGCGCAAGCAGCGCGATGTGCAGGATCGTCTTCAAGGTGACAACAGCTTGCTTTGGCATAACCCGGCGGTTGTTCCAATCTAGTGTAGCGGGCAACCCGCTGTACGGCGTGGCATAAGAACCACTCCGAGCTGCAGTGAGCAAAGCATGTGCTTCCGTTTGGCGACAGCTGTACCGAGTGAACGGACCCACGACTCAGAGCAGGGATCGCCCATGAGGCAGCTTTCGAGCATGACGCAAGCGGCGCATCTTCTGTGAACGCTGCGATCGTGCAGTAGATGCAATGTGTTCGAGCAGATGCAGGTAGTGGCGGCAGAGCAGCAGCGGAATCGCGCAAAGAACGGCTAGGCCAGCATCAACCCAGCGCCATGGCACCGGAATGCTTCGAATCGGTCCGGCGATAAAAGCGAGGCCCACCATGGCGGCACAGCTCAGCAGACCGAAGTCAATGACCCAGCGATTGCGGTCCGGATCACGGTATGGCCCGAGGAACAACAAGCCAAGCAGAATACGACTGAGGCCTTCACGATCTGTTTCATAGGCAAGGAACGGAGCCGTCGTAAGCGCTGCGATGAGCGCTCGATGAACTCCGAGGAGCCACTCAGATAGCGGAGTTCCGGCACCGAAATGGATGGTGCTTGCCAGTTGCTCAAGAAGCCACTTTGTCTCGCGGATTGGACAAAAGGCGCTCGCGCCGCTGACCATGAGCCCCGCAATGACGAGAGCGAGGCAGAGTCGGATTCGGGTCAGGAGGTTTGAGGTCTGAGGAGGACTAACCTGGGTGGAGGGCTGCATGGTGGCGGGGCTATCCGACGACACTGATGTGCGTGAGGTGACTTCCCTCCTAGCTGAAGACGGAGGACACGGGCGCTGCGGGCGTTACGATCTTGCTCTGCATGGAAGGCCAACGACACTGCGAATGATATACGAGACCGCTTTTAGTAGTTCTTCTTCAGATCCATACCACTGTAGAGACTCGCGACCTGATCCGCATACCCGTTGAACATCTGCGTTGGTACAACGTGCGGAAAGGCGGATGAGTCAATTCGCCGCTCACGCGCCTGGGACCAACGGGGATGATCGACGGCTGGATTGACGTTTGCGTAAAAGCCATATTCATTCGGGCCCATATCATTCCAGGTAGTGGACGGCTGCTTGTCGGTGAAGTGGAAGCGGACTATGGATTTGCAGTTCTTGAAGCCGTATTTCCACGGCATGACGACGCGTACCGGGGCGCCATTCTGGTTGGGAAGGGTGTTGCCATAGCAACCGAACGTCAGCAGCGCTAGAGGATTCATCGCTTCATCCAGGCGCAACCCCTCGGTATAAGGCCAATCATAGCCGCCGGGTGCGTTGGGCATCTGATACTTGTCAAAGAGGGTGGTGAACTGGACATACTTCGCTGACGGTAGGGGCTGGCAAAAATTGATGAACTCGGACAGCGAATAACCGTCCCACGGAATGACCATCGACCAGGCTTCGACGCACCGATGACGATAGACGCGAGACTCAAGGGGCCGATATGCCATGAGGTCATCAACCCCGATTGTTAGATTCTTCTTGACCATGCCATCAACCTTGACGGTCCAGGGTCGGGTGTGGAGAGATTTGGCGTTGATCTGCGGTTCACCCTTGTCGGTCCCGAACTCGTAGAAGTTGTTGTAGCTGGTGGCCTTGGACTCTGGGGTTTGTGGATCGGCGACGGTGTATTTGGAGGTCGTTGTCGTCAACGAGGCGCCCGCGGCTTCCACCTGGCGAGGATCAAGGAAGGCGGGTAAGGCCCTGGTACCTACATAACCGGCCGCACCGGCGACTCCGGTGTAGGCCGCCCCTGCGAGGAAGCGGCGTCGACTATTCGCAGAGTTGCCAGCTACGTTCTCCGGAGTGATCTCGGAGGACTTCGGTTCGACGCCAAGTTTTGCAGAGCTACGGAGGTGCATGCGTCATCCCTTCTCGGCCTCGCGTCCAGCGTCCCTGCCGGGCGGTAAGCCAAGTCTGTCACTTATTAGACGCGTCGGAAGAAGCTGTGGATTGAGGCTCAGTTTGCCCTGCCGGGGGTGGGGTGCGACCGAGCACGAAGAAGATGGATCCAAACGCGACCACAGCAAACGCAAAGAGCAGCTCGCGAGCGAAGTTGGGCCGTCCGAGCAGGAGGTAGGTGAACCCAACAATGGCGACAAGCGGTGGAACAGGGTACAGCCAGAGCCGAAACGGACGGACCAGCGAGGGCTGAGATCGGCGAAGGTAGAGCACCCCGATGTGCTGAAGAAGGAATTGGAGAACAATCCGCAGGATGACCAGGGCGGCGACTACATCCGCGAGGGAAAAGAGGCAGAAGATGCAGGCCGCGGCGCCCAGTGTGAAGAGTGAGACAACGGGGTACTGGCCGGTGGGGTGAAGGCGAGCAAAGGGAGCAAAGAACGCGCCTTCCGCCGCTGCAGCATACGGGATGCGGGAGTAACCGAGCAGGAGCGAGAAGACGCTGGCGAACGCCGTAAGCATGATGAGTGCGGCGGCGACCTTACCGAGGAGCATGGCCGCGTGGGAACCAACCAGTGGCGTCCACGCAGCGACGGTAAACACGGAGATCAGGGCACGGCGGGCGTCAACATTGCCGGCGCGAAGCAGCTCCTGCCACGGAAGGACAGAAAGAACGGCAAGATTGAGCGCGAGATAAAGGGCCGCACAGATCGCGATTGAAAGCAGGATGGCACGGGGGATCGTGCGCGACGGATCGCGGATCTCGGCGCCAAGAAAGGTGATGTTGTAGTAGCCCCAGTAGTCGTAGGTTGCGACCAGCATCGCGGTGGCAAGGCCGCCGAAGAAGGCAGGAGACAGGTGGAAGGCGCCTGGAGGAAGCACCAGCGCCTGGTGAAGATGGGTGGCCGGGCTGAGCAGGGCTGAAAGGAGAACGGCAGCGATGGTGGCAAGAACAACCGACACGATCACGAGTGAAAGCCGAGCGACCTGATCCAGCCGCCGGGCGAGCAGAAGAACCGCCAGGAGGACGCCGGCCACGGCGACAGCTGTGGAAGGACCAACAGCGACCGTGGCCTGGTAGGGGCCGAGATGAAGGACACGTCGTAGCGTATGGGTGTTGAGTTCAGGGACAAGCCAGCCCGCGTACTGGCTGAGGCCGATCGCACCGGAGGCGACTGAGAGCGGAGCCGAGATCAGAAGTTGAAAGAGGAAGAGGAAAGAAAGATAGCGCCCAAGCGCACCGGGATAGATGCGGCGAAGAAAGTGAAAGGTGCCACCGGCGGCTGGAAGCGCGGCGCCAAGCTCCGCCCAGACCAGCCCATCGCAAAGCGCGAGCAGCGCACCGAGAACCCAGCCCAGCATCGCCTGAGGACCGCCCATGCTGCCGAGGAGAAGGGGAAGCGTGATGAAGGGACCCACACCGATCATATCCAGCAGGTTCAGCGAGATGGCGCTCCGAAGTGTAAGGGAGCGCTCGAGATGGGGTGTGACGGCGATGGTTTGAGTGTAGAGGGAGGATTTGTGCAGCGGTTCCAGATCTGTCACATCCTCTGTTGTAGGCGATCATAGGAGCTATGGCGATGAGAAAAGCAATCGCGGCAGGAGTGTTCGGCTGCCTGCTGCTGCTGGCGGATCACGGCATGTTGGCTCAGGCTGAGAGAGATAACGATCCTGCGAACCTGAGGGGAGAGCGGGTGCGGGCTGTGGAGGCACAACCGCTCGATGTCGATCGAGGAGCGAAAGGTGTGGCGGGCCTGCTGAAGAAGCTGGGCACACGGGCGAGCCTGATGATGATCGTGGCACACCCTGATGATGAAGACGGGGGCATGCTGACGTACGAGTCTCGAGGTGTGGGTGCGCGTGTGGGCATGCTCACATTAACCCGCGGCGAGGGTGGACAGAATGTGATGTCGGGCGACTTCAACGATGCCCTGGGCCTGGTGCGAACCCGGGAGTTGCTGGCCGCCGATCGGTATCTGGGAGTCGACCAGATGTTCGGGACCGAGGTGGACTTCGGCTTCTCAAAGACAAAGGAGGAGGCATTTAGCCAGTGGACGCGCGAGCGGGTGCTCTACGATGCAGTGCGAGCGGTACGCCTGTACCGTCCCCTGGTTGTAACCAGTGTCTTTCTGGGTGCGCCGACCGATGGCCACGGACACCATCAGGTGAGCGGCGAGGTTGCGCAGGAGGTCTTCAACGCGGCAGCCGACCCGAAGGTTTTTCCGGAGATGGGACTGCCACCGTGGGCGCCAGCGAAGGTCTATGGACGGATGCCGTTCGCACAGGTTGGTGCCGGCGGCATGTTCGACTATGCAACAGGCAAGATGGTCCCCGTGCAGTTTCAAAATTATGTGACCGGAAGAATCTCGCATAGCGCGCCAGAGCCGACCGTCATGGTGCCGGAGGGAGATGCGGATCCTCTTTTAGGAATGACATATGTGCAGTTCGCGCGCAGGGGCCTGGCGCTGCAGAAGACACAGATCGGCTCGGGAGCTCGGCTGGCGCCCGTAGGCAGAGTGGACGTCGGCTACACGAGGTACGGATCGCGAGTGAGCAGCGGAGCGAGGGAGTACAGCTTCTTCGCCGGGATCGATGTTTCACTTGCAGGCATTGTGGGTTTGGCTCCAGCCCTCTCTTCAAGCGAAGCGAAGGCGATGCGCGAAAGTCTGGATCGGCTGCAGCACGAGGTGGCGGCGCAGTCGAAAGCGTTCTCGATGGAACATCCAGAGGCGTCGGCGCCCGGACTTTGTCAGTTTCTGCACGAGCTCGACGCCTTAATCGCGCATATCGAAAAGCAGCAAGCTTTGCCGCCGACCCAACGCTATGATCTGTTGCACGAGTTGCGGATCAAGCGAGTTCAAGCGAATGAAGCTCTCGTGCGGGCGGAGGGTCTGGAATTGGTTGCCGAAGCAACATCGGCCAAGCCAGCCCTGGCAGGAGGAAAGATTGAGGTTCGGGTACGAGTCTCCAGTGCCGCCAAGTCTCCGCTCACCATCAGTCATCGTGAATGGCTTTCCTTCCCGGCAGAGATCGCAGCAGCGATGATGCCGGGCGGCAGTACCGCGTCGCCTGCTCACGGAAGCCTTCTTGACGAGGTGTCCGGGTTCCAATTTCCTCTCGACACTCCTCCGACGAAGCCCTACTTTTCGCGTGCCAACGTAGAGCAGCCGCTCTATCGCGTCGACGATGCGCGATTGCGAAATGCTCCTCTGACTCCTCCTCCACTGTCTGTGCACGTTACTGTTCTGGACGGAGACGTGGCGATCGATCTGGAGCGGGTGGTTGGGTACACAACGGGGATAGCAGCGAGCTCGGTGTACCAACCAGTGCTGCTGGTACCAGCGGTGAGTGTCGAAATGCAGCCGCCGGCTGCCATTGTTCCGCTGGGCGAGAAGAGCTTTGTCTCGCAGATCGGAGTGGTTGCGGATGCAAGCGCCGGCGGCAGGGATCTCCTCCACGTCAAGGCGCCCGCAGGCTGGGAGATCTCGCCTTCAGAGCTCCCCCTTGCAACTGCGGCAGAGCGAAAGATGATCCCCTTCAGCGTGGTGCCAGGGGCACTCGGCGAGCAGACTTACGTGCTCCGGGCAGAAGCTGTGCGGGCCGGTCAAAGCTTCTCGGAGGGCTATCATGCCGTCGGATATCTTGGCATCGTCCGCGATAATCTCTACCGGCCCGCGACCGCGCAGGTGCGGGGAGTGGCGCTAGCGGTACCTGCCGCGCTCAAGGTGGCTTATCTGCCGGGAACCGGTGATGCTGTCGAAGCGATGTTCGCCGAGATGGGTATAGCAGCGACTCGAGTCTCTGTGGCAGAGATTGCAGGTGGGAAATTGTCAGGGTACGACGCGCTGGTGATGGGAGTTCGCGCGTACGCGGCGCACCAAGATCTGCCCGGTGTCACACCGCAGATTGTGGCCTTCGCACGGGCCGGCGGAGCCGTCGTCGTGCAGTACAACACAGCGGAATTTAGCGGAGCAGAGGCGCCGTACCCGATGTCGCTCGGGGTCGCTGAGAAGGTGGTGGAAGAGCATGCTCCCGTTAGATTGCTTGAGCCAGGAAGTCAGCTGCTACGTTGGCCAAATCGCATCTCGGAGCATGACTTCGATGGGTGGGTGGAGGAACGCGGACACGGCTTCATGGAGCAGTGGGATCCGCGCTACGTCGCTGTAACGGAGGTGCATGATGCGGGTCAGGATCCGCAGCGAGGAGGGCTGCTGGTCGCGCAGGTTGGTAAAGGGGTGTACGTGTACTGTGCCTATGCCCTTTATCGCCAGCTGCCAGAGGGAGTTCCTGGGGCATTTCGTTTACTGGCGAACCTGGTTAGCCTAGGGCGGCGACCATAGCGATCACGCGTCGCCTTCGACGGACGCATCACATCGAATGATCTGCAGGAGGATGCAATGCAAGAGGTAGAAAGCAGCACGGTCAATTGGGCGGTATCTGCATCACGACGATCCGAGTTGATTGACGCGGCAAACGCTTTGAGCGATGCGCGCCGCACGAAGAAGGCCATTGTGGATCTGCCGGAAGCGCTTCGCCCGACCTCACCGGCAGAGGCATCCGTAATCCAGGATGAGCTGGCCCTGGCTTTTGGATCAGTCGGCGGATGGAAGGTAGGCGCACCCAGTGCTGATGCTACGCCGGCATTTGCCCCCATGCCCACGATCTGGACGGCAGCAAGCGGCGCCGTGATGCGTGGACTGCGCTACCGGGGTTTGGAGGCCGAGGTCGCGTTCTACCTTGGCAGGGATCTACCGAAGCGAGCAACTCCCTACTCCCGGACGGAGGTGCTCACCGCGATCGCGAGCTGCCATCCCGCGATAGAGGTGCTCGAGAGTGCCTTTGAGGAGCCAACGAAGGTGGATCGATTGAGTATGATCGCGGATCTGCAGATGCATGGTGGCTTTATCTACGGACCAGCGTATGCAGATTGGAAGTCCGTGGACTTTGCTCAGGAGGGTGTCATGCTTGCGGTAGACGGTGTAGTTCGCGTAGAGAAGGTGGGCGGCAACACAGCCGGCGATCTTCTGCGACTGCTACCGTGGCTTGCCAACGAAGGCACCTCCCGGACGGGAGGTCTAAAGGCAGGTCAGTGGATTACCACCGGCAGCTGGACTGGAAATACTATCGCCGAGAAGCGCTCGACGGCAGACGTGCAGTTCTCCACCTTGGGAAGGGTCGAGGTGCGGTTTGAGCCGGAAGAGGATCTGGAAAGAGGGCTACCGGGGTCAACCCGTTCGTTTACATAGACAGCCCTGGTTGCAACTGCGGGCAGTAGGTTCCGCAACGGCCTGAGACCGGATGAGGAACCCGCGTTAGATAAAGAGAGTTGCGTCTCAAGGACCGGGGCATCTTCAAGGGATTGCGTGGAATCAAAATTATTTCCGCAGCTGTTCCGCGAACGAGGTACGTATGGCGCGCCCTTACTGGTCTGGTCAAATACAGATATCGCTAGTGACGTTCGGCGTGAAGCTGTTCGTGGCTACCGAAGCAAAGAACGAGATTCGCTTCCACCAGATCAGCCGCAAGACGGGTGAGCGAGTGAAGTACCAGAAGGTCTCAGCGAGCGCCGCAGAACAACAGGCTGAAACCGGTGCTGACACAAAGGCGACCGACCGGGTCGAGAAAGACGAGATCGTCAAAGGCTACGAGTTCCGTAAGGGACAATACGTGACCATTGAGCCGGAAGAGATTGCTCACCTGCGTGTTCCCTCAAAGCACACCGTAGCGGTGGAGCAGTTCGTCGGTATGGACGAGCTGCCGCCGGAGTACTTGGAAAAGCCCTACTTTGTGGTGCCTGAAAACGATACGCAGACCGAAGCCTTCGCCACCGTGCGCGAGGGTCTGCGAAAAGCAAATAAGGCGGCTCTGGGTAAGATCGCCTTCGGCGGTCGGGAACATGTGCTCGCCCTCACCGCGGATGAGGATGACGACCTGCGAGGGATGATGGCGTACACCATGCGCTATCAGGAAGAGTTACGTGATCCGAAGGAATACTTCAATGACATCAAGAAGGTCCAGGTGTCGGAGGACTCTCTGGATCTCGCGATGGAACTGATCAAGCGAAAGACAGCGAAGTTCGATGCATCGAAGTTTGTCGACGGTTATGAGGTGGCGTTGCGCGAGTTGGTGGATGCAAAGGTGAACAACCAACCCGTTCCGCAGGATGAGCCGATTGCCGCACCGCGTGGCAAGGTGGTCAACTTGATGGACGCATTGCGCAAAAGCGTGGGCAGCGTAGGTGCGGATGGTGAAACCAAAGTGGTGCCACCGGCCGCTTCAGCAAAGAAGCGTTCCGCCAAGTCCTCCGCTAGTGAGGAGAAGCAAGGGATCTCTCTGGTTCACGCCGCGTCCGCAAAGACTGCGATCAAAGGCACGAAAGCTACCGGCAAGAAGAAGTCGGCCTAGGGGATCTTCATGGCACCCGCAAGAGCTGCTCGAGCGAAGATCCTTCTCACTAAGCCTGATAACTCCACCTCGAAAACTCCCGCCGACGCGGTCGATGATCAACTCGCAAAGTACCGTTCTATGCGGGACTTCCACGTGACTCGTGAGCCCGCAGGGGAAGCCAAGGATGGCACCGCGGCAACGCTTCCATTTTGCATTCAAAAGCATGCCGCAAGTCACCTGCACTACGACTTCAGGCTGGGCTGGAACGGCGTGTTGAAGAGCTGGGCTATCGCGAAGGGGCCAAGCTACAATCCGCGTGACAAGCGGCTGGCGGTTCAGGTCGAAGATCACCCAATGGAGTACGGAGGCTTCGAGGGAATCATCCCGGCCGGCCAATACGGCGGTGGCACGGTGGTGCTGTGGGATCAGGGGACGTGGGAGCCACAGCCCGGTCATGAGGACATCGAGGCCGGGTTGCGCGATGGATCACTGAAGTTCCTGATGCACGGCGAGAAGATCAAGGGCAAATGGACCTTGATTCGCATGGGTGGAAGGGCCGCAAAGGAGCGTAAGCCAAACTGGCTGCTAATCAAAGAGCACGATGAGTATGAACGCGACATGGATGCGCCGTGCATCACAGAAGCGGAACCGAACAGCGTCGTAACAGGCCGGACCATGGAGCTGGTTGCGCAAAGTGAAGATCACGTGTGGAACTCGAAAGAGACTGCGGGGACCGGACAAGCGTGGTATCGCAGCGTGGCCAGTGGAGGCGGCGGATCTCGCCAGGCAAGCGCTCGGAACTCGGACCCTAAGCAACTATCCAGGCAGGCAGTGAAGTCGACGAAGGCCCTCGCGAAGACGGAAGCCGATATCCCGATTGATGATCTCAAAGCCTTACCGGGCGAGCCGCAGCCGACGTTTGTTAAGCCCCAACTTGCGCTGGAGGCATCGAGCCCCCCGGGTGACGCCGGTTGGCTGCACGAGTTGAAACTGGATGGATACAGAATTCAAGCGCGAAAGAGCAAAAGTAAGGTCGTGTTGCTGACTCGGAGCGGACTCGACTGGACGTACCGAGTACCGGCAGTGGCGGAGGCGGTTGCGAAGCTTGCTCCGGAGAACGTAACCCTCGACGGAGAGGTGGTCGTGGTCGCCGCAGATGGAACGACGAACTTCGCCGATCTGCAGGCCTCATTTCAGGAGGGTGCAACGCACCCCTTGACCTACTTCTGCTTCGATCTGCTGCACCTCGATGGAAGAGACACGCGCGGACTTCCATTGTTACGCAGGAAGGAACTGCTCGCGCAGGTACTCAGCAGCGGTGACAACGATCGCGTTCGCCTAAGCGAGCATATAGAGACCGACGGCGAAGTCATGTTCAGGAAAGCCTGTGAACTGCACGCGGAAGGGATCCTCTCCAAGCGATCCGCGGCAGCATATAAGAGCGGGCGCAGCGGCGAGTGGTTGAAGTCGAAGTGCCTGCGTGAGCAGGAGTTTGTGGTTGGTGGATATATGCTCTCCTCGGACGGAGATGACCGAATTGGCTCGCTTCTACTCGGCTACTACCGTGATGGCAAGCTGATCTATGCTGGTCGCACCGGGACTGGCTTCACGCAGAAGACCCGACGCGCCCTGCTCGTTCAGCTGAAACCAACGCAATCAGGGCGAAGCGCGTACGTCAGCGTACCGTCGGAGGCAAAACGTGGCGCGGTCTGGGTGAGACCTGAAGTGGTCGTTCAGGTTCGCTTCGCTACCTGGACGGCCGAAGACCTGGTGCGGCAGGCTGCTTTCCTCGGAGTTCGCGAAGATAAAAAGGCGAGCGAAGTGCGGCGTGAGGCAGCGTCTGTCGCACCAAAGCCGAAGAGCGGAAAGGCCGCCTCGATCGCGGCAAAACACACGGCCGCCGTCGCCGAGGATGCCCCGCCCGCGGAAACGAAGTTCGCAGTCACTCCGCAGCGAGGCGCCCCGGGAAAGGTGCAAACGGCGGCGAAACCGGAAGCCAAGGCTCAAGCACAGCCCGCGGCGATCGCTTGGCCTTTGCTCCCAAAGCCGCCGGTGCGACTGACGCATCCGGCAAAGGTGCTCGATGTGAGTAGTGGCGTGACCAAATCAATGCTCGCCGACTATCTGTGGGCAGTCGCAGACAGGATGTTGCCGCATATTGCAGGTCGACCGCTTAGCTTGGTTCGCTGCCCTCAGGGGTCAGCGAAACCCTGCTTCTACCAAAAGCACGTAAATCACATGCTTCCACCCGGCGTAAAGAGTGTGGACGTCCCGGACAAGAAGACAGGGGTGGTCGAGCCGTACATCACTCTTGATAGTAAAGAGGCTCTGGCAGGGCTGGCCCAGATGGGTGTTCTTGAGGTGCATCCGTGGGGTTCGACCAACGAGGATCTGGAGCACGCGAACCGGGTGATCTTTGATCTCGATCCGGACGAAGCTCTGGCTTGGAAGGACGTCACAATGGCTGCCGACGAGGTGCGACGACGGCTCAAGGCACGGGGCCTGGAGAGCTTTCTCAAGACCACGGGTGGTAAGGGGCTGCATGTCGTCGTTCCCATCAATCCTAAGTTCGACTGGAATGCAGTCAAAGAGTGGACGCGAACGTTTGTACTTGAGATGGAACGCGCGGCGCCCACAAAGTACCTCTCGAAGATGACGAAGGCAGCACGTACCGGCAAGATCTATCTGGATTACCTTCGAAACGAGCGAGGTGCGACTGCGGTCGCGCCGTACTCCTCGCGAGCAAGGGAGGGTTTGGGCGTAAGCATGCCGCTCGCGTGGTCTGAGCTCCACGCCACACAGCGACCCGTCTTCCGAGTCGACACGTTTCCGAAGTGGAAGGCACGTCTGAAGAAGGATCCCTGGGCGAAGATGGCTTCCGTCCATCAGTCGCTCAAGTAGGTGTCGCTAAGTGAGCTTGCGGGTGGCCACTTCTAGTTACATTCTTCCCGGACGGCCGGAATCAGTGGATCTAAGCATAGGTGCCTCGGGTCGCTTTGTCTTCGAAAAGCGACCAAGCAAGCTCTTTAGAAGAATGTACAAGATCGGTATGAAGAAGAGGTTGAGGAAGGTGGAGAGCACCATGCCTCCCACGATCGCCGTTCCTACGGAGTGGCGTCCTAAAGCACCGGCTCCGGTCGCAAAATAGAGCGGAAGGACACCAAGGATAAACGCGATCGATGTCATGAGTATTGGTCGGAGACGAAGCTCCGAAGCTTCAATCGCCGCCTCGACAATGCTTCTTCCCTCCGCAAGTAGCTGCTCAGCAAACTCGATAATAAGAATCGCGTTCTTCGCCGAAAGACCGATCAGCATGACCAAACCGATTTGCACATAAACATCGTCAACGAGACCTCGCAAAGCCACCAGTGAGAGCGCTCCCAGGATTGCCGTTGGGACAGAAAGCAGAATGATGAATGGCAGCGCAAACGATTCGTACTGTGCAGAAAGGGTTAGATAAACTACCAGGATTCCCAGGGCCAGAATGATGATCGTCTTTCCTGCTGATTCGATTTCTTCAAGCGCCAGGCCGGTCCACGAATAGGTCATTCCCTGGAGCATGTACTTGCTGGCTAATTCCTGCATGTTGATTAAGGCCTGCCCGGAAGATATGCCCGTTGCACCCGAGCCGTCAATCTCAGCTGATCGAAACAAATTGTAGTGATTGATGACCTGCGGTCCGGAGGTCTCATTGAGACTCACCAGATTGTCAAGCGAGATCATCTGGCCGGTGTCCGACCGTACGTAGTAAGAGCGCAGATCTCCTGCGTTGCGGCGAAACATCTGATCAGCCTGCAGGTAGACGCGATAGGACCGATTGTTGAAGTCAAAATCGTTGATATAAGCCGAACCCATGAAGACGCCCATCGCCAGCGATATTTGATTGAACGGCACGCCAATCGCCTTTGCCTTTTCTCTATCGATGCCTACCAGCACTTGCGGATCGTTAGCTGTAAAGGTGGTCTGCATCGTAGAGAACTTGCCGGCGGCCGTGGCTTGGCCAACGATCGTGTGGGCGACGCGGTCGATGTCAGCAAAGGTATTTCGACCGGCGTCCTGAAGGATGAATTGGAAGCCACCCACCGAACCGATCCCGGAGACGGCCGGGGGCTCAAAGGCTGCGGCGATGCCGCCAGGTATGCCAAAGAGGCGCGGCGCTACTTCGCCCACAATACTCTGGGCGGTAAAGGCCGGTCCCATCTTCGTGCGATCGCCTATTTCCTTGAGCGGGGCGAAGATGATGCCCTGATTAGGGGACGAACCACCTGACAGCGAAAAGCCCATGATGGAAAAGGTTCCAAACACACCTTGGTTCTTCTGGATGGCTGCGGATACTCGATCCGCGAACTCGGAGGTGTAGGACAACGAGGCCCCGGGAGGGGTCTGGATGATGCACAGAAAATAGGACTGATCTTCTTGCGGTATGAAAGCCGTAGGCACGTGCGTGTACATGTACGCCGTCGCCGCAAGAGAAGCAAGAAACAGTGCCAGGACACCGTAACGAACGCGGACGAAGAAGGTGACAGCGCGAGCATACAGCCGACCCAACCCTTTGATCCCGCGATCTATTGGGTTCAGGACGGCTCCAAGGATCCCCGTCTTATGCTGCTCAGGCCGAAGGAACAAAGCCGCGAGCGCGGGGGAAAGAGTAAGGGCGTTGAAGGCAGAGATGGCGATTGAGAAGGCAATCGTTAGAGAAAACTGCTTGTACAGAATGCCTGTGGTCCCTGGAAAGAAGCTCACCGGAACGAACACGCTGATAAGCACCAGCGACGTTGCTATGACGGCGCTGGTGACCTCCGCCATGGCGATGCTGGTGGCCTCGTGTGGATCGTGGACGACCGCTTCCTGGCTGCTATCGGGCGCATGATGCGCAGAGGCTGCGACGTTCTTCGCAGCGATGTCAGACGGTTCCACACCAGCAGAAGCGAGCGAAGGCAGAGGCGCGACGACATCGCCAGAAAGATGCCGCTGAACATTCTCGATAACCACGATGGCGTCGTCGACGACCAGGCCGGTAGCGAGGGTAATGCCGAACAGAGTGAGTGAATTGATCGAGAAGCCGAAGACTTTGATGAAGGCAAAGGTGCCAATCAGCGATACCGGAATTGTTATTGCGGGAATAAGCGTAGCTCGCCAATCTTGCAAAAACAGGAAAATAACAGCGATCACAATGATGATCGCCTCGACCAGAGTAGAGATCACCTCATTCACGGATTCGCTGATGACACTCGTCGTGTCCACCGCAATGGTGTATTTGAGTCCCGGCGGAAATGATTTTTCAAGCTCCTTCAGAACAGCCCGGCAGCGCTTATCGACATCGAGAGCATTGGCGTTGGAGAGCTGCTGAATTCCGATGCCGACCGCGCTACGGCCGGAAAACTTAAGCTCAGTATTGTAGTTCTCGGCTCCCACCTCGGCATGGCCTACGTCTTTAAGAAGAACGACTCCTCCGGCTGCAGGAGAGTTCTTGAGAATGATCTTCTCGAACTCTCCAGGCTCAGAGAGCCGCCCAAGGACACGCACCGCCATCTGAAAGGACTGCTTCGAGTCGGAAGGAGGCTGACCAAGCTGCCCCGCCGCCACCTCGACGTTCTGCTCGCTAAGAGCATTCGAAACGTCAAGTGCAGTGAGACCGCGCGCTGCGAGACGTGTTGGATCGAGCCACACTCGCATCGCATACTTCCGCTCTCCGAAGATCACGACAGCTCCAACACCTGGCACTCGCTTCAAGGCGTCCGAAACATACACATCGAGATAGTTCGAGATAAAGGCGGGAGACAGGGTGTTATCGGCAGACACGAAGCCCGCAGCAAAAACAAAGTTGCTGTTCGCCTTCGTGATCGTAATCCCCGTGCTATTTACGGTAGCCGGAAGCCTTCCCTGTGCAGAAGCCACACGATTTTGCACGTCGACGGCTGCGATGTTCAGGTCGTAGCCGGTATTGAAGGTCACGGTAATCGAGCTCGTGCCGTCATTTGAGCTGGTCGATGAGATATAGCGCATTCCTTCAACGCCATTTATCGATTGCTCAAGCGGGATTGTTACGGCCGATTCAACGATCTGCGAGTTGGCTCCCACGTAATTGGAGCTGACAACCACCTGCGGAGGTGCAAGCTCTGGATAAAGCGAGATAGGCAGCGATGGGATGGAGATCGCACCAACCAGCACAATAAGTAGCGCCGAAACGGTGGCGAAGATCGGTCGGCGGATGAAGAAGTCGACAAACAAGAGCAGCTCGATTCTTTGTTAACCGCACCCTATTAAAGTAGCGGCGAAGGGTCTACAGTCGCTGCGTTGTGACCGGCGACAAGATGGTCAAAACGGCTCAATCTCACGCAAGCGGCTTCACAGGTGCGCCCTCCTGCAAAAACTGCAGACCGGAGACTATAACCTTCTGTCCAAGAGCAAGACCGTGGACGACTGGGTAGGCGTTCCCGACGGTGTCGCCCAGGGTCACAGCAATCTGATGTGCGACAAAGCCGCCATCCTTCGCCTGCGCCACGTACACAAAGGGCTGGCCGCCGATGCGGGTGACGGCGAGCACCGGCACGGTAGGCGCCGGATCAGTGTTCCAGGTGATCCGCGCTTTGACGAGCTGCGCATTGCGAAGCACCGAAGACGAGCGAGAGACCGTCGCCTTCGCGAGGATTCCCTGCAACCCCGTGTCTACCTGCGGTGAAAGGAAGTCGATCTTTGTCGATGCCAGTACGGTTCCGTTCGTGGCGAGAATCGCGACTGGCAGCCCAATCTTCAACTCCGCAGCACGCTCCGTCGGAACGTAGATATAGGCTTCGAGTTCAGCCATCTCATCCACCGTCGTAAGAAGAGTGGTTGAGGAAACGTAGTCGCCCAGATGCACGGGAATGTCTCCCACGACTCCGCTAAAGGGTGCGCGTATCTGGTAGTAGGCGAGTTGCCGCTTCTGGGAGCCGGTAAGCGCCGTCGACGAGGACAGATCAGCCTCTGCATTGTCAAAGGACTGAATCGCCTGATCGTAAGCCTGCCGTGACGTCACCCCAGCCTCAAAGAGCTTGCGCTGCCGCTCCACCTCAGTCTTGTTGTACTGGTAGACGGCGCGCTTCTGCGACTCCGTTCCGGCCTGCGACTGAACCGTCGCCACCTGCTTCAACGGGTCAATCTGCATGAGGATCTGGCCGGCCTTTACGGATTGTCCGGAGCGCACGAAGATCCGTGTCAGGTTGCCGTCGACCTGCGGCTGCATGGTCGACGAGCGACGACTCTTGATCGTCGCAACATAGGTGTCTGTCGTGGGCACAGGATCAAGCGTTACTGTGCTTACCTGTACCGGCATCGCTTGCGGCGCGGCGACAGTCACCTTCTTCTCCGTGCAGCCCAGCATTAGCATGGCAACACAAATAAGCGCACGCACGATGTTTCGCGACGGTTTCGATGAAAGAACTGACGAGGTCAACTCGCACTCCTTAAAACACTCGGATCAACAAATCAGGCGAAAGCAAAGGGGAAACATGCGTTGGTTTTCGTGCACCATGCATCGGCCACGAACTGCGTCGCAGTGTCGGTGAATCTACTGGATGACGTGAGATCTTCTCAGGGTGCGGATCGCACGAGTCCTTTGCTCCGCAGAACTAACACGGAGCTTCCATGCGTGGCAGTTCAAAACCGGGAGACATCATGGAAAAGCGACTCTACGTAGATCAAGATACCAGCTCTTCACAAGCCAGATAGGGATGTGCCGTCGGCCCGGTTGAAGACACAATCCGGCCAGATCTACTGGCAAGCGACAGCTGAGAGGCCCGGGTTTGAAGCGGCGCCGGCGCTATGTTACCGTAATACTTGCGAGTTCGGTGAGATTCCGAGAATATGTTGCGTCCCCGTCGTCCAGTGGCCCAGGACACCGCCCTTTCACGGCGGTAACACGGGTTCGAATCCCGTCGGGGACGCCA
>CAXSEC010000045.1:9273-21433 GCA_964236325.1 uncultured Acidobacteriaceae bacterium | reverse complement strand
CCATTACCGCAAACGGCAGCGCCCGCGCCGTCTCGTAGTCCCAGCCCAGAATCTCCCCGTCAAAGATCACTCCGCCCGCCGTCGTCCCGCCCACCTTGGCAAACGCCTCCGCCAGCTCCGGAAAGCTCTCCGTAATGTCCTCCCGATTGCGCGAGTAGATCGCCACCCGCCCCGGCTGCTGCGCATCCCCGCAATGCACCTGCGCCCGCATGCCGTCGTACTTATCCTCGAGAAACGCCTGAATCACCCCCGGCTCTCCCACGCTCCCGGCACCATCCCCCAAGCCCACCTCTTCGCCCGCGCTGTCACCCCCAACAAGCCGGCCCACGCCACCACCAGACTCCTCCTCGCCCCCATCGCCCGCCTGCATCCCCGCCGCCTCCTCCGGGCCGATCGCGATGGTATCCATGACCGGAGCCTCCGCAAACGCCTCTTCCGCTGCGGCCGCAGAGACACCCGCCGCCGCTTCTATCGCCGCCGCCTCCGCTGCAAGCGCCTTCTTCCCTTTGCGCCTCGGCTTCTTCTCCGCCACTACCTTCACCGGCTTCGGCGTAAATCGCTCCACCGCCTCCTCCGGCGACTCCACCGGGCTCGCCAGCATGAAGCCAAGCGGATGAAACAGCCGCATCCGTGCCTCACCCAGCGTCCCGGCAAACGCCCGCTGCACCGCCGCCGCCAGATCCGCCTCGAGCATCACCGCATGCCGCACCGCCACCACCTCCACCCCCGCCGCCACCGCAATTGCCTCCTCCACCAGCGACTGCTTTACCCCGATCCGCATATCCCCCAGCATCAGCTTCAACAGATACTTCGCCTCGAGCGCCGTCGCCCGCCCCAGCAGCCCCTCCACCAGCCCCGCCCGGATCGCCGTCGACTTTGCCGTCGCCATCCCGGCAAGCGCCACCTCCACCTCCTCAAGCGTCACCGCCGGCGCTCTCCCGCCGTCCTTGGCCACCAGCAGATCGAACGCCGCCGCCCCCAGATCCCCATGCAGCCGATACGCCGCCGTCAACTGCGCGTCCGTCGCCCCACTCACCGCCCGCACTGCCTTAGTCAGCAGCGCGCCACCGGCGTTCAGCTTGCGCGGATCCGCCTCCGCAAACGGCAGCCCGGCCAGATACAGCGCGAACCGCCCCGCATCCGCCAGCGCCGCCGCACTCCGATCGCCCGCAGCCTGCCCCACCGCCTCGGCGATCGCCGCCCGCTTGGCCAGCCGGCTTGCCGTCCCCGCCATCTGCTCCGCCAGCGTCGCTACAGCAAGAAAGTGACTCATACCCTCTCCATCGGCATGGCGAGACTTTAGTTAAGGCTCAACCAACCACTCTCTGCGATGCGAGGCAGGCAGTGGGGTTGGTCGCCATGCCAGTTCCGGCAAGGACACCTGCAAACCCGCTGCCGTCATCGAAGGTTCCATGACTGCTCTCAGCCGTCGCCGCTTCAGCTCCCTTGCCGCTGCCGCCGGCCTCTCACCCGCACTTGACAGCCTCGCCGGCCCGCCGCCGCCCGTCGCAGAGCCCATCTTCCTGCAACCAAACGGCTGGATGCCCAACAACTCCCGCCTTCCCGTCCTGCTTTATCGCGCCGCCGTCCTCACCGCCGGAGACCCCGCCACCCGCATGGAGGCTCTCTTCACCGCCAACGGCTGGCCACCGCAGTGGCGCAACGGCGTCTATACCTTCCACCACTACCACTCCACCGCGCATGAGGTCCTCGGCTTCGCCCGCGGCGAGGCCCGCCTGGTCCTCGGCGGCCCGCCAAACATCTCCCAGACCGGCCCATCGCCCAGCCGTGAGCTCACCGTCCGCGCCGGCGACGTCCTCCTCCTGCCCACCGGCACCGGCCACTGCGAGCTCTCCCACTCCGCCGACTTCCTCGTCATCGGCGCCTACCCGCCCGACCAGCACTGGGACATCTGCCGCCAAGCCCCAGACGTCGCCGCCCAAACCCGCATGGCCACCCTCCCCTTCCCCCCCTCCGACCCCGTCCACGGCCCCACCGGCCCCCTCCGCCGCCTCTGGCCCAAACCCGGAGGCGATCAAGACAGTTAGCAACTGGCGCCTATATGGCCGAATCGCTGGGGAAGAGAGCTTTCGACAAGCTGGGTGGAGTTGTGAAAGAAAGGAAAGCGGAGGGTAGAAATGACAACAAACACAGGTAATGAGACAGAGCGGATGGTTGTCACCAGAATCTTTAACGCCCCACGCGAGTTGGTTTGGAAGGGGTGGACAGATCCGAACTACGTCATGCACTGGTGGGGGCCGAAGGGGTTTACTTCGCCTTCTTGCGAGATGGATCTTCGCGTGGGTGGAAGATTTCTTTACTGCATGAGATCGCCGGATGGGCAGGAGATGTGGACCGGTGGTGAATACCACGAGATTGTTCCCCACGAAAAGATCGTTTCCACGATGTATTTTGCCGACTCAAAGGGAAACAAGGTTCAGCCTGCGGTCTACGGAACAGAACATGAGGCCATAGACGATGGGCCCGATGTGACTCACTTTGAGGACCTTGGCAACGGCCGGACGAAACTCACCTTCATTGGCAATGAAACCATGAAGAACGCAACGGAGAGCGGCCAGGTAGAGGGCTGGATCCAGATACTCGATAAAGTTGCCGCGGTTGTCGAGGAGCTGGCGCGGGCAAACTAGGAAGTATGCTTCAGACGCTCATCGTGCGCAAGATACAGCCCGGCATGGCGGAAGGCCGTGTAGTCCTGCGTTCGACAGGCTGCTCGCTGTCTGCCTCTGTCCATCGGAAATGAATGACGATGAGGCGACTTGTGAGGAGTGAAAGCCGCGCAGAAGGAGCCGCTAGTCTGCACTTATAGCCAACGAGTTTCATAAGTATAAATGCACACCTCAGCACTCGACTAAAACCTGATAGACCACTGCCTCCTTCGCGATCATCTGCAGGCTCCAAACCTCGGCGATGACATAGAGTCTTACCTCCTGGCGAGAGGCTTTGTACCCAGCCGAGTAACCATACTTACGCTTTCCAGATCACTGCGCACAAAGCTCGTACCTAGAATCCTGTTATGCGTCTCCTTCTCATACTTCTCGCGCTTACGCCTCTGCCTTGCATCGCTCAGACTTCCCTTCCATCCAAGGTCGCTGCCATTGCAAGCGACGCCAAAGGGACTGTGAACGTGTCTTGCATGCTTCCAGGGACCTCGCTCAACTGCGATCTTCACCCGCACAACCATGCGCCGATGCAGTCGATGTACAAACTCCCGCTTGCGCTCACAGCGCTGCACCTGGCGGATGCAGGAACACTGTTGCCCACACAACGAGCTGGAGAGCCTATGAATGTCACCTTGGATAGAACGGTACAGTTCCTGCCGACTGACATCATTCCAGGTTCGTTCAGTCCGCTCACCGATCGCTATCCCAAAGCCAATGTAAAAGTGAAGCTGCGTGAAATGATCAGCCTTGCCGTTGGACAAAGTGACAACGGCGCCGAGGAAGTCCTGGTCCGTTTGGTAGGTGGTCCTCTTGCGGTAGAGCACTACATGCACTCACTTGGCATCTTTAGGATTCAAGTACGTTATAGCGAGCGTGATCTGGACCGGAATGAAGATCTCCAGTACCAGGACTGGATTGAGCCCACCGCAGCGATTCAACTACTTGAACTGGTGTTAAACAAGCCCCCGGTCTCGCCGGTTGCCAACGCCTTTTTGCTTAGAGCAATGGACTCGCCGTTTACGTCGGGTAGGCTCCGCGCCGGACTTCCTCCTGGGACTCCCCTCGCTCATAAGAGTGGATCCTCCGGGACGCATGATGGCTTAACGGCGGCTACCAACGACATAGGCCTCATCACTTTGCCGGATGGACGGAAATTAGCTATTGCTGTGTTCGTCACTGACAGCCGAGCCGACAATGACACTCGCGAGGCTGTCATAGCCCGAATCGCGCGAGTTATTTACAACGAAGCGGTTATGACAAAGTAGCAGCCACCTGCCGTAGCGACGCCGCCCGTGCTCTGGTGCCGTTCACCCTTTCCAGCCTGTACTTTCTCTCCAAGGCCGCGCCATCGGAGAAAGAACACGCGCATCGTGACGTTCGCTGTACCATCTAAGAGACATGCGCGATTCCTCCGCACAGCTCGTTGCCGCCCTCGTGACGCCTCCCGACCGCCACGACTTTGCCTAGCTGCGCCCGCGCTGACAAGCCCGCTTCCCACTACATTCCATCCGTTTATGACCTGCGCCACCCTCGCAGGAGGAGCACCCCATGTTCGACCGCCTCGCCCAGATGGAAGCCCGCTATGAAGACCTCGGCACCCAGCTCTCTGACCCCACTCTCGTCTCGGACCAGAAGAAGTTTCAGGCCACCGCCAAGCAGCACCGCGACCTTGAGCCGCCGGTCGAAAAGTATCGCCAGTACAAGTCCGTTCAGCAGGCGGTCGCCGACGCCAAAGCCATGCTCGCCGAATCGGACCCGGAGATCCGGCAGATGGCCACCGAAGAGCTCTCCACCCTCGAGCCCCGCCTGACCGATCTCGAAGCCGAGCTCCGCGTCATGCTCCTCCCCAAAGATCCCAATGACGACAAGAACATCGTCATCGAGCTCCGCGCCGGCACCGGCGGCGATGAGGCCTCGCTCTTCGTCGCCGAGGTCTTCCGCATGTACCTCCGCTTCGCCGAGCAGCATCGCTGGAAGGTCGAAGTCATGTCCGAGACCACATCCGACGTCGGCGGCCTCAAGGACGTCACCGCCATCTTCGAGGGCGACAAGGTCTACTCGCAGATGAAGTACGAGTCCGGCGTCCACCGCGTGCAGCGCGTTCCCGCCACCGAGACCCAGGGCCGCGTCCACACCTCCGCCATCACCGTCGCCGTCCTCCCCGAGGCCGAAGAGGTCGACGTCAAGATCGAGCAGAAAGACCTCCGCATCGACACCTTCTGCTCCTCCGGCCCCGGCGGCCAGTCGGTCAACACCACCTACTCCGCCATCCGCATCACCCATCTGCCCACCCAGACCGTCGTCAGCTGCCAGGACGAAAAGTCGCAGATCAAAAACCGCGAAAAGGCCATGCGCGTCCTCCGCTCCCGCCTCTACGAGGTCGAGCAGGAGCGCCTCCACCAGCTGCAGGCCACCGCCCGCAAGGCCCAGATCGGCTCCGGCGATCGCTCCGAGAAGATCCGCACCTACAACTTCCCGCAGAACCGCCTCACCGACCATCGCATCGGCCTCACCAATCACCAGCTCGCCATGGTCATGGAAGGCCAGCTGCAACCCACCGTCTTCGACATCGCCGAAAAGATGAAGGGCGAGGAAGCCACGGTCTAACCGCAGTGCTTAGAGACCTGATGCCCTGCGACGCCATATCCCGCGACGCCGCACATCGCGTGACTTGATCTCCCACGACTATGCACAAGTCTGCCCACAGGACAGTGCGCGACCTTCTCTTTTCTCCTGAAAAGCCCCGTACTTCTAGGAAGAGGAAAGAGGCCCTGTGATTGCAACCAGTCCCGGCATGACCCTTCGCCAGGCAGTCTGCGCCGCTCGCGATCAGTTTGCGAGCATCGTCGATCTTGCGCCCACCGCCCGGCAGGACGCTGAACTGCTCCTCCTGCACACCCTCTCGCTGCCGCGTACCACCATCTACGCCTACCCCGGCCGGCTGCTGAACGCCCGTGAGGAGATCGTCTTCGCCGCCGCCATCGCCCGCCGGCTCGGGCGCGAGCCCATCCAGTACATCACCGGCGTGCAGGAGTTCTTCGGCCTGCCTCTCGCCGTCACGCCCGCCGTCCTGATCCCCCGGCCCGAAACCGAAGTGCTGGTCGAAGCCGCGCTCGATCGTCTGCCGCAGGTCGGCAAACTCCGCATCGCCGACGTCGGCACCGGCTCCGGCGCCATCGCCATCGCCATCGCCTCCCGCCTGCCGCAGGCCGAGGTCACCGCAATCGACATCTCGCCCCCCGCCCTCGCCCTCGCCCGCCGCAACGCCGAGACCCACCACGTCACCGCCCGCGTGCACTTTCTCGAAGGCGATCTGCTCTCGACCCTCCCCGCCGGTGCCGAGCCCTTCGACGCCATCCTCGCAAACCCGCCTTACATCCCCGAGTCCGACCGCGCCTCGCTCCACCCGCAGGTGCGCGACTTCGAGCCAGCCACCGCGCTCTTCGCCGGCACCCATGGCCTCAGCATCTACGAGCGCCTCATCCCCCAAGCCCGCCAGCACCTCGCCCGCGCCGGCCTGCTCGCCATGGAGATCGGCGCCGGCCAGCAGCCAGCAGTCACCGCACTCCTGCGCGACTGGCACGCCGTCCAGTGCCTCCCTGACCTTCAGGGCATCCCCCGCGTCATCCTCGCCCGCCGCCCCTGAACAGATGGCTCGATACTAGGCGGAGCCGCCCACATACGCCGTCATCTCGACCGCAGCGAAGCAGAGCGGAGAGACCCCTGTATCTCCTCCGGACCAGTCCTGGCTGACCGGAGTGGGTCAACGAGCGGACTTCCTTCATGGCGTAAATCCCACACTCCGCCACAGCGGCCCCGGCTCATACAACACACCCGCCGCCACCGTTCGCCAGACCCGCCGCGTCGCCCGAATATCCGCCAGCGGATCCGCGTCCAGCAGCAGCAGATCCGCCCGCTTGCCTGCCGTCACCGATCCCACCTGATCCGCCAGCCCCATCACCCGCGCCGGTACCGTCGTCGCCGCCTGGATCGCCTCCATCGCCGTCATCCCCGCCGCCACATACAGCTCCATCTCGCGATGCAGGCTGTACCCCGGCACCGCCTGGTCGGTCCCCGCCACGATCGGCAGACCCGCCGCGTGCAGCGCCCGCACCGTGGCCAGCATCGCCTGGTACCACGCCGTCGCCGCCGCCTCGTCCTTCACGCCCACCCCGCCATGCGAGAGCCCATACGCGAGCGGCGCCGCCACCTTCTCCACCCCCGGCTCAAAGCTCGCCACCGCCACCCGCGCCGGATGGTCTTCCAGCTCAAACAGCGCCAGCGTCGGATCAAACACGGTCCCATGCGTCTGAAAGATCGCCATCAGCCGCCGCGACCGCTCACTGCCAAGGTCCAGCCGCAGATTCTTCGGATGCTCTCCCGCGTCCTTCACCCCGGCAAACTCCATCGCCGGATAGCTGGCATGGTTGATCTGGTCCATCCCCGCCATCACCGCCTCCGTCGCCGTCATCCCCGTCGGCACATGGCCCGTCACCGTCATGCCCAGCCGATGCGCCTCCGCCGCAAACACCGGCACCAGCGCGGGTTTGATCGAGCTGTACAGCTTGATCTGCAGAGCGCCCGCCGCCTTGTACCGCGCCACCACCGCCCGCGCCTGCTCCGGCGTATCCGCCACAATCGCCCCCAGCGACAGCGGCCCACTGCCATCCACAAGCCCCGCCATCAGGATCTCCGGCCCGATGCCCCGCCCGTCGCGCACCGCGTCCCGCACCGTCGTGATGAAGTCAAACTCGTTGCCGCAGTCCCGAACGGTCGTAATCCCGCTGGCAAGATAGACCGGCCCCCACTCCACCTGCTCATAGTGCGCATGCATGTCCCACAGCCCCGGCAGAATCCACTTTCCGCGCGCGTCAAGCGTCGGCGTCCCCCGCGGCACCATCACCGTCCCTCGCGCGCCCGCCGCCACAATCCTGTCTCCGTCAAGCAGCACCACCGCATCCGCCACCGGCGCGCCGCCCTGGCCGTCAATTAACGTCCCGCCCTCAATCGCCAACCTGCCCGCCGGCCGCCGCCTAGGCCCCTGCTGCGCCGTCGCCGCCAACCGCCCCAAAGCCTCCAGGTTCGCCCGCGCCGCGCCTGCGATAAACACCGGCAGCGCCTCCTCATACCCCGCCCGCACTGCCTCAAAGTGGTCGAACTCCGCATCCGTACTCACCAGCGCCACCAGGTGTCCAGCGCCGTCCATCCACAGGCACTCCTGCCCCCAGATCAGCCCGCTCACCGTAAAGCCGAACAGCTCCTCCGACATCCCACCCCGCGCCCGCACGACCACCGTCCCCGCCGCTTGGATCGACACCCGCCCCGCCGGCAGCAGCTCTACCGACTCCGGCCGCCCCTGCCCATCCCAGTACCGCACCAGCAGCTCCTGCATCGCCACCGGCGCATAGCCATCCATGAAAAACACATCGCCCGCCGCCTGGACCTCGCTGGTCGCTCCGTCCCGCGTCAGCCGAAACGTATCAGGCAGCCGAACCGTCTCAGGCCTGCCAACCCCATCGCCAGCCACCCGCTCCAGCGTGTCGTGCACCTCACTCGTACGCGACGTGCCGCCATCCGTCGCAAACATCAGCGGCCGCAGCCTGCCATCCGCCACCAGCACGGTCTTCAGCAGCACCTTTGACCCCCGATCGGTAAACAGAAACGTATCCCGCAGCTCGATACGGTCGTGCTCCGAGGCGCGCAGCGCATAGCTCTCCTGCCCGATCGCCTTGGCAAACTTGTACAGCGTGAACGATCCCTTCGCCGATCCCGCCTTCGTTGCCTCCGCCGTCGCCGATCCCGCCGCCACGCTCATCCGCCCGCACCCCAGCAGCAGCACAACAGCCATCCGTCGCAGCCCGCATCCTGTCATCAGCTCACTCTACCGCCCCGCTCTCTCCGAAATGCCCGCCAACGCCCACCCAAACGCCCTCCCCAATACCCACCGTCCACCCGCTTAGAAATGTTCCGCAAAACTGCGCGCGTGCTGCACATACGATCGATACCCTGCTACCCTTTCGCTCATGCGACCTAGCCGATCGACCCTTCTTCTCGCAGCCGCCTTTTCCTTCCCGCTCTTCGCCGCCGCCGTCCACGCCCAGACCCACACCCCGCACCGCGATGAGGCCAATCTCTCCGCCGCCAGCCAGCAGAAGCTCGACGCGCTCGAGACCCTCACCTCGCTTCCCGCCAATGACTGGCGCATGCACGTCGGCGATCTCCCCCACGGCGAAGCCACCAGCCTCGACGACTCCTCCTGGCAGCAGATCAAGGCCCCCTTGCACGGCACCAAAGAGGCCACCTGGTTCCGTCGCCGCGTCACCATCCCCAAGGCCCTCAACGGCTACGACATCTCCGGCTCGCGCGTCTGGTTCCAGTTCCGCGCCGACGCCAACGGCCCCATGCCGCAGATCATCTACTTCAACGGTCGCCGCGTCGCGCTCGGTGATGACCTCGAACCCATCGTCCTCTTCGAGCCCGCCAAACCCGGCGACACCGTCGAGATCGCCGTCAAGCTCCTGCAGACCGCCGACGACAAACGCTTCCGCGGCGTGACCCTGCGCATCGAGCCCCTCGCACCCGCCGCCAGCGGCAAGTCCGCGCGCCCCGGCCCACAGCGCCCCGACCCTCAAGACATCCGCCTCCAGGCCATCGCCGCCGCCAACATCCTGCCCGCGCTCACCCCCTCGCGCCAGGACCTCATGCCGAAGCTCGAACAGGCCATCGCCGACATCAACACCACAGCCCTCGCCACCGCCAACCAGGTCGCCTTTGACGCCTCCCTGCGCAAGGCCCAGGCCGTCCTCGACACCCTGCGCCCCGAACTCGAAAAGGCCAACATCACCCTCACCGGCAACGCCCACATCGACGCCGCCTGGCTCTGGCCCCAGACCGAGACCGTCGACGTCGTCAAGCGCACCTTCTCGACCGCGCTCCAGCTGATGAACGAGTACCCCAACTACACCTACACCCAGTCCGCCGCGCAATACTTCGAGTGGATGGCCGACAAATACCCCAAGCTCAACGACCAGATCCGGCAGCGCATCAAGGAAGGCCGCTGGGAGATCGTCGGCGGCATGTGGGTCGAGCCCGATCTCAACCTGCCCGGCGGCGAGTCGCTCGTTCGTCAGCTGCTCCTCGGCCAGCGCTTCTTCCAGAAAGAGTACGGCGTCGCCGCCCGCATCGGCTGGAACCCGGACTCGTTTGGTTACAATTGGCAGCTCCCACAGATCTACAAGGGCGCCGGCATCGACTACTTCGTCACCCAGAAGATGCATTGGAACGACACCAACCAGCTCCCGCTGCGGCTTTTCTGGTGGCAATCGCCCGATGGCTCCAAGGTCCTCACCTACTTCCCCACCGACTACACGCATGACGACGTAAGCCCCGCCCGCATCGGCGGCGACTTCGCCGAGTCCGCCCACCGCAACCCCGGCACCGCCGACATGATGGACCTCTACGGCGTCGGCGATCACGGCGGCGGCCCCACCCGCAACATGCTCGATCAGGCCGAGCACTACATCGCCGCCAGCACCCCCGGCGACCCCACCCAGCAGCTCGCCGTCCCCACCATGCGCTACGGCACCGCGCAGCACTACTTCTCGAGCGTCGAGACCAAAATCGCCTCCGACTCCCCCACCTGGAACTACGACAAGATCGGCCAGGGATGGCAGGCGCCGCCCACACCCGCCGCCGGCCAGATCGCCATCCCCACCTGGAACGATGAGCTTTATCTCGAGTTCCACCGCGGCGTCTACACCACCCAGGCCAACCACAAACACAACATGCGCGCCGGCGAAGCCGCCACCCTCAACGCCGAAAAACTCGCCTCACTCGCCTGGCTCAACGGCGTCGCCTACCCCAACGACATCCTCACCGATAACTGGCGCAAGATCACCTTCAACGACTTCCACGATCTCGCCGCCGGCTCCGGCATCGCCGTCATCTATCGCGACGCGCAAAAGGAGTTCGACAAGGTCTTCTCCACCGATCACATCATCGCCGAAGACTCCCTCGCGAACATCGCCGCCAAGGTCGACACCCGCGTCAAGGGCAACACGCCCATCCTGCTCTTCAACCCGCTCGCCTGGCAGCGCTCCGAGACCGTCAAGCTCACCGTCCAGCTGCCTGAGCGCGCCGACGGCATCCGCCTGCTCGACGACAGCAACAAGCCCGTCCTCACCCAGGTGCTCAGCCACGACGCCGCCACCAACACCTTCACCGTTCTTGCCCACGTCGACAATCTGCCCTCACTTGGTTACAAATTGCTCCACGCCCAGCCCCACGACGCCTCGGACGACGAGAAGAAGCCACTCAAGATCTCCGACAAGTCCGAGGCCATCACGCTGGACAATGGCATCGTCCGCGTCTCCGTCAGCAAACAGACCGGCTGCATCACCAGCCTCGTCGACATCAAGAGCGGCAACGAGACCATCGCCCCCAACGCCTGCGCCAACCAGCTCCAGACCTTCAAAGACACCCCGAAGGAGTACGACGCCTGGAACATTGATCCCGGCACCCTCGACCACAACACCCCCATCGACAGCGTCGACTCCGTCACCCTCTCGAACCAGGGCGCCCTTCGCGCCACCGTTGAGGTGCAGCGTCACTGGCAGGCCTCGAAGTTCACCCAGCGCATCTCGCTCGACGCCGACGCCGATCTCGTCGAGGTCGGCAACGACGTCGATTGGCATGAGACCCACGTCCTGCTGAAAGCCGCCTTCCCTGTCGCCGCCAAAAACGATAAGGCCACCTACGAGATTCCCTTCGGCTCGATCGAGCGCACCACACTGCGCGAAAACTCCTACCAGAAAGCGCAATTTGAAGTCCCCGCGCTCAACTGGGCAGACTTCGGCGACGCCAAACAGGGCCTCTCCGTCATCAATGACTCCAAGTACGGCTACGACGACGAGAGCAACGTGCTTCGCCTCACCCTTCTCCGCTCGCCCGCCTCGCCTGACCCCGACGCCGACCGCGGCCAGCAGCACTTCCGCTACGCCCTCTATCCGCACGCCGGCCCCTGGAAGCAAGCGCAGACCATGCATCGCGGCTACGAGTTCAACTACCCCATCACCTCCCTGCAGGTGGCCGCGCACGAAGGCGCCCTGCCCCGAGAGCAATCCTTCGTCGCCGTCGACAACCCCAACGTCGTCCTCACCGCCGTCAAAAAGGCCGAAGACTCGAACGCCCTCATCCTCCGCCTATACGAGTGGGCCGGCCAGTCCGCCGAGGTCAAGCTCCACCTCCCCGGCGGCGCCAACTCCGCCACCATCGCCAACCTGATGGAAAAATCCCAGGGCTCGGAGCTCAACCTCTCCGGCAACACCCTCACCGCACCCATCAAGCCCTTCCAGATCCTCACCCTGCAGGTCAACTACGCACCCGCACCCACCACCACCGCCTCAACCCACTAACTCCCAAGCCACAACAGAGCGGTGCAGCAACAGAGCGGTGCAGCAACAGAGCGGTGCAGCAACAGA
>CAXSEC010000045.1:2531-9173 GCA_964236325.1 uncultured Acidobacteriaceae bacterium | reverse complement strand
GTGCAGCAACAGAGCGGTGCAGCAACAGAGCGGTGCAGCAACAGAGCGGTGCAGCAACAGAGCGGTGCAGCCTCTCGCTGCACCGCTCTTTCTTTGCCCGCAAGCTCCCGCGGCCCCCTTATCCGCGGCGTTCCTGTCCGCGGCCCATCACCCGCAATTTTTAGTTGTCATCCGAGCGCAGCGAGGAACCCCCGCATTTGGCCTTTCACCACGGAGCGGAGCGACGCGCTCCTCTCGTCCCCTGACCTGTCATCCCGACCGCAGTGGAGGGACCTGCTTCTCTACCGGAGAACGTTGCTCGCCCGCCGCCTCAGCCTCATCAAACCACACCGCATACTCCGTAGTCCGCGCCATATGCCGGTTCAAATCCGGAGCCCCATCCGTCCACCACACCGGCCCACGTTCCCCCAGCCCAACCTTCGCTGCATCCACCCGCGCCCGCGCCGCCTCTCGCGCAGCAGCATCCCCCGCCCGCATCGCCGCACCCTTCGCCCGCCGCGCATCCATCAACTCCCGCGTCAGCCGCGCCCGCTCTTCGTCCAAAAGCCCCGGATTACTCCGCCGCCACAGCCGCCCACGAACCACCAGGTAGCGTCCATCCGGCGTAAATAGCGGCGTCGTTCCCACACCAAAACTCCCTACCGAAGCGTCACCAGCACCTTCGCGCCAGCCGCATCCGTAAACGCCACTGCCCGATTGCTCATCTCCGCCGGCGCCCGCTTGCTCGTCGCCTCGCCCACATCCATAACCCGATCCGCCGGCGTCACACACAGCATCCCTTCAATGCAGGTCAGCCCCGCCGGGGTCGCCGGCAGCCCGTTCCAGTGCTGCACCACAAACATCTCGGCGCCGCTCTTCTCCCGCACCAGCACCTCGTTGTCGTAGTTGATGTACACCGCCGCATCCGCCTGCTGCACCCCATCCCGCGCAATCCTCCCCAGCGGATCCCGCAGGTACAGCCGGTCGCGATACACCACCGCCAGCGCAATCAGGCCCAGCGTCAGCAACACCAGCAATCGCCGCATCTACTTCTTCTCCTCGTGGTACTCCTGCTCGGTATTAATCCCCCACAGCTTCGCCTTGTCCACCCGCCCCGTCGCCGCAATCTCATCGACCGCCGTCATCGCCGTCAGCATGCTGTGATCCTGGTTGTTGTACTTGTGCATGCCATTCCGCCCCACCAGAATCAGGTTCTCAAACCGATCTGTAAATTCCCGCAGCTCATCAAACCGCGCATACGTGCCGAAGTACGCCGGATACGTCTTCGGCACCCGCACTACGTGCCCGTCCGTCACCGCATCCGCCTCCAGAATCCCGATCTTCACCACCTCCGCAATCGCGAACTGCTTCAGCGCTTCGTCATCCATCTTCCACAGATCGTCCGTCTCATAGCAGAAGTACTCAAGCCCGAGCCACACCTTCGCCGGGTCCGCCACCAGGTGCGGACTCCAGTTATTAAATATCTGTAACCGCCCCAGTTGCACATCCGGCTCCTGCACATAGATCCACGTGTCCTTCAGCAGGCCACCGTCTGTCTCTTTCACCTTCAGCCGGTCCGCCAGCAGCCCCACCGTGATGAAGTCCCGATACTCCAGCCCCTCACTCACCTCGCGCACCGCCGCCGGCACCGGCGCATCCATCGCCCGGATCAAGTCCTTCATCGGCATCGTCGAAAAAATATAGTCGCCGGTAAACTCCCGCCGCTCGCCATCCGCATGCACCGCCTCGACCGACACCACGCGCTCGCCGTCGCAGTGCATCCCCACCACCGTCCATCCCGTCCTCACCTCGCCGCCGCGCGCGACCACCTGCTCCGCCACATGCTCCCACAGCTGTCCAGGCCCAAACTTCGGATACATGAACCGCTCAATCAGGCTCGTGTCCGTGCCCTTCTGCGCCACATCGCCCGCGTCGCGCCGCATCAGGCTCTTCTTCACAAAGTGCTTCACCGCCGTCGTCAGGCTCAGCCCCTTGATCCGCTGCGCCCCCCACTCGGCCGAGATCGCATCGCACGACGTCCCCCACACCTTCTCCGTATAGCTCTTGAAGAACGTCAGGTACAGCTCCCGCCCAAAGCGGTTGATCAGGAAATCCTCGAGGCTCCGCTCCGGCTTGATCTTCGTCAGCTGCGACTTCATGTAGCTCAGCCCTACCCGGATCGTTCGCTTCAGCCCCAGCGCCCGCAGCGTCGCCACCGTCAGGCTGATCGGGTAATCAAAGAACTGCCGCAGATAGTAGATCCGGCTCTTGCGCGGCCGTATCAGCATCACCCGGTCGCGCTCCGCCACCTTCGGCGCCACCACGATCGTCTCCGTATGGGCCGCCGCCGCCAGGTCCACCCGCCCTCCCGCATCCGTCTCGTCGGTGTGGGTCTTGATCAGGATCGGCCCCGCGCCCCGCAACACCGGCTCCTGCCGCAGCCGCGCCGGCACCGCCACCACCCGCTGCTTGCCTTGGTAGCTGATCGCCTGTTCCGTCTCGGAAGCGCTCACCTCCGGCGGCATCAGGTCCATCCACCACTGCATCACCCGATCGCTCTTTGAAAAAAACCGGTGCCCGCCAATATCCATCCGGTTGCCCTTGTACCGAATCGTCCGCGAGATCCCGCCGATCTCGTCGGTCGCCTCCAGCACTAGCGGCACCACGTCCGTCTGCCGCAGCAGCTCCAACGCCGCCGTCAACCCCGCCGGCCCCGCTCCAATAATGATCGCGCGCCTAGGCAAGACCGATCCGCTCAACCATCATCTTCATCGTCTGCACAGCTCCCAAGTATACGAGTTAGCCCGTCCACTAGCCCGCTTCAGTCTCCGCCCCCTCTCTCCTGCGGCAAGCTGCAACAGCCAACGTGGTACTTTGGCGAACGGGTATCCATCTGCACACCAACGACCAGGCCCTCCCTCGCCCCGCCGCCAGCTCCGACGCTCCGAGCCACCAGACCCACGCCCCCGGCCAGCCAGCCCCGGAAAACAAACGCTTCTACCCCGCCCTTGATGGCCTCCGCGCCCTCGCCGTGCTGCTCATCCTCCTTCATCACTACCGACTCAGACCGCACTCGATCCTCGAATGGGGATGGGTCGCCGTCGATCTCTTCTTTGTCCTGTCAGGCTTTCTCATCACAGGAATCCTCTTCGATACCCGGGACCAGGTGCACCGCTTCGCCAACTTCTACTGGCGTCGCGTCCTGCGAATCTTCCCCCTCTACTACGGCATCTGGATCGCTGCCGCCGCCGCAACACCGGTCTTTCACTTCGCCTGGACTCGTCGCTGGCTGCTCTGGCCCCTGTACCTAGGCAACTTCACCCACCTCGTCGCTCGAAGCACAGCGCCCCAAGGCACCCTGGATTGGCTGTGGAACTACGCGCCCCACACCATCCCTACCCTCGGTCCCTTCTTCTCCTTCGGCCATCTATGGTCGCTCTCGGTTGAAGAACAGTTCTATCTGGTGTGGCCCTTTCTCGTCTTCAATGTGCGAAGCCGGAGGACGCTGCTCAATCTCTGCCTTGTCATCGTAGTCGCCATGCCGCTCCTCCGCGGGCTGGCTGGCACCCTCCTCCCACAGAACCTGCTGGACCGGGAGATCCTCTATCGCAGCACCTTCTTTCGCGTCGACTCCCTTCTACTCGGAAGTGCCTTGGCCCTGATGCAGCGCGGAACAAGGGCCGCATCGCTCTTCCGCCACGCCAAAGCCGTCGGCGCCACAACACTTCTTCTCCTGCTCGCCACCGGCTGGTTCGCCATTCACGTGCTGCACCAGGAGCCAACAGGCAGCCCGCTCACACCGTGGATCGCTACCATCGGCTATACCTACGTGGACCTGCTCTCAGCCTGCATCCTGCTGCTTGCACTGGAAGAGACCTCGCTCTTCTCCCGCTTCCTCCAGATACGACCCCTGCAGTGGCTCGGCCGCATCTCCTACGGGTTCTACGTCTTTCACGATCTCTTTCATCCGGCGTACTCCACGCTCGCCTTCCGCCTCACCCGCAAGCTGCACATGAACCTGGCACACAGTGAGCAGATGATCCTCCCCGTCGCCTTCATCTGCACCACCGCGACCGCTTTCCTCAGCTACCGCCTCTTCGAGCGTCCCTTCCTGCTCCTGAAGACGCGATTCACGAAGGTCTAGCCGGAACGCCCCATCAAACGCAGCCAGGCCATCTCCCGCCGTCGAGCAAGCCCTTCAGATCGGATCGTGAGTGGTCGTCCTGTATCGATCTTCTATTCGACCTGCAACAACAGCACCCAGATCAATCATCGGCTTCTCGATCAAGTGATAGCCAATCACAACAATCGGAATCAGGCAGCCTATGTAAGCACCAAACTGGATCGCCGGCGTTCGATAGGCCAGCAGGTACATGCCGATGGCGAGACAAAACGGGTGAAAGAGATAAATCCCATACGAGTACTTCGCCAACTCGTGGCTCAACCGTATAACCCACCTGGTCTCCAGGCCTTTGAAGTAGGGAAGCGCCAGTCCCAGAAGGAGACAGCAGACCCAATCCATCCTGCTATGCGATGGCCTCATGAACATCAGGAAGAGCCCGATCAGAAACGGCGGGAATAGGCACGCTGGTACCCGTGGCGCAATACTCTTGAAGCCCACATACGCCACCACACCCGCCAGGAAATCCGGCACCAGCTTGGCGAAGTTATTGCCCTCCGCCACTGGAAATAAACTGTTCACCATCAGCGCCGATAGCAACCAGAGGCTCAGCATCGGCCACAAAGCTCTGGTGCGAACCGCATAAAAAAACAGGCACGGCAGCAAAATGTACATGTCGACCTCAGGAGCTAAGCTCCAGAGAACGCCGCTGATATTCGGATGAAGTCGAAGGTTCTGAACAAGCAGGCAGTTGTAAACAAAAGTCTTCCAGGCGAACGGAACCGACGCAAAAAAATGGCCATTCGCGCTGCTCACCGGCGCCCGCGTCGCAACCGCCGCAACAACCGAAACTATCGCGAGCGGATAGATGCGGAAGGCGCGCCGAATATAAAAGTCAAGCGTATGGGGTCGCCGCTCGAGAGACCACATCAGAACCAGGCAGGTGTGCACAAAAAACAGGTACACCCCAAAGAGCCCAACGCCTTCCATGCGCATGCCGCGCCATCCAGTCACCCCTTTCGCAAGAAAGGTGTGATCGACAACAACCAGTGTGATTGCAAACGCCCGCAAAAAATCCAGGTTAGGATTCGTCTTCATGCTTTTTCTAAAGTCTAGTCAACCAACCGTCTTTGAAGGCGGCGGCTTCAGAAATAATCCGTCTCGAAGGTAGAGAGTCTCGCTCCGGTCGCTGAGGGCCGTGCCCACCACCACCCGGCGCATCTCACCTCGCCATCATCAGGCCTGAACCGCCCCTCGCACACTCCCCAGAAACCCCCGCAGCTCCTCCGCGCAGTCCTCGAGCGCCGCCCCCAGCGGCCGCATCCTCAGCTGCGGATACATCGCCGCCAGCTTCCCCGTTGCCAACCCCGCCGCCAGCGGCCGCGGCGCCCTCTGTCCCAGCTCCGCCGTCAGCCTTCCTTCAAGCAGCGACCCATCCAGTCCCAGCTTCGCCGCAATCTCCCTTGCAAACGCCAGCCGCCCCAGCAACTCCGGCCCGCATACATGAAACACCCCCGTCGCCCCACACGCCACCAGTCCCATCGCCGCCCTAATCAGGTCCAGGTTGTACGTCGGCGTCGACACCTGATCCTCCGGCACCTTCATCCGCATCCCCGTCGCCAGGTTCCGCATCAGGCTGTACAAATAGTTCTTCTGCCGTGCGTCCGGCCCGTAGACCACCGTCGTCCGCAGCACCAGCGCCGCCGCGCACGCCGCCATCACCGCCTCCTCGCCGGCCAGCTTGCTCTTGCCATACACGCTCAGCGGCCGCAGCGCGTCCTCCTCCGCATACGGCCCAGGATGCTCCGCCGCCCCATCAAACACGTACTCGGTCGAGAAGTACACAAACGGCACCGCTCGCCGCTGCGCATACGCCGCCAGCACCCCCGGCCCGCGCGCATTCGTCCGAAACGCCATCTCCGGCTCGTCCTCGCACGCATCCACCGCCGTCATCCCCGCCACACAGTAAATACTGTCCAGCGCATACCCATCGAACAGCGCCGCCGCCTGCGCCACCGTCTCCAACTCACCGAAGTCCAGCCGCAGCCATCCCTCGCCGCGAGACGGATCATGCCGCGTCGTCGGCAGCGCCACGCCCTCACCCCGCTGCGACGTCACATACCGCAGCATCTGCGTCCCCACCTGCCCCGTAGCCCCCGCAATCAACGTCCGTGCCTGCACCGTTCCACCCTCGTTCGCACCATCCTAACCCGCCGTCGATTTGCCGCCGCATCCCCCACTCGCGCCATTCGTCGCAAGGAAAAGCGGCGACCGAGCCAGAGCCTCTTCCGCTCCAACCCGATCGCCGCTTCTCAGCAAGGTCACGCCGCCGCCCGCTCCGCCACCGTAAACCGCAGCCCGCCATCCGCCCCGGCGTCAATCACCACATGATCGCCATGCAGCACGCTCCCGTCCAGAATCCGCACCGCCAGCTTGTCCTGCACCATGCGCTGGATCGCCCGCTTCAACGGCCGCGCGCCGTACGCCCGATCGTACCCGGCCTTGAAGATCGCATGCCGCGCCGCCTCCGTCAGCTCAAGCGT
>CAXSEC010000045.1:0-2431 GCA_964236325.1 uncultured Acidobacteriaceae bacterium | reverse complement strand
CGTCAGGATCAGCACCGTGTTCTTGAAGTCCACCGTGCGCCCCTTGGAGTCCGTCAACCGCCCGTCATCCAGCACCTGCAGCAGCACGTTGAACACATCCGGATGCGCCTTCTCAATCTCGTCAAACAACACGACAGAGTAAGGCCTTCGCCGCACCGCCTCCGTCAACTGCCCGCCCTCGTCATACCCCACATACCCCGGAGGCGCGCCAATCAGTCGAGCCACTGCATGCTTCTCCATGTACTCGCTCATGTCGATCCGCACCATCGCGGCCTCGTCATCAAACAGAAACTCCGCCAGCGCTCGCGCCGTCTCCGTCTTGCCCACACCCGTCGGCCCCAGAAAAATAAACGACCCAATCGGCCGCTTCGGATCACTGAGCCCCGCGCGCGATCGCCGAATCGCATTCGCCACCGCGCTCAGCCCCTCATCCTGCCCCACCACCCGCTCCCGCAGACGATCCTCCATCTGCACCAGCTTCTGCATCTCGCCCTCCAGCATCTTCGACACCGGAATGCCCGTCCACTTCGACACAATCGCCGCAATATCCTCCTCGTCCACCTCCTCCTTCAACATCCGCCGCGGCTTCTTTCCTCGATCGCCCTTACCCCCAGCCCTGTCATCCCGACCGGAGGGATCGCGCAGCGAGCCCGTAGCGGAGGAGCCTGCCCTGAGCTTGTCGAAGGGACCCGCTTCTCCAACCTCCAGCCCACCAAGCGCCGCATCCTCCGCCACCGCCGCCTCCTGCGCCTCGGTCAGCGTCCTCAGCTCCGCCTCCGCCTTCGGGATCTCGCCATACTGCAGCTCCGCCGCCCGCTGCAGATTGCCCTTGCGCGTCTCCTCCGCCTGCTGAAACCGCAGCCCCTCCAGCCGCTCCTTCAGCTCCGCAATCCGCCCGATCGCCCCGCGCTCCTGCTGCCACCGCGCCCGCAACCCGGCCACCGTCTCCTTCACCTCCGCCAGCTCGCGCTCCACCACCTCCAGCCGCTCCCGCGAGGCCGCATCCGTCTCCCGCGTCAGCGCCGCCCGCTCAATCTCAAGCGACGTCGACTGCCGCTCCAGATCATCAATCTCCACCGGCACACTGCCAATCTGGATCGCCAGCGCCGCCGCCGCCTCATCCACCAGATCAATCGCCTTGTCTGGCAAAAAACGGTCCGATATGTAACGGTGCGAGAGCGTCGCCGCCGCCACAATCGCCGCATCCTTGATCCGCACCTTGTGGTGCGACTCATAGCGCTCCTTCAGCCCGCGCAGAATCGCCACCGTATCCTCGACATTCGGCTCGCCCACATACACAATCTGAAACCGCCGTTCGAGCGCCGTATCCTTCTCGATGTACTTGCGATACTCATTCAGCGTCGTCGCGCCAATCGCCCGCAGCCCACCGCGCGCCAGCGCCGGCTTCAGCATGTTGCTCGCGTCCATCGCACCTTCCGCCGCGCCAGCGCCCACCAGAGTATGTAACTCATCAATGAACAAAATCACTTCACCGTTCGACTCCTCAATCTCCTTCAGCACCGCCTTCAGCCGATCCTCAAACTCCCCGCGAAACTTCGCCCCCGCAATCATCGCCCCCAGGTCGAGCGAACACACCCGCTTTCCCTTCAGAATCTCCGGCACATCCCCCATAAAGATCCGCCGCGCCAGCCCCTCCACAATCGCCGTCTTCCCCACGCCCGGCTCGCCAATCAGCACCGGATTATTCTTCGTCCGCCGCGCCAGCACCTGCACCACCCGCCGTATCTCCTCGTCTCGCCCAATCACGGGGTCGAGCTTGCCGCGCCGCGCCAGCTCCGTCAGATCCTTCGCATACTTCTCGAGCGCCTGGAACTTGCCCTCCGGCGTCTGATCCGTCACCCGTTGCGACCCCCGCACCGACCCCAGCGCCTTCAACACCGCCTCATGCGTCGCCCCCGCCGTCGCCAGCGCCGTCTGCACCGCATCCGGCTGCCGACCCACCGTCGCCTCAGTCAACGCCAGCAGCAGATGCTCGGTCGACACATACTCATCCTTGAACGTCTCCGCCTCCTTAAAGCTCGCCTCAATCACCCGCGTCAGCCCCTGGCTCAGCCCCGGCTGCGCACTCCCGCCACTCACCTTCGGCAGCTTCGCCACTGCCGCCGCCATCCCCCCGCGCAGCGACTCCACCTGCACCCCCACCCGCTCCAGCACCGGCAGCACCACCCCCTCATGGTCCTCCAGCAGCGCCGCCATCAGATGCACCGGCAGCACCTCCGGATTGCCATTCTCCGCCGCCATCCCCTGCGCCCCCTGTAGCGCCTCCTGGCTCTTCACCGTCAACCGCTCCCACTTGATCGCCATCCCCATCCACCTCTGCTCTTTTCGTTCGAATGCTCTAGCCCAACTCCTCTATAGACGCAGATCTAAGCGGTAGGTTGCAGCAAATGTGATGCGAGCACACTCACAT
>CAXSEC010000044.1:3169-21470 GCA_964236325.1 uncultured Acidobacteriaceae bacterium | reverse complement strand
TAGTTGTGCGCCAGGCCGAGGGTGTGGCCGGTCTCATGCGCGGCGAGCTGGCGGATGCGCGCGAGCACCATGGCCAGGGCTTCGTCGTGCACCGGATCCGGCGTCCTCCCGTCTGTATACGGCGCCAGCAGGGCCTCGGCGATGCGATAATCCTGCCGGCCGCGAAGGCTGCCAAGGGTCACATTGCCTTTGAGGATCTCGCCGGTGCGGGGATCTGCGATCGAAGAGCCATAGCTCCAGCCGCGATTGAAGCGATGCACCCACTGGATGATGTTGTATCGCGCGTCCATGGGGTCGGCATCCGGCGGCAGCGCATCGACCAGAAACGTGCCTTTCGCCCATCCGGCTGCCTGAAAGGCCTGGTCCCACCAGCGACAGCCCTCGATCAGGGCCGAGCGCAGGGGCTCTGGCGCGCCGCGATCGACGTAGTAATGAATCGGGCGAACGGCCTCGCAGTTGGATTTGCAGTTGGGATCCTTCTTCTGCAGGCGATGCCGGGTGATGAACTGCTGACGAACGTCCGCTCCGAGAGGTGCGTTCATCTCGCGATAGCCCACATCAAAGTAGCCCGCGCGCGGAGAGTAGCGGCGTGGAATAAAGCCAGGCTCCGGCAGGGTAAGGAAGCTGTATCGCTCATGCACCGTCAGGGCATGCACGTCCGGCGTGACATCGGCCAGCAGCAGGGCTTTGCTGGGGTCTTCGCTGGCGAACGTGAGCTCCGCTTCAATCTCGGTGTTCTGAGGAAAGGCTTTGGTGAACTCCGGCACGATGACCGACCGGTTGGCGTCCACGTGGTAGCTTCCCTGCTTCGCGCTGGCCAGAGCCTCCGCAACGCCGTGGATGTCTTTCAGAAAGAAGTCGGTTCCGCCGACCACGACGTAGCCGTCCGCCTCCTCCTCAATCTTGAAGCCGGCGAGGATGGAGGAGGGGAAGGACTGCTCGACCGCGAGACGCTCAGCGGGGTCAGCCTCCTCGGTGCGAAAGGCGGTGTTCTCCTCGACCAGCAGCAGCTTGGGGCCGACGCGCTCGAAGTGAACCAGCCGCGTCCCACTCTTCAGGTTGGAGTCTGACAGCACCTCCAACTGGCCGCGATCCATCCCGAGATCGTTCTGGCCAACGCCATTCGGCAGGGAATCGGCGAGGATGTACTGCACGGACGCTGTCGCCTTTTTTTCGGTCAAGGCAATCCCAAGCGAGAGCTTGCCGGTCCTTGCCTGCCACGCTACGGCCAGGGGAACGTGCTGCGTCTGGAGCTCGGCCAGAATGCTGTGCGGCTCGGTAGCCGTGACCTGTGACAGTGCGGTGGCGGCGTGACCCGACAGGGCAAGCGTCATCACGACCGCTGCGGCCGCCGCCAAGCTGCGGCTCCTCAGGAAGAAAGGGATGCTCATGTGCTCTTGTAGCACGAGACATCATCCCTATCGGTATTCATGATGGCTGGCAACCACCGCCATGAACCCTGATACAAGCGGCAGTAGGTAGGTCAATTGCGACGGCGAAGTTACAGGTTCAGCTTCTTGAAAATGCGTTCCGGAATATGGCGAATGACGAACATGATCGGGTGCCACTGAAAGGGCACGTAGAGCGTGTCCTGCTTGGCCGCAACTGCCTTGACGATCGTTGCCGCCACCTTGTTTACATCGGCAAACTTCTGGCTGCCCGGCATGTTCATGGTCATGGCGGTTCGCACCGGGCCTGGCTTGATGTTGAGAACGGTGACGCCCTCGCGATCAACACGGTTGCGCAAGCCGCCCAGGAACGCACTCAGCCCAGCCTTTGACGCGCCGTAAAGATAGTTGGACTTGCGGCCACGATCGCCGGCAACCGAGCTGATGACCGCCAGGACGCCGGAGCGCCGCTGCACACAGAAGTTTGCCAGCCAGGTCAGCAACGAGACGGCCGAGATTAGGTTGGTATGCAGAATCTGCTCGGCTACGGCAAAGTCCTGCTCTCCCGCTGCCTGATCGCCCAGAACACCATGTGCCAAATAGGCGACATCAAGGCCGGCGAGCGAGTTGACGGCATGCGCCAGCAGGTCGGCATGTTTGGCTGTGTCGTCAAGATCGACGACCGCGGTGTAGACCTCAGTCGCCCCGCGAACCCGCAGGTCTGCCGCCACAACCTCCAGCCGCGTGGCGTTTCGACCGACCAGGAACAGGCTCGCACCCTGCCGGGCCCAGAGACGGCAGGTCGCCTCGGCAATGCCCGAGGTGGCGCCTAAAACCAGAATCTTCTTCGGCGCGCCCTGCCCGCGATGGGCGAGGGTCTGCTGAGTCGATCCCGTTGCTGTCACCGAACCGCCCGTGTCGCCACCATTCACCGCCCCCTGCATCATGCTATTGCTCCCGTGACCCGCTCCCAGAAGCTTGACGTGAGCTTTGGATCGCGATACTGCGCAAACTGCTGCCATTGCGGATAGAACGCCTGAAACTGTGCGGCCGTCATCGCCGCATCCTTTGCCGGATACAGGCGGCCGCCAAACTCTCTGGTCATGTCGGCCAGCCGCTCAAAGAGAGGGAAGCTGCGATCCGCCTTGATGGGAAAGTCCAGCGCCAGCGTGATGCCCGGCTTAGGAAAGCTCATCATGCCCGGACTTGGCACATCGCCAAACGCCTTCAGCACGGCCAGGAAGCTGGCGAGACCGCTCTTGGCCACCTCTCCCAGGATGGCGATTGTTCCCTCACGCGCGTAGTCCCACGGAATCACGTACTGAAACTGCAGCAGGCCGCTCTTTCCGTAGAGCTTGTTCCAGTCCAGCACTTTATCCAGCGGGTAGAAGAACGGCTCGTAGTCCTGCAGCGCAACCACCCGCTTGTGGATCTGCTTGTGAAAGAAGGCCGTGTTGAACAGACTTACGGAAAGCTTGTTCAGCGCAAATCCCGGCGCTTCGATGGGAAAGACCAGCTTCGGCTCAGGAGAGGGCCTCAGCTCGCCCGGAACCTGCGAGTGGTCGCCCTGCATAAACACGCCGCGGGCGAAGTTTTTGCCGGTCGACGTGCAATCGATCCAGCTGACCGTGTACTCGATGTGTCCGCTGGCATTCGTCAGGTCCAGAAACTCGTCGACGCCATGGAACTGGATCCCCTCATAGTCGATCTTGCGTGAGACGATCGGGCGCAGCTTGACCTGGGCCCACGTCATCAGGCCGGTAAGCCCCATACCGCCGATGGTCGCGGCGTACATCTCGGCATTCTCGGCGCGACTGCAGATCATGCGCGTGCCGTCGGACCGGACAAGCTCGAAGGCAGGGACGTGCGAGCCGAAGGTGCCGGCCACGTGATGATTCTTGCCGTGAATGTCGTTGGCGATGGCGCCACCCAGGGTGACGTACTTCGTTCCGGGAGTTACCGGCAGGAAGAAGCCGCGCGGAACCGCAAAATCGAGAATCTGCGCGAGCGTGATGCCGGCCTCCGCGGTGAGAACGCCAGTCGCGGGATCAAATGCCAGCAGCCGATTCATCCCTGTTGTCACCAGCAGGTTGCCGCCCTTGAGCAGGCAGACGTCCCCATAGCTGCGTCCCATACCCACTGGCAGGCTGCTGTCATGGAGATGATCGGTAGCAGCCGGGTAATCACTCTGCCACTGCAACGGAATCAGGTGAGCCTCGTACTTCGGGTAGCGTCCCCAGGACTCGAACGCTGACTGCGTATTTTGGTTTGCTTCAAGGACTGCGCTTGGCTCAGACATGTCCTGCTTAGAATACGCGCTCAGAGCCCTGCCGAGGCTACGACTATCGGGGTGCCGTCCGCAGGGCGAAAAAGCAGCGGCGCGCCCACAATGACAGTCCGCCGGAGCGCCTGCTTCCTGAGATCCGGCCCGGCGACCTGCGCGAAGTGCAAAACATTCCCTAATGCCGAGAACCGGTCGGAAGAAGGCAGCATGGACTCGGGTAGCCCCGGCTGAGGTGAACCCCTCAGGACTGCGCGCTCTATAGCTGTCGCAGCCTTGATGCATCTCGTATCTGGCGGTTCGTGGGCTCCACCAGTCTCAGCATGCGGGCCGCACTTGGGGCCTGTATGCACTTCGCCCGAAAAGTAAACCTCCACAAACAAAGAGGACGCGGAATCTGTCCGCGCCCTCGTCGATCAAGTCAGCTGTACATCCGATTTACTCGAGCTACGCTGCAACCTGAGAACTCTTGGCCGCAGTCAGCGCTGCCTTGGCCTGCTCTGCCAAGGCCGTGAAGCCAACGGCATCATTTGCTGCGATATCGGCCAGGATTTTGCGGTCCAGACCATTGCCAGCTTTCTTCAGACCGTCGATGAAGGTCGAATAGCTCATTCCGTTGATCTTCGCCGCGGCGCCGATACGCACGATCCAGAGAGAGCGGAACTGCCGCTTCTTCTGCTTGCGGCCGGTGTAAGCGAACATCAGACCGCGCTCCACGGCCTCCTGCGCTGCCTGGTAGAGCTTTGACTTCGTGAGGAAGTAGCCGCTCGCTCGCTTGAGAATCTTCTTGCGGCGGTCGCTACGCTTGGTACTCCGTTTTACACGGGGCATGGCACTCTCCTTTTGCGTCCTTCGTTTAAGCGGCTGGAGGTAAGGGTGGCCTCTTCACTCGCTTGACACCTTCATGCCTCAATGGCTCGATCTATCGAAACCAGGGGCCATCACAACTTCGGCCCTTTGCATCCGCACTCCCGGAAACCGGGGAACATGGCGCGGCTCGGCATGAAGAACATTTCAAAGCTTCCGCTCTGAAGACCTAGGCGTACGGAATCATCCGGGCGACCTTGGGCGAATCTGCCTCTGATACCATGGCTGAGCCACCCAGCTTGCGCTTGGTTTTGGTCGCCTTGGAAGTCAGGATGTGGCGCATCTTCGACTGGCCGCGCTTGAACTTGCCGGAACCGGTCTTATGGAAGCGCTTCGCGGCTCCCGAGTGCGTCTTTAGTTTTGGCATTGTGCTACTCTCTTGCTGCTTTTTTAGACAACCTACTTAGTCTACCAAGGAATTCGATCCAGCCCCCTGAAATCCTTGCTGACCCGCAGGGAGGCTCGGCCGCTGCAGTGCCGGGATGAAGCGACGCAGCCGCATTACGGGCAGTTCCATCAGGTAGCGCGAGAGGGTCGCGATCGTCACGCTTACAGTGAGCGTCACAAAGAACCGGATGGTATACGCCTGCACCTGGGGCGCCACCGGGAGCGCAAACCGCAGGTCATACGCCCGAATAACATAGAGATGCACCATATAGAACGCATAGCTGATCAGTCCGAAGAAGATCAAGACACGGCTGCGGAAGACACCCAGCCACCAGCGCCCGCTGCAGAAGACCAGCATTCCGACGATCGACAAACTGAGCAAAGAGACGCCGGTCATCCCCAGGGCCGCGTTGCACGCCACCCAGGGCAGCGAAGTCGTGGGAACAAAGTGACTCAGGCAGAACAAGAGAATGGCAAGCACAAAGGCGCCGAAGACGATGCATTTTGGGTGCCATCGCGCCGCCTCGGTCGTTCCACGAAGACATGCCAGAAGAGCTCCCCAGGCCAGTCCATCGCAGTGGAGAACCGTAAGGAAGTAGTTGAAGTGGCCGAAATACGCAAAGATCAGCCGCAGGGCGATGCTACTGCCAGCAATGCAGATGGCCCACCGGGACAGAGAAGCAACGCGCCGGCGATGCACCAGCGTCGGCCACAGGAGATAGAACTGCTCTTCAATCGCCAGCGACCAGAAGGGCATCAGTGCCTGCACATGGAAGAACCAGGTAAAGTTCGCCACGAACAAGACGGCAAAGAGGACCTGCAGCCGGGTGTGCGGCACAAAGATCTCTATATAAAGCAGCATCGCCACATAGACGGGAACGATACGAAGGACCCGTTTCCAGTAGAACGGCGCGTAGTACCGGGCTTTGCCCCTGTCCGTCAATAGGATGGAGGTAATCAGGAAGCCGGACAGAACGAAGAACAGCTCCACCCCATTGGAACCATAAATGGAGATCCTGCGAAGCGCCTCAATCGCAAACGGCCAGTTGCCCGCTTGAATCGTTGTAAAGCAGACATGATGGAAGAACACCATGATGGCAGCAATCCCGCGCAGTCCGTCCAGCTCTGGAATGTGGCGCAGGGGAGCGACGATCTCGGAGATCGGGTTCTTTGAAGCCTGGGAATCAGCCGCCATACCGGCGGTCCGGACCTCAGCCTGCGGGTGGGGGGAGGTCCTGGGGAGGATCGGCACACACCAAATCTACATGAGCGGACCCGGCTGTCTGCGTCCCGTGATCGCGCCTATCAGCTCCTCCTCGGCCGCGGAGCAAACCTCGAAGAAGGCATGGTCGAGTGGTACACTGAGGTATCCCACGGAGCTTCACGTGTTCTTTTATCTCCTACGAAACAGGACACTTGAAGCCCTCTGGCAAGCTGGACCGCAACAGTCGCTGGATTCCTGGAGAGTACATGGCTTCGACCGTTTTGCCCGCTGAACACGTTGCTTCTGACACGTCCCTTCCCGGCACTGGATATTCTGCTGAAAACATTACCGTTCTTGAGGGTCTCGCGGCAGTGCGAAAGCGCCCCGCCATGTATATCGGATCGACCGGCGAACAGGGCCTGCACCACCTGGTCTATGAGGTGGTCGATAACTCGGTCGATGAGGCTCTAGCCGGCCACGCCACCCGCATCGATGTCACCATCCACGTCGATAACTCCATTACGGTGGTCGACGACGGCCGCGGCATCCCTGTCGACGACAAGACCATCAACGGCGTGACGATGCCCGCCGTGCAGGTCGTTCTGACCATCCTCCACGCCGGCGGCAAGTTCGACGCCTCCAACTACAAGGTCTCGGGCGGCCTTCACGGCGTCGGCGTCTCCTGCGTCAACGCCCTCTCGGAAGAGTTTGATGTCGAGATCTGGCGCGACGGCTTTGCCTGGGAGCAGGACTACTCCAAGGGCGATCCCATCTCCAAACTTCGCAAGATGGGCGCCTCCACGCGCAAGGGCACCAAGGTCCACTTCCTACCGGATAAGAGCATCTTCTCGGTCCACGAGTACAACTACGACACACTTGCCAACCGTCTGCGCCAGCTTGCCTTTCTCAACAAGGGCATCGAGATCACGCTGACCGATGAGCGCGCTTCAGACGCCAAAACGGGAGACTCGAAGGCGCAGACCTTCAAGTACACCGGCGGCATCGCGGAGTTCATCAAGCTGCTCAACAAGGGCAAGCAGGTCCTGCACGAGAAGCCCATCTACATGGAGGCCGAGCGCGACAACATCGCCATGGAGATCGCTCTCCAGTACAACGACGCGTACTCCGAGACCGTCTTCTCCTTCGCCAACAACATCAACACAGTCGACGGCGGCACGCATCTTTCGGGCTTTCGCACGTCGCTGACGCGCACCATCAACTGGGCCGGTCAGCAGATGGGCCTGTTTAAGGACGTCAAGGAGAACCTGTCCGGCGACGACGTTCGCGAAGGCCTCGTCGCCGTCGTATCGGTCAAGCTCTCTCAGCCCCAGTTTGAAGGCCAGACCAAGGGTAAGCTCAACTCCGACATCGCAGGCACCGTGCAGGCCTTCGTCAACGAGCGACTAGGCGCCTTTCTCGAGCAGAACCCGCAGGTCGCCAGAAAGATCATCAACAAGGCCATTGACGCCGCGCGCGCTCGTGAAGCCGCCCGCAAAGCCCGCGACCTCACCCGCCGCAAGGGCGCCCTCGACGGCGGCGGTCTGCCCGGCAAGCTGGCGGATTGCTCCGAGCGCCAGCCCGAGCGCTGCGAGCTCTATCTAGTCGAAGGCGAATCAGCCGGCGGCACGGCTAAACAGGGTCGCGATCGCAAGTTTCAAGCCATCCTTCCGCTCAAGGGTAAAATCCTTAACGTCGAAAAAGCCCGCTACGACAAGATGCTTGGCCACGAAGAAATCCGCGCCATGATTACGGCGCTGGGCACCGGCATCGGTAAGGACGACTTCGATGTCGCCAAGCTGCGGTACGGCAAGCTCATCCTCATGACCGATGCCGACGTCGACGGCTCGCACATCCGCACCCTGCTGCTCACCTTCTTCTTCCGCCACATGACCGAGCTCATCAAGCGCGGCCATGTCTACATCGCGCAGCCGCCGCTCTACCGCATCAAGAAGGGCAAGTTCGAGCAGTACATCAAAGACGATCGCGAGTATGTCTCGGTGATGGTCAAGCGTGCGTCCGACGGCATGGTGCTCCGCTACGGCGCTGGCGGCGGCGTTCTGGAAGGCAAGGAACTCACCAAGTACATGGCCGCGCTCAACGACTATCTGGGCTTCTTCGGCAAGGTCGTCAAGCGTCTGCGCAACGACGAGGTCGTCACGGCCTTCGCGGAGATCTTCGCCAATGAAGGTAAGGATCCTGCGCGCCGCGCCGACTTTGAGACACCAGCCAAGCTCGAGGAGATGCGCACTCGCCTTAAGGCGATCGAGCGAAACTTCCAGTTCAAGAACATTACCGACGTCGCCTTCGACGAAGAGCATCGCACCTACTCGGTCACTTACACCGACGCGCAGGGTGTGCCGCGCCACATCGACTGGGCGCTCGCCACAACAGCAGAATCACGGCAGCTGCTCGCCAAACACGCCTTACTGCGGGAGCAACTGGTTGGTCCCTTCCATATCGACTACGCCGTAAAACAGCAGCCCGCGCCCAACTCGCAGGCCGCGCTCGACGAGGCCGATGAAGTCGAACAGGAAGAGGGAGTCAATGACGTCATCGCCTCCGCCCCCGGTACCGCTGCCGAAGCCAAGCCCGGCAAACGGCCCGGCAAAGCCGCGCAGGATCCGGTTGAGAAGCGTACGCCGCGCGAGGTCTTCGAGTATGTCATCGACCAGGGCCGTAAGGAGTATCAGGTGCAGCGCTACAAGGGTCTAGGCGAGATGACAGCCCCGCAGCTCTGGGAGACCACCATGGACCCCGATCGCCGCACGCTCCTCCAGGTCAAGCTAGAGGACATCGCCAGCTGCGAAGAGATCTTCACTACGCTGATGGGCGAGGACGTCGAAAGTCGCCGCAAGTTCATCGAAGAGAATGCCCTCGACGTGAAGAACCTCGACATCTAGTGGATCAACAAGCACCTCAGCTGCTACGCGGCCATTGAGCGGGCAGCAACGGAAGGGGGAGGCGTAACCTCCCCCTTCTGTCGCTAAGATCTCAGAACAAACATGTTAGGTTCGGACCTCTCCCCGGTAGCGTCCGAGGCCGAAAGGGACAGCATAGGGTCACCTGCCTCCCAAAGGTCTGGACGCGGAGGCCAGGCTACTTCAGGGTAGCGAATCAGCTATGGTGCTTACGCCCGGGAACGTGGCCTGGGCAACAGAAAGGCCGCCATCGCTGGCGGCCTTTCTGGTCTAAGGCTTCTGCTGAGTGAAGCTAGTCGCCAGCGACCGTCTCTTCGTCCTTGATCATGTTCACGACTTCGACGTTGGAAGCAGGAGCCGGGGCCGCAGGCTTGATGCCGCCCGTAGAACCGAGTCCGCCGATCGCGCCGATCGCCACAAAACCACCCGGAAGCTCCGGCTCCTGCAGGATCTCCTTGCGGTAAAGCTTGGCCATCTTAGCGTTCTCTGCATCCTGCTTGATCTTCGCGTCGCGTGCCCGAATCTTCTCCTCGCGAGCGTTCTTCGCCACGCCAGACTTGTCCATCGTATCGTTGGCCGCTGCGTTGACGTGTTCATCGTTCAGCACAAGATCGTACTTCGCTTCCTTCTCGAGACCGACCTTCTTGCCGCCGGCAAAGATCTCGTGCCGACCATGCTCCTCGTACCACTTGGTCAGGCTGGAGGTCATATGCATCTTCTCGATGATGTTGCGCCAGCCTACGCCTGTGTTGTAGGCGCAGAAGCTGATCTCGCCCTCTTGGGTGGCATACGGAATGATGCACTGCTCGGTGCGACGGAAGTCGTAGTTGAAGAGATCCTGGAACCACATGCCGGCGATGAACAAGAAGTTCCAGCGATCGGCGCGACGCATCTCGATATCTTTCTGAGTGCGATCGGCCGTGACCTTGCCGTAGTTGCGGCCGGTCGCGCCGAAGCACTTATCAAATTTCGTCAGCAAATCCATGATCTTGAAGTGCGTTGGCGCCTTGGTCGGATCGTAGTTACGAAGAAGCGCAAGGCCCGCGCCGAGCATCGTGAGGTACTTGCCGCGAGCCGAATCGTTGACCCGAGCGATGTCCTTCGCCAGACGATCTGCATTAAGAAAAGCGGTGACAGGTACAGCTTCCTTGGTCTCCTTATCGATCATGAGCGCCATACCGATACCGCAGTTTGGATGGCAGCCGCAGGAGAGCTGGCCCCAGTCACGGTCTGGCCCGTGCACGAGATCGGCCCAGTCCGAGAACGTAGACATGAAGGAGATGGGGAACCAGTCGCGCACCGGCTCTCCGAGGCCAGTCTGATTCTTCACGTCGTGCGCAAGATGCGAGAGGGTGTAGCGCTGCGCCTTGCGACGTTCGTCCGAAACTTCTTCATCCCGGCCAGTAAAGCTGACCGGCTGAAAGGAGAGGAAGTTGATCTTTTTCGGGTTATCGAGCGCGAACTCGATGATGCGGCCAACCTGCTCGTTGTTGATGCCGTTAATGATGCAGGTGACGGGAACGATGTCGACGCCGGCCTCATGCAGGTTGTGGATGGCCTGGAGCTTGACGTCGAACGAGTTGCCGACCTTACGGTGCGAGTTGGCTGCGTTGCCGATACCGTCGAACTGCAGGTAGGCGTAGCGCAAACCGGCTTCCGCAGCGGCCTTTGAGAATTCCTTGGACTTGGCAAACTCAATGCCGTTGGTTGCAGCCTGAACCGAGGTGTAGCCGACCTTGCGCGCATAGGCAACAGCGTCAAGGAAGTAGGGGCTGAGCGTCGGCTCGCCACCCGAGAACTGAACCGACATCTGACGGCGGGGCTTGATGGTCACCGCATTGTCCAACATGGTCTTGATCTCATCCCACGTGAGCTCATGCACGAAGCCAACCTGATTAGCGTCCATGAAGCAGGGATCGCACATCATGTTGCAACGATTCGTCAGATCGATGGTGAGCACGGAACCACGGCCGTGCGTCACGGTCGACGTTCCATGGTTGTGCAGCTTCTCGTCGTTGTGCGCGCGGATATCGCGGCCAGGAAACACCTCTTCCAGATGCTTGAAGAAGGCCGTGTCGATAGACATAACGTCTTCAAAGTGGCCGTGGATCGGGCAGTCCTTGACCATCAGGATCTCGCCATCGCGCTCGATGATCTGTGCCTTGATCTCGCCGACCTTCTCGTTGAGTAGGATCTCGTGAGGCAGCTTGCCATCAACGATCTGCTGCCGGATCTCCGGAACGCAGCGCGGGCAGAGCGAATCTGTGGTGCGCGGCCAGCCGAGAGGCGGCTTCTCTTTCTGGTAGCTCTTCAGCAGCGGCTTGTCCGACCAACGTGGGGTGAAGGACTTGTTGGGGCTGATGGAGTTGAGCTTGTTGTAGACGGCCCAGCCGCCCTTGGCTGCGTAGGTAAGAGCTTTTTCGGCGAGCTTGGATGCCTTTGCCATATGCGTTTAGATCTCCTGAATACGTCTTCTACTGGATGCGAACGGATGTCTAAGGGTTCGCTGTAAATCGTACAAAAAGATGGGTGTTACGGGTAGTTACAGAGCTGGTTCAGGGCTCGTACGGCAATGCTCAAAGGTAGGCTGATCGAGGCTTAAGACGGAAGAAAATAAGAGTGAACGGCGAGAATCTGCATTGAATGGGAGAGATTGAATGGTCACTTTTCTGCCACTTTCGGGTGAGGTTAACCCCGGTTTCGCCTGGGTTTCGCTCAGGCAAGAGCCACTTTGGCGAGGGTTAGAGATGCAGCGAGTCCTCGACGCTGGCGAAGGATTGGGCGCAGGCGGGGTCGGTGGCGGTCTCGATGAGGGTGATGACGTTCGGTCCGCGGTCGATCAGGATGTAGGTCTGGGACATGGGGCCGCCGCCCGAGTCGGTGAAGGCACCGGTGAAGGCGAGGCCGTTCTTTGCAGCTATACTGCGCGGTGCGACGATGGGGATGGCCTCGGGATGCCGGCGCTTGAGGTCCCTGGCCTCGGCGTCGGCGAAGGCGGCCACGGAGAGGTTGGTGCGCTGCTCCAAAAGGCCAAAGGAGCAGCCGCCACCACGCACCATGATCTGGGCTGAGGCCGTGGCGTACTGCGACCAGCCGGAAGGTGCGACAAACTCGATCTTTTCGGCTGTGTTGCGGAAGTAGAGGCCGCTCGGAGTGGCGGTAAGAACGCCGCCAGTAACGGTGCTCTGGCCCGTGTCGTCGTGCGTGTAGTAGCGATACGCCAGCATCCCCGCGGCTCCGAGGACCATCGCGACAAGGAGAACGATGCCGAGGATGCGGAGTAGATGACTACGGGCGGGGATTCTAGCGGAGGCGGGCGGAAGGTTGGCGGGTGGCGCGAGCTCGGTTGGCGGGGCCTCAAGCGGTGCGGGTTGGTTGCGGTCGTCCACGGGAACCTCGTCTTGTACTGGAGGGCTTCGGCTTAGTAATTTTCGATGCAGGTTTGTAACACGGGTGATATGGGCGGCGATGTAGCCTGCGCCGCGACGGCTCTGACTTCTAAAGGCGCGCGCAGGTAAGAGCGCCGAAATCGCTCCTGCTTATCGAGATGTGTCTCGCAATTACTGTGTGGTGGAGCAGGGTTCGATCCGGTGGCGGCAAACACACGACGGATGGCGGCGGCAGGGTACGAGGCGCATCTTACGGACAAGTGCCGCGGGTGGACCGTTCCGCCATGGCGGCCTCTGTGATTGCTTGCCGGTGCGTTGTTCCCCTTTTATGGGCTCCAGCGCGGATCTGATTTGGGTCTAAGAGTATGACCAAGCTGCCCCCAGCGGCTAAAGCCGAGTTCTATTGAGAGCACTTACGGCATGGCTGAAGCCATGCCCATAACCGGAGGGGCACTTCATCAGAGTGTCCCTCGTTTCTCTACTTTGTTTTGGAAAGGTTCCTGTTTATGAAAGCTCTTGTTTATCACGGCCCCAAGAAGGTGTCAGTCGATAACGTTCCTGACGCCCGCATTGAAAAGCACACCGACATCCTGATCAAGCTGACCAGCACCAACATCTGCGGGTCGGATCTGCACATGTATGAAGGCCGCACCGATGTGGAGAAGGGCAAGATCCTCGGGCACGAGAACCTTGGCGAGGTGTTGGAGATTGGCAAGGCCGTCGACCGCATCAAGGTTGGCGACAAGGTCTCTATGCCCTTCAATATCGGCTGCGGCTTCTGCGCCAACTGCGAGCGCGGCCTGACCGGCTTCTGCCTGACGCTATCGGATAAGAGCGTGATGCCCGGGATGGCGGGCGCCGCCTACGGGTTTGCCGGCATGGGCCCGTACGCCGGCGGACAGGCACAGCTGCTGCGCGTTCCCTACGGCGACTTCAACGCGCTGGTGCTGCCGCCGGACGCGACCGAGAAGGAGGCCGAGTACACCATGCTGTCGGACATCTTTCCGACGGGCTGGCACTCCACGCGGCTGGCCGAGCTTGAGCCGGGCCAATCGATCGTGATCTACGGCGCCGGTCCGGTTGGGCTGATGGCGGCGCTTTCGGCCAAGATCCAGGGCGCAAGCCAGGTATTTGTGGTTGATGGCCTGAAGGACCGGCTGGCGCTGGCCGCGCAGATCGGGTGCACGCCGATCGACTCCATGGGCGATGTCTCCGGGCAGATCCGCGAGGCTACCAACGGTCTGGGCGCGGACTGCGGATCGGAGTGCATTGGCTACCAGTGCCACAACGCAGCGGGCAAGGAGGTGCCAAACCTGGTGATGAACTCGCTGGTGGATTGCGTGAAGGCGACGGGCAAGATCGGTGTGGTTGGCGTCTTTATTCCGCAGGATCCGGGCGCGTCTGATGCGCTGGCCAAGAAGGGCCAGATCGCCTTTGACTTCGGCAAGTTCTGGTTCAAGGGGCAGAAGCTGGGCACCGGCCAGTGCAACGTGAAGGCGTACAACCGGCGGCTGGCGGACCTGATCCACCATGACCTGGCCAAGCCATCGTTCATCATCTCGCATCACCTGCCACTGACCGAGGCGGCGAACGCGTACAAGCACTTTGGCGACCGGGACAAGGGATGGACCAAGGTGATTCTGCACCCGAACGCGGCATAAGGCGAGTTGCGGTGCAGCAAGAGCAGAGGGCGACGCCAACCAGCGTCGCCCTTGCTGTTTCTGTGTGGGGTTCATGCATGTGGAGAGGTGTGAAGGGGCAGAAACAAGGCTTGCGCAAGACACTCAGAAGTGATTGAATATTCTTGTACTTCTGAATACCTTCTATGGCGACTGCAACTCCTTATCTTGTCCCTGAAATTGCCGGCTATGCGGTTGATACCTCAACCGACCTGCGCTCAATCGAGGTGCGGAGGCGTCTGAGTCCGGCGGCGATTGAAGGCTTTCTGAAGATCATGGAGCTGTGGCAGGTGCGGGATGCGGACGCTCGGCAGCTGGTGGGCGGGCTCTCAACGGGGTCGTATCACGGCTTCAAGAAGCAGGCCGGGCAGCGGGTGCTGGCGCAGGATGCGTTGACCCGCATCTCGCTGGTGATCGGCATCTTCAAGGCGCTGAACATTCTGTACTCGGAGCCGCTGGCTGATGCGTGGGCCACGCTGCCGAACCGGAACACGCTGTTTCGCGGCACGACGCCGCTGGCCTTCATGCTGCAGCATGGCCTGCCGGGCATCCTTGAGGTCCGCCGCCTGCTGGATGCGCGCCGCGGTGGAGCGTGACGGCGACACCGATCCGCCGGAAGGCTGCGCGCGCCGCGGCTGGCAGCGGTGCGAGTGCGCCGCAGGTCTCGCCGACGATTCCGGTGAGCGATGTGCGGCTGCGCGAGACGCATCGGCTGATTCCTTCGCGGTTCAGCCAGGCGGGAACGGTTCTGTCGCGGCTGGCTGCCTCCAGCGACACACAGGCGCGGCTGATGGAGCTGGACGATGCGACGAACGATCGCTTCCTTGGCGAAGAAGGATTGCTGTCGGGCATTGGCATCCACGAGCTGGTGTACGGCGTGCGCTACGCCCACATTGTGAATGCGGCGTTCACGCATGCGAGCCCGGCGGGCGGGCGCTTCAACGGGTCCAATCGCGGCGCGTGGTATGCGGCGGTCGATCGGCCGACGGCCATCGCCGAGGTGGCGTTTCATCGCACGCGGCAGCTCGAGGAGGTTGACTGGGCGATCCCGGAGACCTCGACGGTGGATGATTATCTGGCCGACATGGTGACGCCGATGCACGATCTGCGCAGCGCGGCCGAGCCTTCGCCGTTCCGCAGCTATCTCGAGCCGGACCCGCTGCCGGCCTGCTATGCCGCGCCGCAGCAGCTGGCGGCGAGTCTGCTGCGCGAGCGCTCGAACGGCGTGATCTACCCGAGTGTTCGGCGCGCCGGCGGCACGTGCGTGGCGTGCTTTCGGCCGCCGCTGGTCTATAACGTACGCCGGGCGTCGCGGCTGGAGATGTCGTTGGTGGCTGGGCGGGTGTTTCGGCCGGGGCAGGCGCGGGAGGTGGCGGTGGAGGATTTGTAACGGGACGTGATCGTACTCGCGGGTTCATCGCGATGTGAACGATCTAGTTTTGTCGACGGCGACGATCTACCATTCGGCCAGATCGCGAGGAGCGCGTTTAGAGAGGCTCTTCCGATGGCAGCCAATTCGTTCGATACTCTGAGTCGGCTTCTAGCGTGGCACTATGGTCACTTGCTCACCGTTCTGCACCTCGCTAATCTGGAGGGCAAAGTCAGCCAACGCCGCTATACGCTCCATTGTATCGATGGGGCGAAAGGAAGCTCCTCCCCCAACCGCGTTAAAGGGCGGGTATACCGATAAGAGCTGTCCTGGTTCAAGTGCGCCACCTTGTTCACGGTAACGGCGTAAGGGCTCAAGGTTTAGAAAGCCGAAAGGGTCAACGTCGACCCTTCTCATGTACTCCTGCCAGTTCATATCCATTTGCTGCACTGTGCCTGTCTCGCCCTGAAGGTGGATAACTCGGCCTTCGCGAAGAAGAAACTGATCTCCAAAGCAATCCTGAGCGAAAGGCACGTCTGTGGAACATAATGCCGGAAAAAGACGATGGAGAGCGTTTGGTCCTTCCCATGCGGTTCGCAGCGAATGCCAAGCCGGACTAGAGCTCGCACCCCGAAGGTGGAAACCTCCGAGTGCAGCGATATATCCATTTCGGCGCTGTAAGCTCTCGGCAAGTGCTTGCGGCACGCGTTGAAGCATTTCGTAGTCGTCTACAGGGGTACCCGTCCAAAAGGGCATGGGTGGAGTGTACCGACAGTTATCTCGTTGGTGTAAATGGATTCTCCAGGCCTACGCTCGATCCGAACTAGTCTTGACAGGTGCATTTTCGGAAGCTTGGTATTGAGCCAACTTCAGGGCCTGCTGACTGCAATCCTACGTACTCGGTGCGACGGTCCTGCGCCGTAGCTCTTCGAGCAGCTCATGAATCGTTTTCGCGAAGACAGGATGCAGCATGGATGGGGCGATTTCGGCGAGCGGTTCGAGGACGAAGGTGCGGGTGTGCATGGCGGGGTGGGGCAGGGTAAGCGTGGTGGTGGAGAGCACGTTGCCGTCGTAGAGGAGGAGGTCGAGATCGATGAGGCGGGGGCCTTTGGCGAGGGCACCTTCGCGGGTGCGGCCCATGTCGCGCTCGATGGCGAGGAGGGCGCCGAGGAGCGGTAGTGGGGCGAGCTGGGTGTCGAGCAGAAGGGCGCCGTTGAGGAAGGTGGGCTGGTCGAGGTAGCCTTCAGGCGCGGTGGAGCGGAGGGTGGAGAGGGCGGTGACGGTGCCGAGAGCGGCGAGGCGGCGGACGGCTTCGGCGATGGCGTCGGCGGGTTGACCCCAGGGTGAGTCGAGGTTCGAGCCGAGGGCGATGGCCGCGATCATACCGCGTGCGCCTCGACGGCCTGCAGCGAGGGCGCGGTGGAGTGATCGTCGTGAACGTGGGCGAGCTCCCAGGCGGAGCGGTCGCGCAACAGACGTTGGACGAGGGCGACGTGCATGGCGTGGCCGGCGCGTTCGGCGACGACGCGGCCCTGGATGCGGCGGCCGGCGAGGGCGAGGTCGCCGATGAGATCGAGCACCTTGTGGCGAACGAACTCGTCGGGGAAGCGGAGTGGGCCATTCTGCACGCCGCTGGCGCCGACGATGATGGCGCAGGCATCGGAGACGCCGCGGATGAGGCCCATGTTGCGCAGCATGGGCTCATCTTCCTTGAAGCCGAAGGTGCGGGCGGGGGCGATGAGGCGGGCGTAGTCGCCCTCTTCGAGGTCGCCGGTGAAGGTGGCGGAGCCGATGGGCTGGGGGAAGTCGATGCTGTAGTGGATGCCGTAGCCGTGGCCGGGATAGACGCCGATGAACTTCGATCCGTCGCGGACTTCGATCTCGCGCAGGATGCGGAGGACCTCGCGGCGGCGACGCTGGCGGACGAGGCCGACGGTCTCAAACGCCTGCACGTAGGGGAGCGCGCTGCCATCGAGGATGGGGACTTCCAGGTTGTCGACCTCGATGATGACGTTGTCGACGCCGTAGCCGATGAGCGCGGAGAGCAGGTGCTCGGTAGTGGAGATGAGCACGCTGCCGCGCATGAGGCTGGTGGCATAGCTGACCTTGGCGACGTTGCGGCCGGTGGCGGGGATCTCATAGTTTTCGAGGTCGGTGCGGCGGAAGACGATGCCGGAGCCGGCGGGCGCGGGGATGAGGCGCATGGCGACGTGCGCGCCGCTGTGCAGGCCGACGCCGCTGAAGGCGATTTCGGCGCCGATGGTCTGCTCCTGCTGAGCCGATGTGGTCAGAAGACGGACTCCCTTGCCGCGGTGTTGCGTGCGGCTAGATACAGACCTTACATCGCTTGCGGCGAGGCGGGGTGTGGACTTTCGACCACACCCGTAGCGTTCTGGGCGCTGTCTGGACGCTGTGTGGGCGCTCTCTGGAGGTGCTGTAACGTATTGAGATGATTGACGCAATTGCGAGGCACGTGGAGGGCAGCCGGGGATGGATGCTCGACCGGCTGGAGCGGCTGGTGGTGCAGGAGTCGCCCACGGAGAGCCGGGACGGGGTGAATGCGGCGGCGGCGCTGGTGGCGGAGTGGGGGACGAAGGAGTGCGGTGGGCGGGTGCGGTGGCATCGGCAACGAGGGTTTGGCGACGTGCTGGAGGTGAGGTTTGGGGTGGCGCGGGATGCGCGGCGGCCAGTGCTGCTGCTCGGGCATCTGGACACGGTTTGGCCGGTGGGAACGCTGGCCCAGATGCCATGGCGCGCCGCGGATGGGCGGCTGTTTGGGCCGGGGGTGCTGGACATGAAGGCCGGCGTGGTGATGGCGC
>CAXSEC010000044.1:0-3069 GCA_964236325.1 uncultured Acidobacteriaceae bacterium | reverse complement strand
GGGCGGCTGTTTGGGCCGGGGGTGCTGGACATGAAGGCCGGCGTGGTGATGGCGCTGGCCGCGCTGCGGACGCTGCGCGAGCTCAAGCTGACGCGGCCGGTGACGCTGCTGCTCAACAGCGAGGAGGAGGTGGGCAGCCCGGTCTCGCGGCCGATTACGGAACGGGTGGCGCAGGGATGCGCGGCGGTGTTTGTGCTGGAGCCGGCGCAGGGTTTGGCCTACAAGACGGCGCGGAAGGGCGTTGGTCATTTTGAGTTACAAATTACGGGCGTGGGCGCGCACAGCGGAGTTGATTTCGAACGCGGCCACTCGGCGATTCGTGAGTTGGCGTATCAGATTGAGGTGGCGTCGGAGTTTACGGATCTGGCGCGCGGGATGACGGTCAATGCCGGTGTGGTTGCGGGTGGCACGCGATCGAACGTGGTTGCGGCGAGCGCGCGGGCGGAGTTTGATGTGCGCGTTGCCAGGGCAGCGGATGCGGCGCGGGTGGAACGGCGATTTCGCGGGCTGACGCCGCGCGATCCGGGATGCAGGCTCAGCGTCGCGGGCGGGATGAACCGTCCGCCGATGGAGCGTAAGGCTGGCACGATCGCTCTGTTCAAGCAGGCTCGCGAGCTGGCGCGAGAGCTGGGATTTGCGCTCGAGGAAGCGAGCACCGGTGGCGGCTCGGACGGCAACTTTACGGCGGCGCTGGGGGCTCCGACGCTCGATGGCATGGGTGCGGTGGGGGACGGCGCGCATGCCGCGCATGAGTCGATTGTGGTCGAGCATCTGGTGCCGCGGACGGCGCTGCTGGCGGCCATGCTGGCGGCGCAGTAGGGCTCATGCACGGAGAACGGGTCGCTTCGCTCCGTAGGCAAAGGCGAGGTGCGGGGATCCGTTCGCTGCGCTCAGGATGACAACTAAGAAGATGGCGTGTGGGTTGAGGCGGCAAGGCGTGCCTCCTCGAGCAGGGCCACGGTGCGGGCGATCGGTAGGCCGACGACGTTGAAGTAATCGCCCTCGATGCGCGGGATCCAGCGGGCGGCGAAGCCCTGGATGGCGTAGGCGCCGGCTTTATCCAGGGGCTCGGGCGAGCTGAGATAGCGCAGCAGATCGGCCTCTTCGATGAGGTTGAAGGTGACCTGCGTGATCTCGACGTCGGCGAAGCTCTCGTCCTGCGTGAGCGCGCAGAGGCCGGTGAGCACCTGGTGGGTGCGGCCGCTGAGCAGCTCCAGCATGCGACGCGCGTCGGCGATACTGGCGGGTTTGCCGAGGATTTCGCCCTGGCAGAGCACGCAGGTGTCGGCGCCCAGCACGATCAGCGGGTCGGTGTTCTTTGACGTTCCTGCGGGGGCGGTATGCCGGCGCGCCCATACGGCCTGCGCCTTGGCTTCCGCCAGGCGGAGCACGTAGGTGGCGGCGTCTTCGCCGGCGAGCGGCGTCTCCGGGACATCGGCGGGATCGACCATAAAGGCAAGGCCGGCCTGCGTGAGCAGATCGCGGCGGCGTGGCGAAGCGGAGGCGAGGACGAGCATCTAGGCTGAGGGGCCCGCGAGGGTTTTCGCAGCGGGCGCGGCGTGTGGCGTGACGGACACGCGCACCTCCATGGTGTGGACGGCGCCCGGCGCGAGCGTGATTGCGGCCTCGCCGACGTTGGCGGTTTCGACGCACAGCATGCCGTGCCAGCCGTCGGGCTCCATGTCCGCCAGGCCGGCGGTGAGCTCGGCCCAGGGATTCCAGACCACGGTGTTCTGCGAGTGTTGCTCGGCGATGTGCAGCGTGCGTTTGGCTGCGCGATCGTCGATCCGGCAGGCCGCGTCAGTGGCGAGATAGACGCGGTCGGTCTCTTCGGTGAAGTGCAGCGGTGAGTCGGCCTGGCGCTTGCGCTTCATACCGTCGGGCTTGTCGAGGAACTCGGTTGACTCGGTTCCGGAGAGCGTGACGTCCTCAACCTCGGTGACGGCGAAGTAGCTGTGGAGCGCCTCTTCAAAGCGCAGGTCTTCCAGGCCGTCGTTGGCGACGGTAAGGCGCAGCGTGAGATCGTGGCCGAGGATCATCTGGTAGACGAGGCGAAAGCCGTCGAAGCCGAAGGCGCGGCTCTCGGATGACGGCGCGAGCGAGAAGGTCAGGTGCACGGCGCCCTGCATAACGGCGGCAAACTGCAGCCGCCAGAGGGAGGTTCGCGCAAAGCCGTGCGACGGGCTTTTGGGGGAGCCTTCCGGGACTGGCAGCACGGCCGCGGAGCGGGGGCCGAACCACGGCCAGATGACCGGCACACCGCCGCGAATCGCCTTCCCGGAGGTGAACTCCGAGCGTTTGCTGAGGAACAGCACGGGCTCTTCCCCGGCCGGCTGCCAGCTCAGCAGATGCGCGCCCTGCAGCGCGACCCTCGCGGTAACCTCGGGCGTCGTGATGTCGAGGAACACCAGGTCGCCCAGAAGGGTGAACGCAAGTACGCCGGCCATGCCGAAGTGGTGGGTCAACTCGTCGACAGTCTGTTTGATCTGCTTCAGCTCGTCGTTTGCCATGTCGCTGTCTGTCATGTCGCCGCTTGCCATGTCGGTCTTTGCCGGATCGCTCTTCGCCCCCTCGCCAATTGAGGTGTGTCGACTTACCTTTAGCTCGGCACACTGACTAGGAGCGGGCCGAGCGGGGCCGGCGAGTCTAACGGACGCGGCCAGACGCGGCCTGTTGGATCCCAGGTGCGCTACTTATCCATCTTCAGATTGATGATGAGGGCGTTCTTGGTCTCAAAGGAGCTGATCGTCTTGACGCTGCTCTTCTTTCCATCGACCTCGGCCCAGAGCTCATAGTCTGTGGCCTGGGAGAGCTGGCCAAAGCGGTAGGCGCCGTTTTCATCCGAGATGAAGCTCTTGACCGACAGGGTATGGTCATCCTTCAGGTAGACCACGGCGCTATGAACCGGCTGACTCTCCTTATTGGTTACCTTGCCAGTTACAATTCGCTGCACAACCTGCGCCGACAGGGGGTGTACGGTGAAGGGCGTCGCGGTGATCAGGAAGGCAGAGGCGAACAGGGAGCGGCGCAAAAGAAGGGTTGCAGGAAGAGAGAATCGGGCCATAGTGT
>CAXSEC010000043.1:19155-21643 GCA_964236325.1 uncultured Acidobacteriaceae bacterium | reverse complement strand
CTGCTGGCGCCGTGGCGATCGCTGGATTCTGATCTGCAGGTGCATTTCAAGGATGAGCGAATTCGGCTGGGGTTCAGCTTTCAGTCGAAGTACTTGGGGATGAGTCCGTTTCGATGCCCCAGCCTGTTCTCGATTCTGTCGTTTCTGGAGTATGAGCATGGGGTGTTCCACCCATTGGGCGGGTGCGGCTCCGTGACGGCGACGATGGCGCGGCTGGCGGAGGAGATGGGCGTCGAAATCCTGCTGAATGAGCCGGTTGAAGGTGTGGAGATCGAGAAGGGCGTGGCCAAGGCGGTGCGCACAGGCAGCCGACGGCTGGAGGCGGATGCGGTGGTCATGAACGCCGACTTTGCCAATGCTGTACGGCGGATGATTCCGGCGAAGGACAGGAAGCGATGGACGGATGCGCGGATCAAGAGCAAGCGCTACTCGTGTTCAACCTTCATGATGTACCTGGGGATTGAAGGGCGATATGACGATGTGTCGCACCATACGATCTACCTGGCGAAGGACTACAAACAGAATCTGCGGGACATTGAGAGTCTGCATCAGTTGTCGGCAGATCCATCGTTCTATGTGCAGAACGCGAGTGTGACGGACGAGACGCTGGCGCCGAAGGGTCACAGCACGTTATATGTGCTGCTTCCGGTTACACATGAGACGGCGTCGGTGGACTGGGAGAAGGAGACGCCGCGGTTCCGTGAGCTGGCTCTCGAGCAGATTGAGAAGATCGGGCTGCATGATGTGAAGAGCCGGATTCGCACGGAGAAGGTGATCACGCCAAAGGGCTGGAGCGAGGACTTTGATCTGCATCTGGGCGCGACGTTCTCGATGGCGCATTCGCTTGACCAGATGCTGCACCTACGTCCGCATAACCGGTTTGAGGATGTGAAGGGGATGTATCTGGTGGGCGGCGGAACGCACCCGGGGAGTGGTCTGCCGGTGATCTTCGAGTCGGCGCGGATCACGTCGCGGCTGCTGCTCGAGGATCTGGAGACGGAGACGCAGTGGGCGGGCGCGATGTCGGAGCGATCGCGGGTTGAGAGCAATGGCGTGCTGGAGACGGTGTCGTAATGGCGACGACGATGGCGGCTGCGGAGGCATCGGCTGCTGGGTTTGAGGAGATCCGCGTGCCTGCGGAGTTTGGTGCCGCGGAGTCTGCTGAGAAGCAGGCTGGGGGCTGGGCGGAGCTTGCACTGGACGCTCGATTGGCGGTGATTCGGCGAGCACGCGAGCTGGTGGCGTCGCGGGCTACGAGGTTCGCGCGGGCGATCTCGGCTACGCTTGAGCGGACCGAGGCGGATACGTTGGTGGCCGAGGTGCTGCCGCTGTTGGCGGCTATGCGTTACCTGGAGCGCGACGCGAAGAAGGTGCTGCGGACTCGACGGGTGGGGGTGCCAGGGCGGCCGCTATGGCTGGGGCGAGTGACAAGTGAGGTGGAGCGGGTTCCGCTGGGACGGGTGCTGGTCATCGCGGTGAGCAACTATCCGCTGCTGCTGCCGGGCGTGCAGGTGATGCAGGCGCTGGCTGCGGGGAATGCGGTGATTTGGAAGCCGGGGCGCGGGGGCGCGGCGATCGCGCTGCTGGTAGCGGAGGTGCTGGCCGAGGCAGGGCTGCCGGATGGTGTGCTGACGGTTACGGATGAGGGCGTTGCGGCGGGGCAGGCGGCGATTGATGCCACCGGCGACGCTGGGGTCGACAAGATTTTTTTCACCGGGTCGGCGGCGGCAGGGCGTGAGGTGCTGCGGCGGGCGGCGGAGCGCGTGGTGCCGTGCGTGGTGGAGCTTTCGGGGGCCGATGCCGCGATTGTGCTGCCGAGTGCGGACCTGGGCTATGCCTCGCGGGCGATTGGCTTTGGGCTGCGGCTGAATGGGTCGGCGACGTGCATGGCGCCGCGCCGGCTGCTGCTGGTCGATGCTGACCACTACCGGCGGTTGGCGATGCTTGAGGCGATGTGGCGTGAGGTGCACGCGATTGGGCCGGTGCGGGTTCCGGAGGCGCAGGCGCGGCTGGCGACGGAGCTGCTGGAGGAGGCGCGACGCGCGGGAGCAACGGTGCTGGGCGGTGAGATCGACGAGACCGGCCGGTTTCTGCCGGCGCTGGTGCTGGACGGGCGGCCGGAGATGCGGGTTGCGCAGATGGATCTGTTTGCGCCGGTATTGACGGTGATTGCGGTGCGCGGGACGGAGGGCGTACTGGCGGCGCAGGCGGTGTGCCCGCTGGCGCTGACGGCGTCGATCTTCTGCGGCAGGAGCCGGAGCGAGCTGCTCGAGGCACAACGTCTGGCGCGCACGCTGAAGGTTGGACATGTAACCATTAATGATCTTATTGTCGCGACGGCGGATCCGCGCGTGCCATTCAGCGGTCGCAAGCAGAGCGGGTTTGGTGCAACGCGCGGGGCTGAAGGACTACTTGAGATGACGGCGCCGCGGGTAATTGCGGTTCAGCGCGGACGCAGCGAGCGGCGCTACGAGCGCACAGGGGCGGC
>CAXSEC010000043.1:0-19055 GCA_964236325.1 uncultured Acidobacteriaceae bacterium | reverse complement strand
TTCCAGGGAGGCAGTTATGGCATGGCTGAAGCCATGCCCTTAACAAGCGGGCGCTTGCTCAGAGTGCCTGCAGAGGTTGGGAGACGCGTAATGCAGGTTGGTGTGATTGGATCGGGATTGGCGGGGCTGGCGGCGGCATGTACGCTGGCAGCGCGTGGACACAAGGTTGAGGTGTTTGAGAAGAACGACTGGCTTGGCGGCAAGGCGGCACAGCTGCGGCAGGAGGGGTTCCGGTTCGATATGGGGCCGACGATCCTGATTCAGCCATCGATGCTGCGGAAGATCTTTGCCGAGGCCAATCGTGACCTCGACGATTACATACAGATGGTGCGCCTGGATCCGCAGTGGCGCTGCTTCTTTGAGGATGGCAAGGTGCTGGACCTGAAGGACGATCCGGCGGCGATGGCGGAGACCTTTGAAGGCATCTGGCCGGGCATGGGCAAGGGCTACCTGAAGTTTCTGGAGACGTCCGAACAGCTGCACTCGATCTCGGACCGGTTCTTCTTCTGGAAGTCGGTGGGATCGATGCGCGACACCATGGATGTGGGCGGGGCGTTCGACATCAAGGTGCTGCGCGACGTAATGCGGATGCGGCTGGGGAAGACGGTCTCGGGGACGATCCGGGAGTTTATTCCGGATGCAAATGCGGCGCAGATGCTGGATCACTTTGTGCAGTATGTTGGCAGCTCGCCTGACGCGTCTCCGGCAATTCTGTGTGCGATCGGGCACATGCAGATGGCGGAGGGGATCTGGTATCCGATGGGCGGCACGCGCGCGGTTCCGGAGGCTATGGTGAAGCTCGCGACCGAGCTGGGGGTGGTGTTCCACACCGGCGTCGAGGTGAAGACGATTGAGACCGATGCGCCGAAGCTCAGCGGTAAGCGCGCCAAGAAAGTGACTGGATTGGTTACAGATCGTGGCGAGGAGTATTACTTCGACGCGGTGGTGTCGAACTCGGACGCGGTTCGCACCTATCGTGAGCTGATCGGCGGATCGGCGGCGAAGCACTTTGACCATGCGCGGAAGTATGAGCCGGCGTGCAGCGGCGTGGTGCTGTACCTGGGGCTGAACAAGCGGTACGAGCACCTGGCGCACCACGACTTTGTGTTTTCGCGCGACCCGCACGAGGAGTTCCACCACATCTATGACCTGGGCGAGCCGGCTCCGGATCCGACGTGCTATCTGGCGTCTACGGGGCTGACGGATGCGGACAGTGCGCCGGCGGGCGGCGATGCGCTGTATGTGCTGGTGCATACGCCGTACCTGCGGCCGCACCATGACTGGACGAAGATGTTTCCGGCGTATCGGCAGGTGATTCTGGACAAGCTGAAGCGGACGGCGGGGCTGACGGACATTGAGGACCGGATTGTGTATGAGTCGGCGCTGACGCCAATGGACATTCATAACCGCTACCGGGTTCTAAACGGGGCGATCTATGGCATTTCCAGCCACGGGATGTTCAATGGCGCCTTCAAGCCGGCGAACAAGAGCAAGGAGCTCGAGAACCTGTATCTGGCGGGCGGCGCGGCGCATCCGGGGCCGGGGATGCCGATGGTGATGATGTCGGGGTGGATTGCGGCAGATACGCTCGATCAGGAGTCGAGAGCGCGGGTGGCGTAGGTTGTAGAGGTATGGCGCACGGGACGGGAGCGATGGACGAGCGGGTACCAAGGATCTCGCGGCCATTGCTGGCGTGGTTCCGCTGGATTGTGCGGCGGAACTTCCGGGCAGCGTTCCACGCGGTTCGGCTGGCGGGTGTGGATCGGCTGCCGACGGACAATGGGCCGCTGTTGATGTATGCCAATCACTCCAGCTGGTGGGATCCGATGGTGGCGTTCCTGCTCTCGGCAAAGCTGATGGGTGGTCGGCGACACTATGCGCCGATGGATGCAACGGCGCTGGTGAAGTACAAAATTCTGCAGTGGCTGGGGGTGTTTCCCGTGGAGGTGAGCAGTGCGCGGGGGGCGGTGCGCTTTCTGCGGACGGGCGAGGCGATTCTGCGCGGAGGCGGGGTGCTGTGGGTGACGCCGCAGGGCCGGTTTGCCGATGCGCGGGAGCGGCCGCTGGTCTTCAAGCCGGGGATGGCGGCGTTGGCGGTGCGGATTCCTGGGTGCCGGATGCTGCCGATTGCGATCGAATATGTGTTCTGGGATGAGCGAACGCCGGAGGTTCTGCTGCAGTTGGGCGAGCCGGTGGTGGTTGGCGAGGGGGAGCGGACGGAGGCGCTCGAAGCGCGGCTGCGGGCGGCGCTGGAGCGGACGATGGAGGAGATGCGGACGCGGGCGATGGCGCGGGACGCGGCGCAGTTTGAGCGGGTGCTGCTGCGCGGGCGGGTGGGCGTGGGCGGCATGTATGGTTTAGGCAAGCGGATGAAGGCGGTGGTGACCCGGGTGCCATACCAGCCGGAGCATAGCGCGCCGGGATCGCCGCAGGGCCAAGCCGAGAGGGGATAGAACGTGTTCGATGCTTTGCTGGTGGCGATGATGTGCTGTGCGCTGGCGCCGGCGGTGATGTTTTCTATCAACTACATGCTGTACACGGAGCCGCTCGAGGTGGAGACGGGGCGGATGCTGCCGGCGGTGTCGGTGCTGATTCCGGCGCGGAACGAGGAGCGGGTGATCCGGGCGGCGGTCGAGAGTGTGCTGGCTAGTGTGGGAGCGGAGATCGAGGTGGTGGTGATGGATGACGCGTCGACGGATGGGACGTCGGCGATTGTCAGCCAGATGGCAGCGGAGGATGGACGGGTGCGGCTGGAGCAGGCGTCGGCGCTGCCGGCGGGGTGGAACGGGAAGCAGCACGCGTGCTGGGAGCTGGCGCACACAGCGCGGTATGAGCGGATGTGCTTTATGGATGCGGATGTGGTGCTCGAGCCGGCGGCTCTGGCGCGGATGCTGGGGTTCCAGGAAGAGAGCGGGGCGGCGCTGGTGAGCGGGTTTCCACGACAGATGACGGGGACGACGATGGAGTGGCTGCTGCTGCCGTTGATCCACTTTGTGCTGCTGGGGTTTCTGCCGCTGCCGGGGATGCGGCGAACGACGAACCCGGGGTATGCGGCGGGCTGTGGGCAGTTTCTGCTGGTGCGGAAGGATGCGTATTTTGCGAGCGGCGGGCATGCGGGGATTCGCGATACGATGCATGACGGGCTGCGGCTACCGAAGCTGCTGCGGCAGCATGGGATGACGACGGATCTGGCGGATCTGACGCGGCTGGTGCGATGCCGCATGTATCGATCGGCCGGCGAGGTGTGGAGCGGCCTCGGGAAGAATGCGACGGAAGGGATGGCGGCGCCGGCGCGGATCGTGCCGATCTCGGTGGTGCTGATGCTGGGGCAGGTGCTGCCGTTTGTGACGCTGGTATGGCTGATAGCGACGCGGCAGAGGCTGGTGGCGTTCCAGGCTGTCTTTCTGTTTGTGGCGGTGGCGGCGGCGTGGGGGCCGCGGGTGCTGGCCGCATATCGCTATAAGCAGAAGCTGCGAAGTGCGTGGCTGCACCCGGTGGGGGTGACGGTGCTGCTGGTGCTGCAGTGGTTCGCGTTGGGCCGGAAGCTGACGGGAGGCGCGGTGAGCTGGAAGGCACGGAGTTACGCGGAGAGCGATGGAGGGTGAGTGGGGCTCTGCGATGGCTACTGATGCGGCCGCGAGGCGGGATGAGGCAGGTATTTGCGGCCTAGACGCCCTTCTTGAGCGGCTCCCAGATGAACTTGTGGATTTGTAACGAGAGTCGGGCGGGGAGGCCGTCGGCGAGCATCCAGTCGACCAGATGACGGGGATCGAGGGCGATGTTGTCGGCAGTGCGGAGTGGGCTGGGGGTCTTGGTGAAGGCAGGCGAGAGGAGGATGCTGCCGGCCTTCTGATCGAGGGCGTGCTGGCGGATGAAGTCGCGGGCGAACTCGTAGTCGCGGCGGTCGGTGAGGACGAATTTAACCTCATCGGCTGGGGTGAGGGCGGCGAGGTTCTCCAGGCGGAAGCTGTTGGCGGCGGCGCCGGCGCCGGGGCACTTGACGTCGACGATCTTGTGCACGGCTTTGGGGACGTCGGCTAGCGGGCGCTCGCCGGAGGTCTCGATCATGAGCTCAAAGCCGCGGTCGAGGAGGGTCTGCATGAGGGGGAGGAGCTCGCGGGCCTGCAGCATGGGTTCGCCGCCGGTGAATTCGACGAGGCGGCAGGGGGCCAGGGCGTCGATCTGGGCGAGGATTTCGTCTGCGATGAAGGGTTTGCCGCCGGAGAAGGTGTATTCGGAGTCGCACCAGGCGCAGCGCAGGTTGCAGCCGGCAAGGCGCACGAAGATGCAGGGCAGGCCGGCGAAGGAGCTTTCACCTTGAACGGATTTGTAGAGTTCGATGAGGTGCATGGGGGTTAGATTGAGAGCACGAGCGATATACCGGCACGCTTCGCTGCTCTGCTAAGGTCCTGATCAAGCGTCGCCAGGGGCAAAGAGCTCGTTAGAGCCAAGTCTAAGTACGCTGTGTCATACGTCGACAGTTTGACTCGCTGCGATAGCGCCAGGAGATGACTGAGCGTGGGTAGCTGCGCTTGCAGTCGGATGTCCAGAGTATTGAGATCGGCCAGGTACCAGGCGATCTCTGTGGAGGACAGCCTTTCTTCCCTGTTTGCTTTCCGGAGAGCGCTTGCAATCCCGAAGTGCAGAAGAACCGGCGCTATCGCGAAGGAAGACTGAACCTGCTGGAGAGCAGGTTGGGCGGCAGCAAAGCTCTCGTCAGCGAAGGCCCATGCAAGTGCTGTGGATGCGTCCAAGATGAAAGACATCTAGTAGCGATGTCCCTCGTGAATGTAGTCACGCAGCGTCATGCCTTCAGGTAGGTTGAGGCGTGGAGCGGAGCTTGCGTTGCGACGAGCGAGAATGCGAGCTACTGCGGCGCGGCGTCGTTCGATGACCTCGTCAGGAACTTCGGGCTCGAGCGATGTTGTATTCGCGCCTGTACCTCCCTGATCGAGGACAAACTGCGACTGTGGACGGCTTCGAACGTAGGTGGTGAGGACGCGGAGGGTGGTCTCGGCAGGCGAGAGGCCGGTGGCGGAGGACTCGGCCAGGAGGATGGCTTCGATGTCCGGGGTGAGTTCGATCGTCATGCTGGCCTCCTGATTGATTGTACTGGCAGGCTACGCGCGAGGCGCAGATGGCTACTCGTAGTAGCGGGCGAAGCTGGTGTCGGTCTCGTAGAGGGTGCAGTCTTTGACGCGGACGCGGCCGCCGGTCATCTCGTGCAGCTGATCGGCGGTCTGCTCGAAGAAGTAGCGGGCGAGATTTTCCGCGGAGGGGTTCAGTTTTTCGTTGAAGGGCTCGATGTCGTTGATCATCTGGTGGTCCAGGCGATCGACGACCGGACGCATGACCTGCTTGAGCAGTTTGAAGTCGAGCAGGAGCCCGGCGTGATCGAGCTCGGCGCCGATGAGGGTGACGTAGACCTTGTAGTTATGGCCGTGCGGGTTCTCGCACTTGCCGTGGTAGTTGCGGAGGTAGTGGCCGGAGGAGAAGCCGGCTTCCACGGTGACTTCAAACATTGTGGGAGGATTTCCTTTGTGGGCGCCTGTTTAAGCGCCGGCGAAGCTGAGGATCAAGGAGCTAAATCCGAGAAGTCTGAAGGTCTATTGTAGCGGGCGGCGGCGGGTGTAGAGCAGAGTGCTTCCTGGTGTAGAGGACGAACAAGCAGAGACAAAAGCGAGTACGGGGCGGCGCGGGAGCTTCAGGGGCGCAGGGCGAGTTGTTCGCGCAGATCGCGGACCTCGGCGGTGAGGGCGGCGACGGCGGCGAGGATCTGCTGGCGCTCGTGGACGGCGGGTGTGGGGTGAGTGCGTTCGACGAAGAAGGTGCCGTTGGGCTCGAGGGTGCAGCGTTCGACCTCGGCGAGCGAGGTGATGCTGTCGCGGTGCAGGGCGCTGATGAGTTCGGGGCGGGTGAGGCTCTCGGCTTTGAGCGCCGCTTCGTCGACCACGCCGTTGCGGATGAGCACGTTGGGCGAGCCCTGGAGGGCGTTGTTGAGGCGCGGCAGGTTGAAGAGCAGGCGCATGAGGACCCAGTTGATGGCAAGCAGGGAGAAGGCGCCGATGATGCCGCCGGTGACGGAGTTATCGTCGCCGATGATGGCGTTCTGGACGGTGTTTGAGAGGCTTAGTAGAACGACCAGATCAAAGGGGTTGAGCTGGGCGAGCTCGCGCTTGCCGAAGAGGCGAAGAAAGGCGATCAGGCAGAGGTAGACGACAACGGGACGCAGAACCTTTTCAAGCAGGGGCTGTTGCAGGTGGAACATGCTCTGGATCATGACGGCTCTGCCTTTTCCGGGTGGGTGCGATGGGTGATGGTGTCAGGCGTTGCGGAAGCGCTGCTGGTGCCAGGCCCAGGCGCTGGCAACGATGTCGTCGAGGTCCGCGTGCTGCGGGGACCAGCCGAGCTCCTGCTTGATCTTTTCGGAGCTGGCGACGAGGACGGCGGGATCTCCGGCGCGGCGCGGCTGATCTTCGACTGGGACGGGGCGACCGGTGACGCGTTTGACCGAGTCGACCACCTCGCGCACGGTAAAGCCCTGGCCATTGCCGATGTTGTAGATCATGCGGGAGGTGTGATCGAGGGCGGTGAGGGCGAGCAGGTGGGCCTGCGCGAGATCGCCGACGTGGATGTAGTCGCGAACGCAGGTGCCATCCTTGGTGGGGTAATCGGTACCAAAGATCTTGATTTTGTCGCGGCGGCCAAGGGCGACGTCGAGGATAAGCGGGATGAGATGGGACTCCGGCTCGTGTGCTTCGCCGTAGCCTGCAACAGCGCCGGCGACATTGAAGTAGCGGAGGCTGGCGTAGCGGAAGCCGTGAAGCTGGTTGAACCAACGCAGCATGTGCTCCACAAGAAGCTTGCTTTCGCCGTAAGGGTTGGTAGGCTGAAGGGAGGCATCTTCGAGAATGGGGATCGAGCGGGGCTCGCCGTAGCAGGCGGCGGTTGAACTTAAGACCAGCTTGCGGGGACCGACGGCCAACATTGCTTCAAGAAGAGTGAGCGTGGAGGCGGTATTGTTGCGAAAATAGAGTTCAGGGCACTGCATGCTCTCCCCGGCTTCAATCAGGGCGGCAAAGTGCATGACACCGTCGAAGGCTCCTTCATGAAGAAGGCCTTCGAGCAGAGGTCGATCCTTGAGGTCGCCCTCGACGAAACGGGCCTGAGAAGGAAGCGCCGAAGAGCGACTGTGGCAGAGGTTGTCAATGATCGTAACCTCATGACCCTGCTGCATTAGAAGACGAGCTACCGTGCCGCCCACAAAGCCTGCGCCACCTGTTACGAGAACCTTCATGGATACCTCTTTTGGGGCTGAATGCACGTGTACCACCAAAGTACCAGTGTCAAGCTAAGGATGCTACGGCACACTGGCACCAGTTGAAAGCAAGGCAAGACGGCGGAGAAAGACAGCAATCGCTCTGTTCCGGAACTTGCTCACAACCCTTTGCGTGACTTCGTTCGTCTTTCTTGCTATACCCGTCTCTCCGGCACGACTTTACTCCCCCGCCGGCCGAGTTTTCCGGTGGGTCCGACCAGGTGCAGCACCTGTTCCCTTTGTAGCTCTCGAGCGGGTTCATCATCCCGCCGCAAACACTTTCGATCATGCAGCTGATGTGTAACTTCCGGCCACGAGCTGGGAGAGAACACCCTAAGGACCGTCCCCATGCCTGTCACCATGCAGAAGCCGCCCGTTACCGACGCCAAGCCCACCCCCCCACCGGCCAATATGCAGTTCACTCACTTCGGTGTGCTGAATGATGGCCAACAGAGCCGAACTTCGCTGTTTACCTCGATCACGGTCAACATCATCATTGCGCTGGTGGTGATCATCATTGGCGCGGCGGCGAAGAAGACGATGGATAAGCGGGAGCGGCTGACCAGCCTGACGGAGCCGATTCCGATCAAGAAGATTGAGCCGGAGAAGCCGAAGATTCTGCCAAAGCCGCTGCCGCCGACGCCCAAGATCAAGGTGGAGCCGCCCAAGATCAAGCTGCCGGACGAGGTGAAGCTGCCGGATCCGCCGAAGGTTCCTGAGGTGAAGATGAACACGCCGGTGCCCGTGATTGCGCCCGCGCCGCCGAAGCAGGTGACGCCGCCGCCCGCGCCGAAGGTGGTGAACCTCGGCCAGGCGATGCCGGCGACGGTGGTGGCGACGAATCATCCGGCAGCTGTGGCTCTTGGCCAGCAGACGAACCCGATCGCGCCGACGAACCGGCCGGCAACCAGTGCCGTGAATCTTGGCCAGCGCGGTATGGCGGGGATGCCGGCCTCAAACACAGGCGCTGGCGCGACGCGCGTGAGCCTGGGCTCGGGGTCGCCCAACAGCAGCGATATGGCGGGCAACGGCCCACGAGCGGTGCAGGGCGTGAAGCTGGGTGTGACGGGCGGTACCGGACCGATGAACGCGACGGGGCGAACCCCTGGAGCGGTCAATTTGGGCCAGGTGCAGGTGGCTGCCATGCCAAAGCCGGCGGCGCCGACGGCCGCGGCCAGTGCGAAGAGCGGCCCCAAGGTGCTCTACAAACCGACGCCGGTGTATACCGCAGAGGCACGCAGCATGCACCTGGAGGGTGTGGTTGCGGTTCGGCTGAAGGTTGGAGCGGATGGCGGTGTGCAGGTGGAGGGTGTGACCAGCGGTTTGGGTCATGGGCTGGATGAGGCGGCGGTGACCGCGGTGCGCGGCACGCGGTTCAAGCCGGCGACCGACTCGTCAGGCGCTCCGGTGGAATGGGAAGGTGTTGTCAACGTGGCTTTCCAGCTTGCGGGATAGCTTTCTGCCTCGCGCGTGATCAGCTAGCATTAAGAAGCACTAATGTCAGGACGGTGGACCGGTACGGCCGCCGCAGGAGCAACTATGAGTTTCCGGAAACATACTACGGCGGGTTTTCTGCTGGCAGCGCTGGCCGCAGGATCGCTTTCGGCAAGTGCCGCGATCCCGTTGATTGGCAAGAAGAAGAAGACAGGGGACGACTTGTTGCCTTCGCGCAAGCCGACCCCGGCGCAGAACGCGCTGATCGACAAGTCGATTGTGCGTGAGAAGGCAGTGATCAAGGCGGTGAAGGATCGAGCTCCGATGGTGGAGACGTACATCCAGAACATGCGTCCGGATCCGCTACTGATTCAGGTACCGGAGTCCGACCAGCACTTTCTGGGGCGGGTTGCGTTCGGCAAGGTGATTGGCGATGCCACCTACCAGGAGAACAGCGATACGGCGCATGGGACCAACACCGGGGGCAAGTTCGCTTTTCTAAAGCACTCCGCGTCGTATGTGACCGGGCTTGGCAGCAGCTTGCACCTGAACTTCCACGAAGCCGGCTTTGTGCAGATGCTGTTGATGGATTCGAATTCGTATGATCGGCAGCACTACCAATTCTTCTATGTGCGGAACGACTTCCTGGGCAACACGCCGACGGCGGTGTTCGACGTGGAGCCGATTGCCACCAAGGAAGGCAAGCTGGCGCTGACCGGAACGACGACGGGCCGCTTCTCCGGACGAATTTGGATTGAGACGCGGAACGGCAATGTGGTTCGCTTCAACGGCGATTTTTCGGGCACGGAGAAGACGATCCGGGAGTACTACCACTTTGACAGCTGGCGGACGAACGTGCAGCCGGACCTGTGGCTGCCAACGTCGTTTTACGTGGAGGAGAGCGATCCAAAGAGCTCGTCGCGCACGCTGAAGTTCAAGGCGATCAACCACATCTGGGGCTACATGCTGAAGGTTCCGCCGCCTGAGACCGAGCAGAACTCGCTCGACGTGGTGGGAGCGACGGATGTCAGTGCGGATGCCCAGGATGTGAGTCCGCTAGGCGCGCAGCGTGAGTGGGCCAAGCAGGCCGAGGACAACGTGGTGGAACGGCTGTTCCAGGCCGGTCTGATCGATGCTCCGAGCGAGTTCGACAAGACGCTCGAGGCGCTGGCTGGCAACATTCTGGCGTACAACGGCATTACGCTGGCGCGGCCAATTCACTGCCGCACGATGCTGACTCAGCCGCTCGAGTCGGTGGCGATCGGAGACACGATCATCATCTCGAAGAGCCTGCTGGATACGACGGCGATCGTGACGCAGGACGGCGCACAGCAGATGGGAAATCTGAATGCGATTCTGGCGTTCCAGCTGGCGCATGTGATTCTTGGCCATCGCCTGGATACCAAGTACGCGTTCAATGACCGGCTGCTCTTCCCGACGACGACGGTGTTCAATCGCATTCCGATGCACCACACGGATGCGGACAATGCCGCGGCGGCGAAGAAGGCGATGGAGCTGCTGAGCGCGAAGGAGTTGGTCGATGGCCAGCAGTACTTTGGCCTGTATCTGCAGCAGCTGCAGACGCGGATCAAGGCGCTGAAGGGTCTGAACGAGCCGATGCTGGGCGACTCGCTGGTGAAGAGCGACGCGGATCCGACGTTCTGGATGCAGGCTCTGGTGGCGAAGGGACCGAAGCTCGATATGAAGGACCTGAAGCAGCAGGCCGCCATGCCGTTGGCGAGCTTCCTGCGGTACGATCCGTGGACGGACCAGGTGATCACGATGCACTCGGCGTTTGAGCCGGTGCTGATGCCTGCGGACAAGATGCCGTTTGAGGTGGAGCCGGTGTATCTGAAGCTGAGCTACTACAAGGCTCCTGCGGATCCGGCGGCAGGCGCAGCAGCGGGCCCAGCAGCGGCGGCGGCACCGGCCGCTGCGACACCCGGAACCACGGCTCCGGCAGCAACAGCACCGGCAGCAACGGCACCAGCAGATGCTGCACCGGTAGCTGCACCTGCGGCGAATCCACCACAGTAAGGGTCTAGGGCTGCGGTTCCTGTGGGGCCGCAGCCGTTCCCTTCTCCCCGATGATCCGTTCGAAGAAGCACTCAGCTTCCCAACGATTCGCTACGACGGCCGATCTCCCCAGACCTGCGGCCAATATCAGGAGGTTCAGTGTTCAAACGACTTCTTCTTCTGCTTTGCCTGACGGGCAGTGCTTCCCTGCTGCACGCGCAGGCGTCAGCAACGGCCTCCCGCCCGGGAGATGCCTTGCTGGGCGCCGGCTACACGACAGCATCCTCCGACTATGGTCCTCGTTTTACGGGATTCAATGCGTACGGTGATTTTGATTTCAGCCAGCATCTCGGCATTGAGGCGAAGTTCATCTATGTCAAGCCGCCGTCGCCAAACACCCTATATGAAAAGACGTATGAGATTGGCGGCCGGTACTTCCGGACCTATGGACCGCTGGTTCCCTTCGCGCGGGTCATGGTGGGCCGAGGCGTGTTCAACTATCCGCCATGCTCAGGAGCGCTCAGCAGTCAGGCAACGGCGTGCGCGAACCTGGCGTACAACCTAGCCTCCGGGGCGATCGGCACGGATGTGAAGGTGCGCCCGTGGCTGTATGTACGGGCCGACTACGAGTTTCAGCACTGGTTCAGTTTCAAGGGGACCCCAACCAGCCAACCGGACTCACTGTCACCGACGCTGTTTACGATTGGCGCGGCGTATCACTTTCGCTAGAGCGGTTGTTGCAAGAAGAAAGGGCGGAGCCGGCTGATGGCCACTCCGCCCTTTACTTTTGCGACGAGGTGCCGATTAGAAGTGGTAGGCGACGCCTACGGTGGGCAGAGAGATGACTTCGTAGCGATTGGTCTTGAGGTTCGTCAGGCTGAAGTCGGGAGCCTTGACGAGCAGACCGCGATATTGCACGCGCAGGTCGAAGCTGGGACTGATCTCATAGGCGACACCTGCGCCGAACATTGCGCCGATCGCGGTGGTTCGCTTGAGGTCGAGGCTGGTCGAGGCATTATCGCGGATGGCGCCGAAGAGAACGGCGGCTGGTCCTGCCTCTGCGAAGGGGCTGAACCTACGGAAGTTGAGGCTGTACACATAGGCGACGGAGATCTCCTGCTGGCGCGTGTGGGCGCGGAAGTTTGGCAGGAAGTTGGTGACGAAGCGGGTGTCGTACTGGGCGAAGGAGTAGTTGGCTTCGGCGGCGCTGCGCGGCGTCAGCATGTAGCGGTAGCTGCCAAGGAACCCGAGGGTTGTGGTGGCGGACTCCTGCACTCCACCGGTTCCGTTGGTGGTCGGAGCGAAGACCCCGATCGCGCTGACGCTTGCATCCTGCCGGCTTTCCTGGGCCAAACCGGCGGCGGCTGAAGCCATCAGCGCGCCCAAAACCATCATCTTCATCATGCTTTCGTAGTCCCCTCGCAGCTGGCTTCGCGCTTCCGACAACACTCCCGTGCGAAGGGCACAGCGTCTTGGGACGCGGTACTGGCGAAGCATAGCTCCCGTCTATTGTACCTGCTTGGGTGGGTGCTTATGCGGACGGACGACCGCGTCGGGGATGAGATTGGCCTGGAACGAAGGCGGCCTGGAATGAAAACGGCTGGGACGAGAACAGGCTGGCCTGTGATGGCCAGCCTGCGGTTGCTGTTGCGATGAAGGGGAGTTACTGCGCTGGCGGCGCGGAAGGCGCATCCTGATCGCCGCGATTGCCCCCCCTCATGTGATTTTGGCGCTGGGCCTGCATGGCGTCGAACTTTGTTTTTTGATCGTCGGTCAAGAGCGCACGCACTTTGTCGTTCTCTGACTTATGCAGATCCATCATCTTGGCGTGCTTGTCGGCTGGCTGTAGCGAGGTATCGGAGTGAATGCCCTGCATCTGCGTCTCGTTATCGGCCTGAATGGCCTTGACCTGCGTGACCTGATCCGGTGTGAGGCTGAGCTTCTTGGTCATCATCTTCAGCATGTGTGCCTGACGCTCAGCCGGATCGCCGTGGCCGTGCATCCCGGGACCCGCATCCTGAGTGGCCGACGGTGCCGCGGTGGGATCACTCTGCTGGGCGACAAGAGAGATGGGGGTAAGAGCGAGGCCGACGAGCGCCAGGCGTGCAACATACGAGAGAGCTGTTTCGTGAGATTTCATAGATCCTCCTTGGTACTCAATGCGACCGCAACATGCGGCCAGCGTTCCTCTGTAATAACGTTGGCGCGGCGGAAATGTTTCGTCGCGGGCGCGAATTGATGGAAATCTAACGGTGACGCTCGGCCTGGAAGCAGAAGGGATCACCTCGTTTCGCCGCAAACTGTTCGATGGTTTTAAGAAAGGCGACGGCCGCGTGCGAGAGGCTGGCGTGGCGGCGATGCACCACGCGCAGGCGCCGCTCGAGCGTGAGCTCCGGAACCCGAACCCGGACGAGACTGCCGTTGGCGACCTCGGTGCGGACGCATAGACCCGGAACGAGCGCTACGCCGCCGCCCATTTCGACAAAGCGCTTGATGGCCTCAATGGAGGGAAGTTCGACGCCCATGTTGAGGGGCGTTTTGTGCTGTTTGAAGGCCTGGACGACCTTCTGGCGGAGCGGCGAGGCGATGGTGTGAGCGATGAAGTTGCAGGCGCGAAGATCGCGGATAGGAACCTGTCCGGCGCGGGCGAAGGGGTGGCTGGGATTGACGATCAGGGCCAGCTCGTCGCGATAGACGATGGTGGAGGTGAGCTGCGGATCGTCGGGGCGAAAGGAGAGCAGACCGAGCTCGACACTGTGGAGCAGAACCTCGTCCGGGATGCGGCTGGCGAGGGAGCGTTGCACGGCGACCTTGATGCGGCTGTTTTTCTTGCGGAACTCGGAGAGCAGCGGCAGCAGGTAGAGGCAGGTGTATTCGTTGGCGGCGATGCTGAGCTTGCCGGTATGGAGGGCACGAAGGTCGGTGATGGCGCCGGCGGCCTCGGTGCGGAGATTGAGCATTTTGAGGGCGTACTCGCGCAGGACCTCGCCCGCGGCGGTAAGGGTTGCATCGCGCGAACTGCGTTCGAAGAGCAGCTCGCCGAGTTCTGCTTCAAGCTTTGCGATGGCCTGGCTGACGGCCGGCTGGGTGCGGTGCAGGCGCGAGGCAGCGCGGGAGAAGCTGCGCTCCTCGGCGACGGCGAGGAAGGTTTCCATCTGCGTGAGTTCCATGCGGGCTTTCCTGGCGAGCCAATCTTCAGTTATCGCTGGCGCAGGCTATTACCGGAGCCAAGCGGAGCGATTAGATTCACTGATACCGCTTCGTCCGCGCATAAGAAGCGGTTATGCTAGGGACAAGCAGGAAGGTACACGGGATGACGGAACAGAACAAGCCTGAGGGGAGCGGACCGGCGGAGGAGAAGGCGGAGCAGCTTCTCTTTTTCGACACGACGCTGCGCGATGGGGAGCAGAGCCCGGGATGCACGATGCACCACGACGAGAAGCTGCGTATGGCGCACCAGCTGGCGGCTTTGGGTGTGGACGTTCTGGAGGCTGGCTTTGCGATTGCGTCGCGGGGAGATGCGGACTCGATCCGGGCGATTGCGCGTGAGGTGAAGGGGCCACGCATCACGTCGCTGGCGCGCTGCCGGCAGCCGGACGTGGAGGCAGCCGCACGCTCGGTTGAGCCGGCGGAAAAGAATCGCATTCATGTGTTTCTGGCGAGCTCGGATTTACACCTTGAGGCGAAGCTGCGGATCACGCGGGCGCAGGCGCTCGAGCAGGTGGGCGAGAACGTGCGGCTGGCGCGATCGTTTGTCGATGATGTGGAGTTCTCGACCGAAGATGGAACACGCAGCGATCAAGACTTTCTGGTACAGATGATCACGATTGCGATCGAGGCTGGCGCGACGACGATCAACGTGCCCGACACGGTCGGCTATGCAACGCCGGCCGAGTATACGGCGCTGTTTCGCATGCTGCGCGAGCAGGTGCCGGGCATCGAGGCCGTGACACTGTCGACGCACTGCCATGATGATCTGGGCATGGCGGTGGCGAACACGCTGGCGGGGATCGAGGGCGGCGCGCGGCAGGTGGAGTGCACGATCAATGGCATCGGCGAGCGTGCGGGGAACGCGGCGCTTGAAGAGATCGCAGCGGCGCTTACCGTGCGGCGCGACCGATTCCCGTATACCTCGAACATCGTGATGCGCGAGCTGTTTCCGACCAGCCAGCTGCTGGCGGAGATGATCAGCTTTGGCTGCTCGCCGAACAAGGCAGTGGTGGGCGCGAACGCGTTTGCGCACGAGTCGGGCATTCATCAGCACGGGATGCTGGCGAACCCGCTGACGTACGAGATTATGACGCCAGAGTCAGTCGGGGTTCCGGCAACGAAGATTGTGCTGGGCAAACACAGTGGGCGACGCGCGCTCGAGCAGCGGCTGGACGATCTGGGATTTCGCCTTGATCGCGATCAGCTGGACGAGGTCTACCAGCGATTTACCGAGCTTGCGGACCGCAAGAAGTCGATCTATGAGCAGGACCTGTTGAGCCTGCTGCAGACACCGCACCCGGCGCTGGTCACGCCGATCCTGTGATCTGCGGATCTGCGTGATCAACTACACGGCTTTGATACGGAGCAAGGAGCATATGTGCAGCTGAAGGTTACAATTCTCCCCGGCGACGGGATCGGGCCGGAGGTAACGCGAGAGGCGGTAAGCATTCTGCGCGCGGTCGCGGACCATGGCGGCCACGAGTTTGAGTTTACCGAGGAGCTGATTGGCGGAGTAGCGATCACGCAGCAAGGAATGCCGCTGCCGCAGCGAACGATCAATCAGGCTCTGGCGAGCGATGCGGTGCTGTTGGGCGCGGTGGGCGATAACGCGTTCAACGCGCTGACTCCGGACAAGCGGCCGGAGGCGGGTCTGCTGAAGATTCGTCAGGTGCTGGGCGGCTTCGCAAATCTGCGTCCGTCGGTGGCCTACACGGCTCTGGCGGCGAGCTCTCCGCTGCGCACTGATGTGACCGCGGGAGTGGACATTCTGTTTGTGCGTGAGCTGCTGGGCGGCCTGTACTTTGGCACACCTCGAGAGTGGAACAAGCAGACGGGCGCGGCCTTGAACACCATGCGCTACACGAAGGACGAGGTGGTTCGTGTGGCCCGCGTCGCGTTTGAACTGGCGGGAAGACGACGGGGCAAGCTGACCTCGGTCGACAAGGCAAACGTGCTTGAGACCTCGCAGCTGTGGCGGGCGACAGTGACGGAGCTCGCAGCGGAGTATCCCGGGGTGACGGTTGAGCATCAGCTGGTGGATTCGATGGCGATGCATCTGATGAACACGCCGCGCAGCTTTGATGTCGTGCTGACAGAGAACCTGTTTGGCGACATTCTTTCAGACGAGGCGGGCGTGATTACCGGCTCGCTGGGGATGCTGCCGTCGGCCACGATTGGCGGCAAGGTGAACCTGTATGAGCCGGTGCATGGATCGGCGCCCGACATCGCAGGCACCGGCAAGGCGAACCCGCTGGGCGCGATTCTCACGGCAGCGATGGTGCTGCGGCACTCGGCGGGTCTCGAGCAGGAGGCGCTAGCGGTGGAGGGTGCAGTTCGTCGCGTGCTCGATGACGGCCATCGCACGGCAGACATCAGCCGCGACAAAGGGGCGACGATCCTGTCGACGGAGGCCATGGGGCGGCTGGTGCACGAGGCGCTGTCGGAGGATTTAGGGCGAAAGGAGTCGATGCACGCTGTGTAGGCGGCTAGACGACAGACTTCGATGCGATCTCTTCTCTCACTTGCGATGCTTTCGGGAATGCTGCTGAGCGGTGTGGCGCCGGCGCTCGCGCAGTTCCATGCGCCGCAGGTCACGCTGCATCGGTCGGAGAAGGCGGAAGACCTGAGCTGGCTGTGGGCGTATGCGAGCGACGCACCGGGAAGTGACGAAAACAGGCTGGCGCACGATCCACGCTTCAAGCCCTTTCTGAAGCGATATCTGACGGCGCCGCAGTCGTTCTGGGGACATGGAGCGACGCTGGCTGAGACTGCGAGTGACTTCCTGATCGGGCCGCCGGGCACAGTGATCAGGGACGACAATCGCTATTTCTCTGCTGACGCGTGTGTGCAGCACTTCTGTCCGGATCGCGGCCTGTTGTGGGTCGACCTCGGGCTGCCGCAGCCCTTGATTGTGTTTGCGGCCACAGAGTGGATCAGTGACAACAAGACGGTCGACGATGGGGATGCCACGTATACGATGTGGGTCTTCAGCAATCGCGCATTGAACCCGGAGCATCTCGCACCGGCCTTGCGGCGAAGTGTGACGCGATGGACGGAGCAGCCGCCATCCGGAAGCGAGATGCGCGAAAACATCACGCGAGTCTTTCTCGTTGATCCGGACGGCACACCGCATGCGGTAAGTCCGACAACGATAGGTGCGCATAATGCGCTGCCTGCGGAAACGAGTTCAGAGATGAAGGGTCAACCATGAGTCCAATAGGTTCCATGCCGAAGACGCTGTTTGAGAAGGTCTGGGAGCAGCACCTGGTCGCCGAACCTGAGGGCGAGCCGACGCTGCTGTACATCGATCTGCACCTGGTGCACGAGGTAACGAGCCCGCAGGCCTTTGAAGGGCTGCGCCTGGCCGGACGCGGCCTGCGCCGGCCGGACCGGCACATCGCAACGGTCGATCACAATGTCCCGACTACAAGCGTTCAGGACCGGCTGCTGATCGCCGATCAGATTGCGGCAAAGCAGGTCGACGCGCTGCGCCGTAATTGTAACGAGTTCGGTATTAAGTTGTTTGACGTGCAGGCAGCCGAGCAAGGCATCGTGCATTTGATTGGGCCGGAGTTGGGCGCGACCAAGCCGGGCATGACGATTGTTTGTGGCGACTCACATACTTCCACCCACGGCGCGTTCGGCGCACTGGCGTTCGGCATCGGCACCTCAGAGGTGGAGCATGTGATGGCGACGCAGACGCTGCCGCAGGATAAGCCGAAGACCTTCCGGATCGACGTGGACGGTGAGCTTCCGTTTGGGGTGACGGCGAAGGACATCATTCTCGACATCATCGGCCGCATTGGCACGGATGGAGCGACTGGCTACGTGGTGGAGTACGCCGGGTCGGCCATCCGGTCGCTCTCGATGGAAGGCCGGATGACGATCTGCAACATGAGCATTGAGGCAGGCGCGCGCGCCGGAATGATTGCTCCGGATGAGACGACGTTTGCCTACCTGAAAGGGCGACGCTTTGCTCCAAGCGGTGTACTGCAGGATGCGGCAGGCACGCGAGGAGATGGCGACGCGTGGGAGAACGCGGTGGCGCACTGGCGGACCTTGACCACCGATGCGGGAGCGGTCTTTGATCGCGAGATGACAATCGATGCAGCGAAGTTGGCGCCGCGTGTGACGTGGGGCACAAGTCCGGGCATGGTGACGGGCATTGACGATGTGGTGCCGTCAGTGGAGGATGCGCTGTCGGATGCGGATCGCAAGAGCTTTGCCCGCGCGCTCGAGTACATGGATCTGACCCCGGGAACGAAGATCGAGGAGATTCAGGTCGACGCGGTCTTTCTTGGGTCCTGCACCAACGCGCGGATTGAAGATCTACGCGCGGCGGCGAAGGTGGTTGACGGGCGGCACGTGGCAACGACGGTACGCGCGATGGTAGTTCCTGGATCGCAGCAGGTGAAGGCGCAGGCGGAGCGCGAGGGTCTGGCAACGATCTTTCGGACGGCGGGCTTTGAGTGGCGTGAGCCCGGGTGCAGCATGTGCCTTGGCATGAACCCGGACATCCTGCAGCCGGGCGAGCGATGCGCGTCGACGAGCAATCGCAACTTCGAAGGGCGGCAGGGTCGCGGCGGTCGAACGCATCTGGTCTCGCCCATCATGGCCGCGGCGGCCGCGATCACGGGCCATCTCACGGACATACGCACGTGGCAGTTTGCCGCAGCGGACAAGACCTTTGCGATCGACCAGGTGCTGGTCGAAGGAGGATCACGCTGATGCAGCCCATCAACCTTCTGACCTCGACTGCGGTGCCTCTGCCGCTGCCCAACATCGACACCGATCAGATTATTCCGAAGCAGTTTCTGAAGCGCATTGAACGCACGGGATATGGCGACTTTCTTTTCTACGACTGGCGCAGGATCCAGGAAGGGCCGGATGCAGGTGCGGACGATCCGACGTTCGTACTGAATCGGCCGGAGTACAAGGGCGCCGAGATCCTGATTGCGGAGAAGAACTTTGGCTGCGGCTCCTCGCGCGAGCATGCTGCGTGGGCGATTCACCAGTATGGATTCCGCGCGGTGATCGCGCCCACCTTCGCCGATATCTTCTACTCAAACGCCGGCAA
>CAXSEC010000042.1:0-22786 GCA_964236325.1 uncultured Acidobacteriaceae bacterium | reverse complement strand
GCAGGTCCGCCGCTACGAGTCCGAAGGCAAGGTCACCAAGTACGAGGGATGGGAGTTCCTCTCGGCCGTCCTCGACGACAACGGCGCCACCCGCGGCGTCTGCGCCATGGACCTCCGCTCCATGGAGCTCCGCACCTTCCCCGCCGACGCCGTCATCATCTGCACCGGCGGCATCGGCGCCCTCTTCGGCAAGAGCACCAACTCCGTCGTCTGCACCGGCTCCGCCCAGTCCGCGCTCTACCAGCAGGGCGCCTTCTACGCCAACGGCGAGTTCATCCAGGTCCATCCCACCGCCATCCCCGGCGAAGACAAGCTCCGCCTCATGTCCGAGTCCGCCCGTGGCGAGGGTGGCCGTGTTTGGGTCCCGCGCGATCGCAACGAGAAGCGTGTCGCCCGCTCCATCCCAGAGGCCGACCGTTTCTACTTCCTCGAAGAGTGGTACCCCAAGTACGGCAACCTCGTCCCCCGAGACATCGCCACCCGCGCCATCCACCGCATCGTCTACCAGGAAAACCTCGGCATCGACGGTCAGCCCATGGTCTACCTCGATCTCACCCACCTACCACCGGCGCGCCTCAACAAGCTCGAAGGCATCCTTGAGATTTACGAGAAGTTCGTCGGCGACAATCCGCGCGACGTCCCCATGAAGATCTTCCCGGGCATGCACTACACCATGGGCGGCCTCTGGGTTGACTTCCATCAGCAGACCAACCTGCCCGGCCTCTTCGCCGCCGGCGAGGCCGACTACTCCATCCACGGCGCCAACCGCCTCGGCGCCAACTCGCTGCTCTCCTGCATCTACGGCGGCTTCGTCGCCGGCCCCTGCGCGATCGAGTACGCCAAATCCCTCGCCCCCCAGCCCGGCGACGGCGGCCACAGCGCAGAGCTCCAGCGCCAGCGCGAGAAGAACGAAGCCCTGCTCACCAGCACCGGCACCGAAAACCCCTTCAAACTCTGGCGCGAACTCGGCGACACCATGACCCGCCACGCCACCATCATCCGCTACAACGAAGGGTTGGCCCAGGCGGATTCTAAGATCGTCGAGCTCCAGGCCCGCCTCAAGAACGTCAACCTCTCTGACAAGAGCCAGTGGGCCAACACCAGCTTCGCCTTCGGCCGCCAGCTCGACAACATGCTCCACCTCGCCCGCGTCGTCGTCCAGGGTGCCGCCGCCCGCGACGAGTCCCGAGGCGCCCACTACAAGCCCGACTTCCCCGATCGCAACGACGAGCAGTTCCTCAAGACCACCAAGGCCGCCTTCGTCGCCGGAGCCCCGCAGCTCACCTTCGAAGACGTCGACATCAGCCACATCACCCCCCGCGCCCGCAACTACGCGGCCACGGCATGACCGCAGTCATCCTTCAAGGAGAAGAAAACGATGGCGTCAATGTCGTTCTAATCGGAGTCGCCCTCTTTATTCTCATCGCTGTCGGCGTAGCTGTTGTAGCAATCTACCGTCAGTTTCGTCGCCGCTAGTCGCCATAAGGCTATCCATGATTTGAGTAAGAAGGCTCAGAGGAGCGTTTCCCTACGGCCGTCGCAGCGGAATCACAAGAGCACCCACAGTTACGACCGCACCAAATCCCGCATCAGTCGCAGCGCAACGACTTGCGCCGGTAGGTATCTTTAACACAAGCTCGCAGGGACGACAGAGCAACGGATTAGAGCTTCCTGCAGCAAGCTCTAATCCAGATCAAAGCTGTGTAATTCGAAGATATTAGGACTCAACCGGGGGGAGGGACACTGACCCCGCTGGTAGCAGCAAATCGGAATGCATCACAGGAGCTCTTCCTATGGCCACCACCGTCCAGACCCCCAGCACCACCCACACCCCCGTCGCCCAGTCCGAGACCGCCACCAGGGTCAGCACCCGCACCATCAAGGTCGAGATCAAGCGCCAGGCCACGCCCGACGCCCCCGCCCGCACCGAAAAGTTCGAGATCCCCTACCGGCCGAACATGAACATCACCTCCGTGCTCGGCGAGATCGCCTGCGATCCCGTCACCTCGGCCGGCATCGAAACCACCCCCATCGCCTACGACGCCAACTGCCTCGAAGAGATCTGCGGCTCCTGCGCCATGCTCATCAACGGCCGCGCCCGCATGGCCTGCTCCGCCCTGGTCGACAAGCTCTCCGGCACCGACGGCACCGGCACCATCACCCTCGCGCCGCTCTCGAAGTTCCCCGTCGTCCGCGACCTGGCCGTCGACCGCTCCGTGCTCTTTGAGAACCTCAAGGCCGTCAAGGCCTGGGTTCCAATCGACGGCTCCTACGACCTCGGCGCCGGCCCGCGCCAGTTCCCCCAGCTGCAGGAAACCCTCTATCCGCTCTCAAACTGCATCTCCTGCACCATCTGCATGGAGGTCTGCCCGCAGTTCAACGACTCCACCAACTTCGTCGGCGCCGCCACCATCGCCCAGGTTAAGCTCTTCAACAACCACCCCACCGGCGCCGTCCTCAAGGAAGAGCGTCTCCGTGCCCTAGCCGGCGATGGCGGCGTGCAGGAGTGCGGCTTCGCCCAGAACTGCGTCGAAGCCTGCCCCAAGCAGCTCCCCCTCACCGAAGCTATCTCCGACGTCAGCCGCGATGTTATCGTCCAGCAGGTCAAGGACTTCTTCACTAGGTAAGCACCTTGCGCGCCAGGCAGGTCCTTTCTCTCGTCGTCCTCGGGCTCGTAGCCCTTGCCTTGTACACCTTCGATCGACTCCGCACGCTGCAGGTGACCGCGTCTGAAGACGTGGTCTGGACCTGCACTGATCAGTTCCGCCTTCATGGAGGTCCTGTGGTTATCCTGCGCTTTGTGCGCGCGTCCGAGTACTTCGACTACCGGGAAGACCCGACCGGCGCCTTCTGCCGTTTTGTCTCCGAGCGCGGCCGCCCCGCCGTGACCATGGTCGTCGAGGTCAACGGCAATAAACGCGACGGCATGAGTAGCTGGACCGGTAAGACGATGGATGGCGCGACCATCCCACTCGGCGGCGACGGCATCGAGGGCCAACCCACGTATGTCTTCCCCTACCAACAGGACTTCAACGCCGCCCGTCATCGTGGGTTCAGCTGGCTGCGATAGCATCAGCCACATGGATCGCCGCCGCTTCCTCTCCCTGTCCGCCGCTATGGCCGCAAGCTCTGCCCTGCCGAGCGTGACGCAAGCAGCATCTGCTCCGCGAGTCGGCTCCCTCAAGCTCGTCTTCTTCACCGACACCCACACGCAGCCCGAACTCAAAGCCAACGAAGGCACCGCCCTCGCCATGCAGAAGATCCGCGCCCTCAAGCCCGACCTCTGCATCCAGGGCGGCGACCACTGCTTCGACCTCGCCGCCGTCCCCCGCGATCGCTCGCTCATGCTGCTCGACCTCTACCAGAAGACTGAGCAGACCCTCAACGGCACCCCCATTCACCACGTCATCGGCAACCACGATGTCTTCGGCCGCGTCCCCGCCTCCGGCGTCCAAACCACCGACCCGCTCTACGGCAAGCAGGCCTTCGAACAGCGCTTCAACACCAAAACCTACCGCTCCTTCAACGAAAAGGGCTACCACTTCATCCTGCTCGACTCCATCCAGATCACGCCCGAACGCGAGTTCGACGCCATGATCGATCCCGCGCAGCTGCAGTGGCTCGCCGCCGATCTCGCCGCCACGCCCGCCGGCACCCCCATCATCGTCGTCTCCCACGTGCCTCTCGTCTCCGCTGCCCCGCAGTATTCACCGCCAGACGACAAGGCCGCCAAGGCCCAGGCCTACCAGGCTCTCACCAACCTGCACGGCTTTCTCGTCGGCAACGCCCGCCAGGTCATCGACCTCTTCGAAGGCCATCACATCGTCGCCGTCTTGCAGGGCCACACCCACATTAACGAAACCGTCTTCTGGCGCGACGTGCCCTACATCACGTCCGGGGCCGTCTCCGGCAACTGGTGGCGAGGATCCCGCTGGGGAACCCCGGAGGGCTTCACCGTCCTCGAGCTCGCCGGCGGCCAGGTCCACCACCGCTACGAGACCTACGGCTGGAAGAGCCCTCGACCCGATCCCGACCCGCTTGTGCCTCTCGCCAACCCGGTAACGTCCGCGTCGTAAAGTCGCGCCGCATCTCTCGGGCATCCTAACCCCGTGTGGCCAACTGCCACCTGAAGGAGTTCCATCATGCTGAACCTCAATGACGCCCGAAAGATCATCGCCGCCGCCACCAAGAAGGCTGAAGAGATCGGTCAGCCCATGTGCCTGGCCGTGGTCGACGAAGGCGGCAACCTCCTCGCCTTTGAACGCATGGAAAATGCCTGGCGAGGCTCGATCGACATCGCCATGAGTAAAGCGTTCACCTCGCGCGCCTTCGACATCACCACCAAGGATCTCGGCGATAACGCCGGCCCCGGTCAGCAGTTCTTTGGCATCCACGCCTCGAATCAGGGCCGCATCATGATCTTCGCGGGCGGCGTCCCGCTCAAGCAGAATGGCACGGTTGTCGGTGCCCTTGGCGTCTCGGGCGGCGCCGGAGAGCAGGATCACGCCGTCGCCCTGGCGGGTGCACAGGGCTACTGATCAGGCTGCTCTGAACGCAGCAAGGCCCGCCATCACGGCGGGCCTTTCGTTCTGCACAACCCGTGCTTACTTCGTGAAAAGATCCGTTCCCGGGTTCACATCCTCATCGGAATGGATACGATTTTGGGCGCGCTTGGCACTCTCCATCGCGATGTGATCTACCTTCTTCTCTTCAGACTTCCCTGCGTTGGTGGTATCACCGGTGCTGCTCTCAATCGCTTCGTGGGACGGACGAGCCGGAGTCTTGGTCGAATCGATGCCTTGTGCCATGCTTCACCTCATCCCTTCAGACGGGTGGCTCCGCCGGCGGGTTGCCGCATGGTCGCCTCCCTTATGCGACCGTCCTCACGATCCCCGTGGGAACTCCCCGAAATCCCACAGAATCAGCATTCTCCACCCGCCAAACGCCGGCTCCACTCCCATGGCGAGCCAGCGTCGCGTAAACTCGTACGGAAGTGATCTCCACCTTGTCTATCTTCCGGCCGCTCCTTTGTCTCGCCCTCCTCACGCCGCTCGGCTTTGGCCAGTCCGCCCCGGCCACTCCATCGCCCGGCCAGGCAGCACCGCCTCCGGCCGCCTCTTCGTCCGACCTGCCAGACGGCCCAGAGGCCAGCTCTCAGGTGCACGCCCCCGTCACCCCCACCGGCCCCACGGCTCTCATCGACACCACCATGGGCCGGCTCAGCTGCAAGCTCTACGACAAGCAGGCGCCCCTTACGGTCGCAAACTTCGTCGGCCTCGCCCAGGGCACCAAGGACTGGGTCGACCCCAGGACCCTCAAAAAGGAGCACCACCAGCCGTTCTATAACGGCACCACCTTCCATCGCGTCGTTCCCAGCTTCATGATCCAGGGCGGCGACCGGGCAGGCGACGGCACCGGCGATCCAGGCTACTTCTTTGAGGATGAGATCGATCCGGCGCTCACGTTCAATGTGCCCGGCCGCCTCGCCATGGCAAACTCCGGTCCGGCAACCAACGGCAGTCAGTTCTTCATCACGGAAGCGCCGGTTGAGGAGCTGAACGGCAAACATACCATCTTCGGTCAGTGCGACGCGCAGACCGTCGCCCGCGTCGTTGCCATCGCACGCGTCGAGCGCAACCCGAGCGACAAACCCCTTACCCCAGTCGTCATCCACCGGATCACGATTGTTCCTGAAGGCCAGCCTTTACCGGCCGACCCATCACCCCAGCCGGCCCCTGCATCTGCAGCGCCGGCGCCATCCGCGGTCACGCACTAGCTGGTTCTGCGCCACATCCCCGGACGCGCAGATCGCCTGACCGCCATCACACCTCAGCAGGAAAAAGGAGATCTACACAATGCCCAGTAGTCCCGGCACTTACGCCACCTTCAAGACCTCGGAAGGAACCATCGTCTGCAAACTTTTTGAGCAGGACGCCCCCGAGACCGTAGCCAACTTCATCGGCCTCGCCGAAGGCACCAAAGACTGGAACTCCCGTTCGAAGAAGGGCGCCAAGCTCTACGACGGCACCATCTTCCATCGCGTCATCCCCTCGTTCATGATCCAGGGCGGCGACCCCGAGGGCACCGGCATGGGCGGCCCCGGCTACAAGTTTGCCGATGAGACCAAGGGCTCAAAGCACGCCTTCACCCAGCCAGGAAAACTCGCCATGGCCAACGCCGGCCCCAACACCAACGGCAGCCAGTTCTTCATCACCACTGCCGACACCAGCTGGCTCACCGGCAAGCACACCATCTTCGGTGAGGTCGTCGAAGGCTACGACATCGCCGAAAAGATCTCCAAGCTCTCCCGCGACGGCATGGATCGGCCCAAGACCCCGGTCGTTCTCGAAAGCGTCACCATCGACCGCGTGTAACCCCGCATAGGCGGCGAAGAAAGAGGGTGACCGCCACGGCAGTCACCCTCTTTTCATCCATGCTCTTGTCGGTAAAACTTACCCGACCCCGATCACCGCGCAAAGCTCCTTCACCGCAGCCGCGCTCTTCTCAAGCGCCGCCTGCTCCTCCGGGTGGAGCTTGATCTCGAGAATCTGCTCGATGCCCCGCGCACCCAGCTTGCACGGTACTCCGACAAACAACCCACGGATCCCGTACTCCCCCTCCAGATACGCCGCGCACGGCAGAATCTTCTTCTTATCCTTCAGGATCGCCTCCACCATCTCGACCGCCGCCGCACTCGGCGCATAGTAGGCCGACCCGGTCTTCAGATACTTCACGATCTCCGCGCCGCCATCCCGCGTCCGCTGCACCAGCGACTCCAGCCGCACCGGCTCAATCAGTTCCGTGATCGGAATCCCTGCCACCGTCGAGTACCGCGGCAGCGGCACCATCGTGTCGCCATGCCCGCCAAGAACAAAAGCAGTTACATTCTCGACCGACACCTTCAACTCCTCCGCAATGAAGGTCCGGAAGCGCGCCGAGTCCAACACCCCAGCCATGCCGATCACCCGGTCCCGCGGCAGACCTGACTGCCGGAACGCCGTCTGCGCCATCGCATCCAGCGGGTTCGACACCACAATCAAGATGCACTCCGGCGACGCGGCAACCACCTTCGTCACCACATCGCACATGATCTTGTAGTTCGTGTTCAGCAGATCATCCCGGCTCATCCCCGGCTTGCGGGCGATCCCCGCCGTCACCACTACCACATCAGAATCCTTCGTGTCGGCGTAGTCGTTCGTCCCGATGATCGAGCAGTCGCGCCTCTCGATCGGCATCGCCTCCAGCAGATCCAGCCCCTTACCCTGCGGAATGCCCTCCGCGACATCCAGCAGCACTACGTCGGCCAACTCCTTCGCCGCCACCCAGTGCGCCGCCGTCGCCCCCACATTCCCCGCCCCAATGATGCTGACCTTCTTCCGCATGGTTCCGCTCTCTCCTCAGTCAAACTTCTGCGACTTCATCATATGCGCTCGGAACAACCGCCGGCTCATGCCAGCAAACGCAGCAAGCCCCGGCAGCAAGTCGCCGGGGCTTGCGCAACGTGTGTAGAGGCGTCCTTAAAACTGCCCCCACAGCAGCTGGTTGTACACATCATGGTGAAACTGGATCTCCGGTGCCTTCACAATCGTCCCGAGGAGCCGCGCACATCGATCCGCTGACGCCTGCTTCAGGTCCGCATAGCGCCCCTTCACATCCTCGCCCAGCAGCTTCGTCGTCCACTCCGCCTTGCGAAAGTCCTCAATCGCCGTGTAGACGTTATCCGGCAGATACCGCTCCGCCTGCCGCAGGTTGTCAATCTTCGCCGTCTCGCCATCGAGCCCGCTCTTGAAGATCGAGTACAGCACCATGTACGGATTCGCATCCGGCCCCACCGACCGCACCTCCACCCGCGCCGACTTCTCATTGCCGATCGGTATCCGCACCATCGACCCACGATCCGTCGCCGACGCCTTGATCTGGTTCGGCGCCTCAAAGTGCGGATCCAGCCGCCGATACGCATTCACACTCGCGTTCAGCAGCAGGCAAAGATCGTTGCCATGCGTCAGAATCCGATCCGTAAACTGCCACGCCATCGCCGAGATCTTCTCCTCACCGTTGGGATCCCAGAAAAGGTTCTTGCCGTCCTTGGTAATCGAGATGTTCGTGTGCATGCCGCTGCCGTTCACACCCGTCACCGGCTTCGGCAGAAAGCTCGCCGTCATCCCCATCTGTGTCGCTACCTGGCGACAGATCAGCTTGTACAACTGGATCTGATCCGCCGCCGCAACCACCTCGCCATACGTGTAGTTGATCTCGAACTGGCTCGGCGCCACCTCCGGATGATCCTTCTCGTTCTCAAACCCCATCGCTCGCTGCACCTCGGCCGCAATGTCGATGAAGTCCCGCAGCGGATCACCCGGCAGCGAGTGATAATACCCACCCTTGTTCACGTATTCGAACGCGCCCGTCTCATGAAAGCTGCGCTCGGCATCCACACCCTCAAACAGGAATCCTTCAATCTCGTTCGCCGCATTCAGCGTGTAGCCCTGCGTCTCAAACAGCTCCTTCGAGTACTGCTTCAGCACCCCGCGAATGTCCGCCGCATACGTGCCGCCGTTCTTGTCAATCACCTCACCAAACACGATCACCTTGCCCGGCCCAAACACATCCGCCGGCACCCAGTAGAACGCGCTCCAATCAATCCCCAGCCGCAGATCGCTCTCCCGCTGCGCCGTAAAGCCACGAATCGACGACCCATCGAACGTCAAATTGTCATAGCTCTTCGCGAGAAACTTGGCGTCGTAGTCCAGCATGTGCAGCCGTCCCTCAAGATCGCTGAACATCACTGTCACCGCCTTCACACCTTTCGTATCCGTCAGGTACTTCAGCCGCTGCTCCTGCACCTTGTCGGCAGGCACCCGCTTCCTGCGCTGGTCCTTCGCCTCCAGGTTCAGGTCCTCCAGCTCGGCATACGACAACTCAAGAAAATCGCGAAACTCTCTCATGACGCTCCTTCAGATCTCGTTGGCAGGTTCGGCTCTTGCAAAGGTGCCCAAGCCGAACCAGACTGAATTGGTATTCGGTGACGTAAATCCTGCTCTGACTGGCTGCTTTTAACTCCAACGTAACAGATTCAGCCTCCGGATAGAAGACGAGCCGACGTCCCGAAAGCACCCGGGCCCGCCTGCTACACTGAACAGGTCATGTGGAGGTGACCAGCATGCCGGGAGTGAAGAAGAAGGCTGCAAAAGTATCTGCTGCAGAATCCTCTAAAAGTGTGTCCATCGCCTACGCAAAAGCTCACTTCTCCTCCGTGCTCTCCGGTGTGCAGAAAAGGCGGGCCGCCGTTACAGTCCTCCGACGCGGGATCCCCGTCGCACAGATCATCCCCGTCGCAGAAACCGAACTTGTTTCGGGCTACGGCTGGATGCAAGGCTCCGTAGAGGAACTCGGCGACATCGTCGGTCCTACCGGAGTCGAGTGGACCCTCAAGGATGAGTAGCACCTCACCCCTCCTCCTGGACACCCACATATGGCTTGACTTCATCAACGCCTCTCCAAAACTTCGCACTCCGACTGTGATGGCGATCGATGCAGCTCGCCTGACCGGATCAGCCTTTGTCTCCGTCATATCCGTCTGGGAGATCGCGCTCCTGGCACGGCTTCAACGAATTTCCCTCCAGGTGCCGGTAAGCCGTTGGGTCGAAGAAGCCTTCCAGCTTCCCGGCATTCAGCTGCTTCCCCTCACCCCCGAGATCGCCATTGACTCCGTCGACCTCCCCGAGCCCATGCACAAGGATCCCTCCGATCGCATCCTCGTCGCCTCCGCGCGCGTCGAACGATTGACTCTGGTGACACGCGACCGCGATATCCTCACCTTTGCCAAAAGCATCAAGCTCGCCTGCCTCCAGGCCTGAGGTCTCTCCATCATGCCCACCAAAACAACCCGCGTCGCTCTCATCCAGATGTCCTGCGACCCCGACCCCCAGGCCAACCTCGCCAGGGCCGTCGCCCGCTGCCGCGAAGCCGCCCTCGCCGGCGCCAACCTCATCTGCCTGCCCGAGCTCTTCCGCGCCCAGTACTTCTGCCAGCGCGAAGATCACGCCCTCTTCGCCCTCACCGAGTCCATCCCCGGCCCCTCTACCTCCGCCCTCGCCGCCGTCGCCCGCGAGCACAACGTCGTCATCATCGCCAGCCTCTTCGAGCGCCGCGCCCCCGGCCTCTACCACAACACCGCCGTCACCCTCGATCCCGCCAGCTCCGCACCGGACAACATCGCCAGCGTCTACCGCAAAATGCACATCCCCGACGATCCGCTCTACTACGAGAAGTTCTACTTCACCCCCGGCGACCTCGGCTTCAAAGCCCCGGATACGACCGCAGGTCGTATCGGAACTCTCGTCTGCTGGGATCAGTGGTACCCCGAGGCCGCCCGTGAGACCGCCCTCCGCGGCGCCGAAACCCTCTTCTACCCCACCGCCATCGGCTGGCATCCCAGCGAAAAAGCCGAGTTCGGCCAGGCCCAGTACGACGCCTGGCAGACCATTCAGCGCGCCCACGCCATCGCCAATGGCGTCTTCGTCTGCGCCGTCAACCGCGTCGGCCACGAGCTCGGCGACGTCCTGATAGACGGCCAACTCAACCGCGTCCCCCCCACCGCCAACGAAGTCGTCGGCATGACCGGCGATTTCACCGTCGGCCCCAACCCCGGCCTCGAGTTCTGGGGCGGCTCCTTCATCGCCGACCCCTTCGGCCGCATCCTCGCCCAGGCCTCGCACGACAAAGAAGAGATCCTCACCGCCGACCTCGACCCCAAACTCGTCGAAACCACCCGCCAGCACTGGCCCTTCCTCCGCGACCGCCGCATCGATGCCTACACCGGCCTCACCCGTCGCTTCATCGACTAGCCCGCTAGCTCCTCTGTCCCCCGCGCCACGCCATCGCTATCCACCTCTGCACCTTCCAGCCCGTATCTGACTCTAACCAGCTACGGCTTCTACCTACGGTAGTTGCAGTGGCATAAGCTTTTGGAACTTTGGAGCACCCCGCTGTCCTTGGCGCGACAGCAGGTCGCCTCCGGCAAACAAGAGGCACCTATGACAGATGAGCAGCTAAGATCAGCGTTTGAAAATTACCTCAACGCTTTCGCTACAACCTCGCTCAGCGAGCAGAAACATTTGCTGGAGACCAGCGTCTCGGAGACGGTGGTGTTCGCCAATCCCGGCGTGGAAGGCAATGGGCATAGCGACCTGCTGGCTCACATCGCTGCTTTCCAGGCACGTTTTCCTGGCAGCACCTTCAGGGTCAACTGGTTTGTGCAACAGCATGGCCAGGCACTCGCAGAGTGGACGCAATTGGACGAGCACGGCTCCGAGTGCGTCACGGCCCACAGCTACGCCATGTTTGATCCGGAAGGACGAGTGGCGCGTTGGGCTGGCTTCTGGAAGCCGGGGGCTGTGCAACGGGTCTACTCCGCTCCGCAAGAGCACTAACTCCAAGAATCCACTCTGCCCTGCTATCCATTAAGATCGAGGCAAACTCCTATGCTCCCGATCAGCCCCGATCCCGCCATGAAAAGATGGATCCGTGACCGCTAGACCGACACGCTTCCGCATGCTCGCCGAGTGGGCCCCGCACACCGCCACCTGGATCGCCTGGCCGCACAACCCCGAAGACTGGCCCGGCAAGTTCCAGCCCATCCCCTGGGTCTACTGCGAGATCGTCCGCCATCTCTCGCGCGTCGAAGACGTCCACATCCTTGTCAACGACGTCGCCACCGAGAAGCGCGCCTACAACATGCTTCGCCGGCAGGGCGCCAACCTCGCCCGTCTGCACTTCCACATCTGGCGCACCGACCGCGTCTGGCTCCGCGACTCCGGCCCCATCTTCGTCAAGGCTGAAGGCTCCATCAAAAACCCCGCCGGCGAAATAGCCATCACCGACTGGCGCTTCAACGCCTGGGCCAAGTACCCCAACCATCGCAACGACGACCGGATCCCCGCCCACATCGCCGACCTCTACGCCATGCCAAGCACCCAGCCGCACGTCACCCTCGCCGACGGCACCCGGCACCGCCTAGTCCTCGAAGGCGGCAGCATCGACACCAACGGCGCCGGCATCCTCCTCACCACCGAAGAGTGCCTCCTCTCCGAAGTCCAGCAACGCAATCCCGGCCTGGGCGACAGAGAAGAAACCCGGGTCCACCTCGAACGCGCCTTCCACGACCACCTCGGCATCGACCAGGTCCTCTGGCTCAACCGCGGCTGCGCCGGCGACGACACCCACGGCCACGTCGACGACATCACCCGCTTCGTCCCCGGAGAGGATGGCCAGGGCAACACCATCCTCACCGCCATCGAGCCCAACACCGCCGACGAGAACCACCTTCCACTCGCCGAAAACCTCGATCGCCTCCACACCGCCCGCAATCTGCACGGCAACCAGTTCACCATCAAGACCCTCCCCATGCCCGCGCCCGTCCTCTTCGCCAACCAGCGCCTGCCCGCCTCCTACGCCAACTTCTACATCGCCAACTCGCTCGTCCTCGTCCCCACCTTCAACGACCCCAACGACCGCCTCGCCCTCAACACCATCGCCGCGTGCTTCCCCGACCGCACCGTCACCGGCATCCACTGCACCGACTTCATCTGGGGCCTCGGCGCCCTTCACTGCATGACCCAACAGGAGCCCGCCTAACCATGTCCACCTCCGCCGCCCCCTGGCCGCCGCCGCCCGACATCGAGTCCATCCAGGAACTCGTCGCCACCGCCGACATCGAAGACTTCATCGCAAAAGGCGCCCCGCCCGACGAGTATGAGACCGAATCCGAGCTCCTCTTCAACACCGTCGAAAACCTCGCCACGCCCGACCTCACCGCGCACAACATCGCCCCGCTCATCGAAGACATCTGGCGCAAGTCCTTCGAGCTCGATGACGCCGCCATCGCACAGCGCCGCCCCGCCATCGAAGCTCTCGCCGCCCAGATCGCCCGCTTCTTCGGCCCCGAAGCCGTCCCCCTCGTCCGTTAAGCACTCACCCGCCACCCACCCATGACCGACCTCGCCGCCATGCACCTCGCCCTCGCTGAAGCTCACGCCGCCCAGCTCGCGGGCGAGGTCCCGGTCGGCGCCATCGTCCTCGCGCCCGATGGCGACACCATCCTCGGCCGCGGCAACAACCAGGTCCTCCGCACCTCTGATCCCACCGCCCACGCCGAGATCGTCGCCCTCCGCGCCGCCGGTCTCGCCCTCGCCAACTATCGCCTCACCCACTGCACCCTCGTCTGCACCCTCGAGCCCTGCGCCATGTGCGCCGGCGCCATCCTTCACGCCCGCATCACCCGCCTCATCTACGCCGCACCTGACCCCAAAGCGGGCGCCTGCGGCTCGGTCCTCTCCGTCCTCCATCATCCGCAGCTCAACCACCGCGTCGAGGTCTCCTCTGGCATCCTTGCCGACGAATGCGGCGCCCTGCTCTCGAACTTCTTCCGCGTCCGCCGCCTTCAGCTCCGCGCAGCCGCATCCAACCCGTAACGTCAACGCACATCAAGGGAGTTCGTCGCATGTCAGGTCGTCTTCAAGGCAAAGTTGCTGTCGTCTCCGGCTCCGGCTCAGGCATCGGCCAGGCTATCGCCGAACGTTTCGCCAAGGAAGGCGCCAACCTTGTCATTGACTACCGCGGCCACGTCGACACGGCCCAGGAGACACGCTCGAAGGTCGACGCCGCCGGCGCAAAATCCATCATGGTCGAGGCCGACGTCACCAAACTCCCCGACTGCGACAACCTCGTCGAGCAAGCCTGGCAGCAGCTCGGCAGCTGCGACATCCTCGTCAACAACGCCGGCATCGAGAAGCACGCAGCCTTCCTCGACATCACCGAGGCTGACTTCGACGCCGTGCTCAACGTCAACCTCAAAGGCGCCTTCTTCCTCACCCAGGCCTTCGTCAGGCGTCTCGCCGGCGCCAAAAAGCCCGGCGTGGTCATCAACATCAGCTCAGTTCACGAAGACATGGTCTTCCCCAACTTCGCCACCTACTGCGCCGCAAAGGGCGGCATGCGGATGGTCATGCGCAACCTCGCCGTCGAGCTCGGCCCCCTCGGCATTACCGTCAACAACATCGCTCCCGGTGCCGTTGACACCCCCATCAACAGCAGCCTCATGGCCGACCAGCCCAAGCTCGACGCCCTGCTCAGAAATATCCCGCTCGGCCGCGTAGGCAGGCCCGAAGAGATCGCCGGGGTCGCTGCCTTCCTCGCCTCCGCCGACGGCTCCTACATCACCGGCTCCACCTACGTCATCGACGGCGGCCTCATGCGCAACTACCACGAGCAATAGTTGCTTTGCTCCACTGCCCAGACCTGTCATCCCGACCGAAGGCGCAGCCGAAGTGGAGAGACCTGCTTCTCCCACCGCGCCCACCATGCCCTAAAATAAACCTCATGGACCTGACCCTCTACTCCGCCGCCTGGTGCCGCGACTGCCGCGAGGCCAAACGCTTCCTCGCCCAGCACAACATCCCCTACAAAGAGATCGACATCGAAAACACCCCCGGCGCCGCCGACGAAGTCCTTCGCAACGTAGGCAAGCGCGCCATCCCCCAGTTCGTCATCGACGGCAAATGGGTCCAGCCCTACAAGCCCGGGCAGGGCTTCCTGCATGAAGAGATGGCCGCGCTCCTCGGCGTCTGATCTCCTCAGCGCAACCGCGGCCTAAACCTGCTTCCGCTCAGCGTCGCTCTTCTCCTTCGAGGCCTCTGCCATCACCAGCCCCGGCCGCGGCGCCGTCTGTTCTGCAGCCTGCGCCGCCGGGCTAGCCTTCGTCCCATCCAGCGCCGCCGCGCCCTTCCCCCGCCCCGAAAACGGCCAGCGCACTGACAGCACCCGCATCCGGTCCGTCTCGCGCTGTGTCGCCCGCGTCGTCGCCGTCAGCAAATCATCGATCGTCATAATCCCCGCAAACTTCCCTGCCAGATCCACCACCGGAAAGCTGGTCAGCTTCGTCTCCGCCATCTCAACGGCTGCCTGCCGCAGCGTCTGTCCCGGCGACATCACCTTCAGCTCCGTATCGCCATCCATCGCGAGCGACCGTTCCTGATCCCCCGCCTTGGCGGCCCGAATCATCTGCGCCCGTGTCAGCACCGCCCTTAGCTTGCCTTCGTCATCCACCAGCGGAAACAGCCGCTGCCAGTGAGACCACGCCTCGCCGCCGCGCTCCTCCATCGCCCGCAGCCAGTCCGCCGCATCCTTCCGTCTGGCCGTCGCCGCCAGCGCGTACACACTCGTGTGCATCGCCTGTCCCACCAGCACCAGCTCCATCGCATCCACGCCATACTCCCGGCTCAGATGCAGCCCGCGCCGGCTCAAACCCTCCGTCAACATCGATCGCGGCTGCACCAGCACGCTGATCGCATACGCCGACACACACGCCAGCAGCACCGGCAGCATCAGCCCGCTGTTATGCGTCAGCTCCACCGCCAGCATCGCGGCAGTCAGTGGGCTCCCGATCGCCGCCGTCAGCACCGCCGTCATCCCCACCACCACCCATGCCCCTATCGACATCGTGGGCATAAAGTGCCCCAGCGCCGCCCCCAGCGCGCCCCCGATCATCAGCAGCGGCGCCAGTATCCCGCCCGCCGTCTCGGACCCCAGCGAGAAGATCCAGATCGCGCTCTTCACCAGCAGCACCCCCGCCAGCAGCTTCCATCCCGCATTGCCCGAAATCATCTGCTGGATCACGCTGTAGCCCACGCCCAACGCCTGCGGAAACACTAACCCACCCAGCCCAATCCCCAGACCGCCAAGCGCCGGCCACCACATCCAGTGCACCGGCAGCTTCTTGAACATGTCCTCCGAGAAGTACACCGCGCGCGTCAGCCCCGCCGCCACAAACGCCGCCACAATCCCAATCGCCAGCGCGCCGAGCATCGCCATGTGGTACACCGGCGCGCCCCGCGGCACCATCGCAAACAGCGGTTGCGGCCCCAGCAGCAGCCGCCGCACCGCGCCCGCCGTCACACACGCCATCGCCACCGGCACCAGGCTGCGCGGCTTCCATTCAAACAGCAAAATCTCCACCGCCAGCAGCACCGCCGCCATCGGACAGTTGAACGTCGCCGCCATCCCCGCGCTCGCGCCCGCCACCATCAGCACCGTCCGCTCGGAGTCCGTCATCGGCAGCAGCTGCCCCAGCACCGACCCGATCGCGCCCCCGGTAATAATCACCGGTCCCTCCGCGCCAAACGGCCCACCCGACCCGATCGAGATCGCCGTCGCCAGCGGCTTCAGCAGCGCGACCCGCGGCTGCACCTTGCCGCCGCCAAACACAATCGTCTCCACCGCCTCCGGCATCCCGTGCCCGCGCACCTTCTTCGACCCAAAGCGCGCAATCATCCCCACCAGCAGCCCGCCCACCACCGGCAGCAACACCCGCCACCAGCCCGCATGCCCCTGCCACGGATCGACCTCCACAAAGCTCCACCGCTCGAAGTAAAACAGGTTCGTAAATAGCGCGATCATCTCCAGCAGCACCCACGCCGCCACCGCCGACACCGCTCCCAGCGCCGCCGCCAGCACACTCACATACAAAATCCGTGAGTCCGCCGAGTAATCCCGCAGCACCGTCCGCGTCAGCGCCACCCGGCCTCCACCCTCACACCGCTCTGTCCCACCCAGCTTCGTCTCCACCCGAGCCGCGCCAGCGTCTCCACCATCGCCGGCCCCAACCTCACTCGCGTCATGCAATGAAGTCTATCGTGCTGCGACATACCCGCCCTCTGCGCGACCCTCTCTTACCCGTAAACTGGAAAGGTCCGCGCCTCGGCTCCTCTCTGTCGTATCCAAACCGAACGCGCCGAAAGGATTCCGCCCTTGATCGCTCGCTACACCCGCCCGGACATGGGCCACATCTGGTCCGACGACAACAAGTACCGCAGCTGGCTCACCGTTGAGATCGCCGCCTCGCAGGCCCTCGCCCGCGCCGGCATGGTCCCGCAGTCCGCCGCCGACATCATCCGCGACCAGGGCAACTTTACCGTCGCCCGCATCAACGAAATCGAGGCCGAAGTCCGCCACGACGTCATCGCCTTCACCACCACCGTCTCCGAGCACATCAACAACCCCGACGCCTCCCGCTGGCTCCACTTCGGCCTCACCTCCACCGACGTCGTCGACACCGCGCAGGCCCTCCAGCTCAAGGCCGCCTCCTCCATCATCCGCGCCGGCATCGTCACCCTGTCCGAAACCCTCCGCCGCCGCGCTCTCGAGTTCAAAGACACGCCCTCCATCGGCCGCACCCACGGCATTCACGCAGAACCCACCACCTTCGGCCTCAAACTCCTTCTCTGGTACGCCGAAATGCAGCGCAACCTCGCCCGCTTCGACGCCGCCGCCGAAGATCTCCGCGTCGGCAAGCTCTCAGGCGCCGTCGGCACCTTCGGCCACCTCAAGCCCGAGCACGAAGAGGCCATCTGTGCGCAGTTGGGGTTGCGACCCGTAGCGGTCGCAACTCAAATCGTTCAGCGCGATCGCCACGCCGCCTACATCGCGACACTCGCCGTTCTTTGCTCCTCCCTCGACAAGATCGCCACCGAGATCCGCCACCTCCAGCGCACCGAAGTCCGCGAAGCCGAAGAGTTCTTCTCCGAAAAGCAGAAGGGCTCCTCCGCCATGCCGCACAAGCGCAACCCCATCACCTCCGAGCAGATCTCCGGCCTCGCCCGCGTCGTCCGCGCCAACGCTCAGGTCGCCTTCGAAGACGTCGCCCTCTGGCACGAGCGCGACATCTCCCACTCCTCCGCCGAGCGCGTCATCCTGCCCGACTCCACCATCCTCGCCGACTACCTCCTCGCCAAAACCTCGAACCTCATCGACAAGCTCCTCGTCTACCCCGCCCGCATGCTCAAAAACCTCGAGTCCACCGGCGGCCTCGTCTTCTCCGGCCAACTCCTGCTCGATCTCGCCGCCGCCGGCATGTCCCGCGAAGACGCCTATCGCCTCGTCCAGACCCACGCCATGCGCGCCTGGAAGGAAGACCTCATCTTCCGCGACGAGATCGCCCACGTCCCCGAGATCACCAGCCGCCTCTCGCCCGAGCAGCTCGACCGCGCCTTCGACTACCGCCGCCAGCTCGCCAACGTCGACGCCATCTTCCATCGCGTCCTCGGCCAGCAGGCATGACCACTCGCCTCGCCGTGCTTCTCGCAGCCTGCTTGATCTCCCTGCAGGCTTCCGCGGCCACACCCTCATCCGCACCCGCCACCGTCACCGACGCCATCGCCCAGGCCTTCACCTCCGCCCGCGCCGCCACCCACCTTCGCCCGCTCTCCCGCATCCCCGACCGCCCCATCCTCCGCCGCATCGTCTGCTCCGCCGCCGCCAATAACTCCGCCGTCGGCCATAACGAAGGCAATGCCACCTTCATCTCCCGCGAGTCGCAGGCCGATGCCGCCCTCTTCTCCATCACCGATCCAACCCATCTTCCCGCCGACCTCAAACGCGTCGCTGAATATGACGACCGAGCCTCCGCCCGCGGCCGCCGCATCACCCGCTTCTCCGTCGCCGCCTTCACCTCACCATCAGACCCCTCCATCACCTGGGTCGGCGTCGCCCTCTACTGGAGCCGCCTCACCGAGTACACCGCCCTCCACTTCAGCCGCAGCTACGCCCCACCCGACCTCCGCTACGACCTCAACCCCGCCTGCCTCTCTGTCAACTAGGCAGCCTGCGCCAAACCGTCCGCGACCCTCAGCAACGTCGCAAATAGAACGTCGTCATCTCGACCGAGCAACGCGAGTGGAGAGACCCCCGTATTTCGCTCCGGCCACCCCTCACCTCTCTCACATCCCCATGACCTCCCCCCACCAACTCGTCCAGATCGTCGATGCCGCCCTCGCCGACGCCGTCCACCGCTCCGGCACGTGGCTCGCCTGCCGTCCCGGCTGCTCGCAGTGCTGCCACGGCGTCTTCGCCATCTCTGCCCTCGACGCCCATCGCCTCCGCGAAGGCCTTCTCACCCTCACCGGAGCCGACCCCGCCCGAGCCGCCGCCGTCCACCAACGCGCCCTCGCCTCCGCCGCCCGCCTCGCCCCCCCCCCCCCCCGCCACCCCCTCACCGGCGCCCCCGCCCCCACCCCCGACGCCCCCGAAGCGTTCGACACCTTCCCCGACGACGAACCCTGCCCCGCCCTCGACCCCGCCACCCACACCTGCGACCTCTACGCCGCCCGCCCCATCCTCTGCCGCACCTTCGGCCCACCCCTCGTCACCCCCGACGACGGCCTCGCCGTCTGCGAACTCTGCTTCGACGGCGCCTCGCCCGCAGAGATCGACCGCTGCCAGCTCGACCCCGCCATCCTCGATGCCGAACAGCAAGCCGAAGCCCTCTTCGCCGCACACTCCCCCACACCCACCAGCCCCGACGCCGAACCCTTCCGCACCATCATCCCCTTCGCCCTCAACTCGCCGCCGCCTGCGTCTCCCTAGGAGCCGTCATCTCGACCGAAGGCCGTAGGCCGAAGCGGAGAGACCCCTGTATTCCGCCATCGCCGCTATGCAGCTTCCAGCAGACCCCGAAAGACACACCTCCATCAACGGCCTCACGCGATAATCACAGCAGCATGCCACCACCCAAAACACCGCCGCTCAACCTCACCCTCGCCGTCACCGGCGCCAGCGGCTCCGTCTACGCCTCAGAGATGCTTCGCGCCCTCGCCGCCGACCCCCGCGTCACCAAAGTCAACCTCATCGTCAGCACCAACTCCCTCCGCGTGCTCGCCGAAGAACTTAAACTCAGCGGCCGCACCAACCTCGTCGAAAAACTTCTCGGCGCCCCCAGCTCTAAGATCGAACAGCACTCGGACATCGACATCGGCGCCAGCATCGCCAGCGGCAGCTATCCCACCTTCGCCACCATCGTCCTTCCCTGCTCCATGGGCACCCTCGCGGCCATCGCCAACGGCCTCGCCGCCACCCTCATCCAGCGCGCCGCCGACGTCACCCTCAAAGAGCGCCGCCCGCTCGTCCTCTGCGTCCGCGAAACTCCCTTCAACCGTATCCACATCCGCAACCTGCAGCTCGCCTCAGACGCCGGCGCCATCATCTATCCCTGCATCCCCACCTTCTACGATCTCCCGCAGTCCACCGCCGACATGGCCCGCAACTTCATCCACCGCGTCCTCGCCCACATCGACCTCCCCCAGCCCGACGCCTACACCTGGCAGCCCGATCCCCCACCCACCAACCCCACGTAGACGCAGTCGCTCAGCAGGCGCAAACCTGCACAGGCTCTAGCACTTTTTAGTTGTCATTCCGACCCTGAGCGAAGCCGAAGGGGAGGAACCCCCGCATCCGTCCGTCGCAATGGAGCGCAGCGACGCGAAGACACCCCTACAAGCCGAACTCCTCCACCCCTGCTTCCGTGCCACCCCGCAGCAATCCGGACCTCTACCGCAAACCACCCCGCAAAAACCTCACCGTAGCCGGCAACACCTGCGCCTCACACTCCGCCGGCGCCAGATGCCCACATCCCCCGGATCTATCAATCGGCACAAACACCGCCCCCGCAATCCCCCGCGCGATCTTCTCCCCCGCCGCCGGTGGAATCAGCCGATCGCTCATCCCCCACATTACCGCCGTCGGCGCCTTGATCTCGCCCAGCCGAAACTCCATCAGCTCCCGCCCGCTCGTCATCGCCGCCAGCGACCGCCGCAGCACCCAAGCGTTCCGCTTCGATCGCCGAAGAAAATCCCGCGTCACAAACCCCGGCAGCTTCACTGGCCGCGGTGTCAGCCGCGCCAGCAGCGTCTCGAGCCCTGCCACATCCGTCGGCGTAAACAGCGACGATGGCTCGTAGTCCAGCGGAAAGTACACCCCCGCACTGTCATACAGCACCAGCCGATCCACCAGCGTCGGATGATCCGCCGCCAGCTTCATCGCCACCCAGCCACCCATCGACCATCCCGCCACATCCGCACGCGCCAGCCCCATCGCCTGCATAAAGCCAACCACCGCCGCCTCTTCATACGAGATCGAGTAACTCGCATCCGGCAGCGCCGATCGCCCATACCCCGGCAGATCCGGCGCATACACGTGAAATCCTGCCTTCGCCAGATCCGGAATCAGCTTCGACCAATCCTCGCCCCGCGCCCCCAGCCCATGCACCAGCACCAGCGGCGTGCCCCCCGTACCCGCCTCAAAGTAGTGCAGCCGCAGCCCGTTCACCTCCACATACCCGCCCCGCACACCCGCCCGCCACAGCCCGATCCGAATCAGTGCATCCGCATACGACAGCGGCCGCAGCACAAGGCTCCCCACCACTAGCACCACCACCCCGAGCACCCATCCCAGCCCCACCAGCCACCGCCGCCCCCGGCTCACGCCCTCGCCTCCATCCGCGCCAGAGCATCCGTCATCACCCGCCGTGTCGCCTCGTCGATCGCCATCTCCGCCATCTCCTCGGCCGACACCCACGCCACCCCGAGCGCATCACTTCCCGCGCTCGCCGTCGCTGGCTCCGCGTCCGGAAGAACCTCACACAGCCAGTCCATCAGCACATAGTGGAACTCCACCGCCCCACGCTCATCCCGCACAATCCGGTCGAGCAGCGCCAGCAGCTCCAGCGGCCGCACCGCCATCCCGGTCTCCTCGAGCACCTCGCGCACCACCCCGTCGAGCATCGTCTCGCCCACCTCCAGCGCCCCGCCCGGCAGCGTCCACTCCCCCAGCATCGGCTCCCGCCCGCGGCGAATCAGCAGCACCCGCCCATCCCGCACCACCGCGCCCGCCACCCCCACCATCGGCCGCTTAGGATATCGCCGGTCCTCCCCAACCGCCTCACGCGTCCGCTCGTCCGTCACTTGCCCAGCGGCTTTCCAAACTCTTCCCCAAACACCGTATGGCCCTGCTCAAACCGCCCGCCATCGAACTTGTCCTGCCCCTGCCCATGCCCCACGCACAGCAGCGCCACCACCCAGTAGCTCAACGGCAGCCGCAGCACCTCGCGTACCTTCTCCTGCTCAAACCCTTCCATCGGCGCCGTATCGTACCCCAGCACCTCCGCCATCAGCAGCATGTGCGTAAACGCGATCGTCACATGCTTGTTCAGCCACGCATGCATCTGGTCTGTGTTAAAGCCCGCCAGGTACTTCGGCACACTGCTCCGCGCCTGCGCCGCATAGCTCTCCGGCATCCCGCCCGCCACCCCTTTTTGCAGCATCATCTCCAGATCCCGCCGCCATCCGTCCGCGTCCCCGCACGCAACGATCACCGCCGACGCCTCTTCCACCTTCGCCTGGTTATAGCTCGCCGCCCGCATCCGCCGCTTCTGCTCCGGCGTCTGCACCACCACAAACCGCCACGGCTGCAGGTTGTACCCACTCGGCGCCAGCAGCCCCGCCGTCACAATCTTCCGCAAATCCTCCGCAGGAAGCGGCACTCCGTCAAAGCTCGGTGTCGATCGCCGTCGCCCAATCGCCTCTTCCAGACTCATCTCTTGCTCTGCCATCGTCCCTTTACAGATCCCCGTTCCCTGATCGCCGCCCTACGATCCCGTCCTTCACCAAAACTCCACCCCAACCACCCGTCAGAATCGCATCCTTAGACCAACGCCCGGACCAAAGCCCTCGGAGCTACTACCCACCGCTATAGAGCGGTCATTCTGAGCGAACCGAAGAATCCCCGCACTTCGCTTTTGCCGCTGCTTGTTCTTCCCCTACACCAACAACCGACCTTCTCAGGACCAACCGCCTCTAGAACCCGCACAAGCCCGAAAACTCAGCCGCAATCCCGCTATTTAGCAAAAACGCGCTACCGCAAAGAATAACATCGTAGGCCAGCAACACCCGCCCGCCAT
>CAXSEC010000041.1:0-22885 GCA_964236325.1 uncultured Acidobacteriaceae bacterium | reverse complement strand
GGAGCGAACGCTCCACCTCAGCGGTGAAGTCCACGTGTCCAGGCGTGTCGATGATATTGATGCGCTGGTTCTTCCAGGTGCAGGTGGTCGCGGCGGACGTGATCGTGATGCCGCGCTCCTGCTCCTGCTCCATCCAGTCCATCGTCGCAGTGCCCTCATGCACCTCACCGATACGGTGGGTGATGCCTGTATAGAACAGGATGCGCTCGGTCGTCGTGGTCTTCCCAGCGTCGATGTGCGCCATGATTCCGATGTTTCGGCAACGATTTAGCGGTGTAGTGCGCGCCACGGTGTCATTCTCTTCTGCGGACCTACGTCCGCGGTCATAACTCAGATCTTTATGTTCACTGGCGAACTACCAGCGATAGTGCGCAAACGCCTTGTTTGCTTCGGCCATACGATGAACGTCTTCTTTCTTCTTCATCGCTGCTCCACGGCCGTTTGCCGCATCGAGCAGCTCTGCCGTCAACTTGTCGACCATGCCCTTCTCTCCGCGGGCCCGGCCATAGTTCACCAGCCAACGAATCGCCAGCGAGGTGCGGCGCTCTGGCAGAACTTCAATCGGCACCTGATAATTAGCACCGCCAACTCGTCGGCTCTTCACTTCAAGCAGCGGCTTTACGTTCTCAATCGCCTTCTTGAACAGCTTCAGCGCTTCATCGCCGCCCTTCTGCTCAAGATTCATCATCGCCTCGTAGAAGATGCCCTGGGCAGTAGACTTCTTGCCGCCCCACATCATCGAGTTCACGAACTTCGTCACCAGCGTCGAGTCATACACTGGATCAGCTGCTACTTCCCGCTTTGCGATGTACCCTTTTCTCGGCATCTTTTTCCTTCTCGTCTTCCTCCAGCGCCGTTAACCTCTCAAGCGTTCTGGACCTGATTCAGTGCTTTGCAGTCAGCACCTATTGACCGACTGCATTACTTATTTCCCTGCTGCTGCCTTCGGCCGCTTAGCACCGTACTTCGATCGGCTTTGCTTCCGGTTGGCAACACCGACCGAGTCCAACGTTCCACGCACCACGTGATAGCGCACGCCCGGAAGATCCTTCACACGGCCGCCGCGGATGAGCACAATGGAGTGCTCCTGCAAATTGTGGCCGATGCCGGGAATGTACGTCGTCACTTCAATCCCGTTCGTCAATCGAACTCGCGCAACTTTGCGCAGGGCCGAGTTTGGCTTCTTCGGTGTCTGCGTATACACCCGCGTACAAACGCCTCGGCGCTGTGGCGAGCCTTGAAGAGCGGGACTTGCCGTTTTATATCGGGTAGGCGTGCGGCCCTGCTTCACTAACTGATGGAACGTCGGCACTCGAACTCCTTCAAAGCACTCTTACAACGGTGCAACGTCCCGAAGGCACACACGCCACCGGGCCGCATCTTCACTCAACCACTGCATCGCTGTACGACGCGCAATGCAGCCACGCCCTAAGCGCTGGTCCCACTGGAAGCAGCAAGCTCCAGCCGGAGAACCTCTATAGAACCACTTCCGTGATAAGCAGGCGGCAGTCACGATCCGCAGGAAGAACCATCCTGCGAAGGACCCCGTTCGCTGCTTCGGCCCGCATAGCCCGCCGTGGAGGCGGATGTCGCAGTGCACGATGCGAAAGGCCGCAGGCATCTCTCAGGACGGAATCGCTGATCTCTGAGAAGGTGCTGCGGAAGAGTCTGCTACGCCTTCCTAACGCTGGCGCCTGTCAGGCAAGACCCGTGTCAAGCAAAACCACGGAGCAGAACGTACGTTCCAGATTCGCTTGGAACCCTCTCAAGGTATCAAGACATCGAGGCGGCGTCAAGCGATAAAGGCTCGGTCATGCTCCCCAGCCGCGCGCATCACCAGACCGTCCCTTACGCAGGCTCAACCCGGCAGTTCGCGTCCCCAGTTTTTGCCTCCGCAGCATGCTAGCCTGACCCACATGACGCTTCGTATCGCGCGCCTCCTGCTCGGCGCCGCCGCCACCTGCCCCGTCCTCCCGGCACAAATCCCTGCCCCCCATGTCATCCTTCCCAGCAGCGCCGCGATCTCCCCTGACGGCCATCTCCTCGCGTATAGCACTCGCGGCGTCAACCGGCTCAGCCTGATTGATCTCGCACACTCCAAGAACCCCCAGACCCTCTCCCCTCCGGGCACCTGCTCCAACTCTTCGCCCGTCTGGTCTCCGGACAGCAGCCAGCTCGCCTTCCTCTCCGCCTGCGGCGCAACCGACGGCCAGCAGCAGATCTTTCTCTTCTCTCCGGCCTCGCAGCAGCTGCGCCAGCTCACCCACATCCGCGGCAATCTGGAGCAAGTCGCCTGGTCGCCGAACGGCAAGCAGATCGGCTTCCTCTTTGTCGAAAACGCCACCCGCTCAGCCGGCGCCCTGGATGCCATGAAGCCGTGGTCCGGCGTCATCGGCGAAGACGGCATCGAGATCCAACGCGTCGCCATCGCCGACGCCGCAAATGGCGCCGTGCAGACCATCACACCACCCAGCCTGCACGTCTACGAGTTCGATTGGGCGCCCGACTCCGAGCGCATCACCTACATCGGCGCCAACCCGCCTGGCGAAAACACCTGGTGGATCGCCCAGCTCTACACGCAGCCCACTAAATCCGGCGCGCCGCCGCGCTCCATCCTCGACACCAGTAAAGTCTCCGGCCCACTCCACGGCCTGCAGCTCGCCGTACCCCGCTTCTCGCCTGACGGCCAACAGATTGCCTTCATCGGCGGTCTGATGAGCGATCAAGGCTCGACTGGCGGTGACCTCTACACCATCCCCGCCACCGGCGGCGTTCCCAGAAATCTAACCCCCGATCGCCCCGCCTCGCCCGCCTGGTTCCGCTGGGCCGATGACCACACCCTCCAGGTCTCCGAAGACGCCCGCGGCTTCACCCACATCTTCCGCCTCAACACCAACACCCTCGCCGAGGAGAAGGGCCATGACCTGAGCTACCTGGGCTCGATCTCCTCAGGCGGCATCAAGAACGCCGTCTCCACCGCGCACAACGGCGATATCGCCGTCATCCGCTCCTCCTTCAACGCGCCGCCCGAGGTCTGGGCCGGGCCGGTCGCCGCGCTCCAGCAGATCACCCACCTCAACGACGGTCTGCGCGCTTCCGCCGCTAAAACCGAATCGATCGAGTGGACCAACGAGGGCTTCCACGTTCAGGGCTGGCTCACCTACCCGGCCCACTTCGACAGCCATCGCACCTACCCCCTGATCGTCAGCGTGCACGGCGGTCCCTCAGCCTCGATTGGCGCCCGCTTCGATTCAGAGTCCACCCTCAGCGATGCCGGCTACTTCGTCTTTCAGCCCAACCCCCGGGGCTCCTTCGGTCAGGGTGAAAAGTTCACCCAGGCCAACATTAAGGACTTCGGCTACGGCGATCTGCGCGACATCCTCGCCGGTATGGACGTCGTCGAGAAGCAGGTTCCCATCGACAAGAGCCGCGAAGGCCTCACCGGCTGGAGCTACGGCGGCTTCATGACCATGTTCGCCGTCACCCAGACCCACCGCTTCCACGCCGCCGTCGCCGGTGCCGGCATCTCCGACTGGAAGAGCTACTACGGTGAAAACTCCATCGATCAATGGATGACACCCTTCTTCGGCGCCAGCGTCTACGACGATCCAGCCGTCTACGCCAAGTCCTCCGCCATCGAGTTCATCAAGCAGGTCACCACGCCAACCCTCGTCATCGTCGGCGATCGCGACGGCGAGTGCCCCGCTCCGCAATCCTTCGAGTTCTGGCACGCTCTTCGCGCAGAGGGCGTCAAGACCCAGCTCGTCATCTACCCCAACGAAGGCCACGGCTTCCGCGACCCCGCCCACATCGCCGACCGCAGCAAACGCGAGCTCGCCTGGTTCGCCGACAACATGCCCGCCTCCAGCCAGACGGCGCAGGTTCACTAAGTCACGGCCGCCTCGCGCTAGTGCAAAATACCATTGTGTAGATCGTGCCAGTCTGCGCGACGCGAAGAGTCCTCGCGTTCGCCTCTACTCCCGCTTGTTCTTCCTGTACACCAACAAGCAGTCAGCTCTAACAGCAGCTCTCATGCCCACTCCCTTCATCCTTGCCGTTCACAGCAGCCCCACCCACACCTTCACCAAGCATCCCCAATCCTTCCTTCGCCTGCTCGCCGGTCAGGGAGTCGAAGGCGACGCCCACTGCGGCGCGACCGTTCGTCACCGCTACCTTGTGCGGCGCAATCCCACCGCGCCCAACCGCATGCAGGTCCATCTCCTCGCCGCAGAGTTCCTCGACGATCTCTCCGGCTTCCCAACCATCCAGCCCGGCGAGTTCGGCGAAAACATCACCACGCGCCACCTCGATCTCATCTCGCTTCCCCTCAACACCCGATTGCACCTCGGTCCCGACGCCGTCATCGAACTCACCGGCCTTCGCTCTCCCTGCAAGCAGATGAACACCCTCCATCCCAACCTGATGCAGGCCGCCTTCTCGCCCGGCACCCGCAACCCTCGAGCAGGCGTCATGGCCATCGTGCTCTCAGGCGGTCTGGTGCGACCCGCCGACTGCATCTCCATTGCTCTGCCCGCCTCGCCCCACCAGCCTTTGCGTCCTATCTGATTCGCGAGCGCTCCACGGCCTATCGCCTCCTGAGGTAGCCTTCTTCTCATGCAGAAGCACCACCGGCCGGCTCTCGTCCTCATTCCCCTCGCTGCTCTGCTTTGCATCTTTCCCCTTGTCTTCTACGGCTGCTCCTGCGGCCATGACCTCAGCTTCCATCTGCTCAACTGGCAGGAGACCGCCTCACAATGGACCCACGGCACCCTCCATCCGCGCTGGGCCTTCACCCCCGCCTTCGGTGCCGGCGAGCCCCGCTTCATCTTTTATCCGCCGCTCTCCTGGACCATCGGCGGCCTGCTGACCCTGTTTGCCTCCGCGCTCGCACACCTCACGCCTCTTCGCCCTGAACAGACCTTCGCCCTCACGCCTATCCTCTACACCGGCATCGCCCTCACCGCTGCCGGCTTCGCCATGCTCCACCTCGCCCGGCGCTTTGTCTCGCCCGCCGCCGCCACCCTCGCCGCCGTCGTCTACCTGGCAAACCCCTACACCCTCTTCACTGCGTACGAGCGCACAGCCTTCGCCGAGCTGCTCGCCGCCGCGCTTCTTCCCCTTCTGCTCGCCGCCCTTCTGCCAGACCCCGAGTCCACTCTCCCCAGCATTCCCGCCATTGCCATCCCTCTGGCGCTGCTCTGGCTCACCAACGCCCCAGCCGCCGTCATCGGCTCCTATGCCGTTGCCTTCATCCTCCTGCTACGTATCGTCGCTCTCCTTCGCTCCCCCGCCGCTCGCCCCCAGGCATCGCGGCTCCTCCTTAAGACCACCGCCGCCAGCCTGCTCGCCTTTGCTCTCGCCGCCTTCTATCTCGTTCCGGCCCTTCTCGAGCGGCGCTGGGTCCAGATCTCCATGGCCATCCTCCCCGGCCTTCGTCCCGACGACAACACCCTCTTCCACCACACGTCGGACGCCCTCCATGACGCCGTCCTCCACACCGCCAGCATCCTCGCCGTCACCCTTCTGGCCGTCACTGCCGTCGCCCTCACACTCGCCGCACGTCGCACCAGATCCGCCGCCAAGGCATCCTCATCCACCTCCGCCTCGCGTCAAAACCTGACCACCCTGGCCATCCTCACCGCGGCTATCGCCACCCTGCTGACCCCGATCAGCCTCCCCCTCTGGCACCACCTGCCGCAGCTCGCCTTCCTCCAGTTTCCCTGGCGCCTGCTGTCTCTCCTCGCGCCCATCTCCGCCCTCGCCCTCGCCCTCACCCTGCGCTCCCTGCACCTCAACGCACTGCGCCTCGCCATCCTGAGCCTTGCCCTCCCCGTCGCCCTCGTCCCCCTTGCTTTTCACAACTTCACCCAGGCCTGCGATCCCGACGACACCCCACAGGCCCGCTTCACCCACTTCCACTCCCTCACCGGCGACGATCCCACCGACGAATACACCCCCACCACAGCCGATAACGACTCCCTCAAACCCAACAATCCGCCCTTCCGCCTCCTCCCTGGCGACGTAGACGACGACACTCCACCTCCGGGCACCGCACGCCCCGGCCCCGCGCCGCTCTCCCTCACCCTCACCCTCCCGCGCCCCGGCCTGCTCATCCTCAACCTCCGCGACTACCCCACGTGGCGTGTCACCGTCAACGGAACCCTTGACTCCGATCGCGATCATCGCGCCGATGGCCTGCTCGCCCTTCCCCTGCCCGCCGGCCGCGAGCGGATCGTTCTCTCGCAGCGCACACCCTCCGTCGAACTCGTCGGCGACGGCCTCTCTCTGGCCGCATTTGGCTTGACCCTCGCGCTGCTTCGCAAGCATCCACCAGGCTCCCGCACCTGACATGCAGATTGCCTGAGCCGTTCCGTCCTGCGTATCATCAAGGCTCCATGTCATCGCCAGTCCAGCAACTCATCAGCGCGGGCGCGGAGCGCACCGAGCGCGCCCTTGAGCGGCTCCTGCCTTCGCCCCAGACCGCGCCACACTCCATCCACCGCGCCATGCGGCACAGCGTCTTTGCCGGCGGCAAGCGGCTGCGTCCCGTCCTCTGCTTCGAAGCCTGGAAGCTCGCCAGCCAGTGCGCCCCCGTCGCGATCCCGGCAGAGCAGGCCGCCGTCGAGCTCGGCGCCGCCGTCGAGATGCTGCACACCTACTCGCTCATCCACGACGACCTTCCAGCCCTCGATAACGACGACCTCCGCCGTGGCCAGCCGACCTGCCACAAGGTCTTCGGCGACGCCATCGCCATCCTCGCCGGAGACGCCCTCCAGACCCTCGCCTTCCACACCATCGCCCGCCTCGACTGCCCCGCCATCACCACCATCGACATCCTCAAGGAGATCGCCAGCGCCGTCGGCACCGGAGTCGGCCCCGCTCCGGCCGAGGTCGACCTCGACTTCCCTCCGGGTCAGGCTCCCGGCATGATCGGCGGCCAGGTCGTCGATCTCGAATCAGAAGGTCAGCCCCCCACCGCCGCCCTCGTCGAGCAGATCCACCGCGCCAAAACCGGTGCCCTCATCACCGTCTCGATCGTCGCCGGCGGCCACATCGCCGGCGCCTCCCACGACACCATCGACCGCCTCCGCACCTTCGGTCAGAACGCCGGCCTCGCCTTCCAGATCGTCGACGACGTCCTCGACATCACGCAGGAGTCCGCCCATCTCGGCAAAACCGCCGGCAAAGATAGCGCGGTCATCAAGGCCACCTGGCCCGCCGTCTTCGGCGTCCAGCGTTCCATCGCGGACGCCAGCCAACTCATCGCCGACGCCTTTGCCGCTCTCGAGCCCTTCGGCCCCGCCGCCGACAACCTCAAAGCCATCGCCCGCTACCTCGTCGACCGCACCCACTAGCCACCGTCCGCGCCCGGCAGCCACCCCGCGTGATACCTTGCCGAAGTCATGACCGATTCCGCACGTCATCCACTTCGCAACGCCTTTATGGCTGCCCTCATGCTGACTCGCATCGCTATCTCACAGCCACCGCCGGCTCCCTCCACGGGAATCCTGCTCGCCGCCAACCAGTTCGCCCGCACCCTCAGCCTCATCGACCCCACCACCGGCAAAGAGCTCGCCATCATCCCGGAAGACCACATCACCGGCCATGAAGTCGCCGCCTCCCCCGACGGCCGCACCGCCTTCGTTCCCATCTACGGCAACTCCGGCGTCGGCAAGCCCGGCACCGACGGCCAGGAGATCCTCGTCGTCGATCTCGCCTCCCGCAAGGTCATCCACGTCATCGATCTCGGCCACGGCGTCCGCCCCCACAAGGCTATCTTCAACTCGGTCGATCACCTCCTCTATGTCACCACCGAGCTCGACCAATCCATCACCGTCATCGATCCCCACACCTTCGCGATCGTTGGCACTATCCCCACCGCCCGGCCCGAGTCGCACATGCTTGCCATTGCCCCCGATGGTCTCCACGGCTACACCGCCAACGTCTCCACCGGCACCATCTCCGTTCTCGACCTCCGCGCCCGCAAGGTCCTGGGGATCATTCCCGTCGCCAAAGCCATCCAGCGTATTGCCCTGTCCCCTGACGGATCCCTCCTCTTCACCGCCGACGTCACCAAGCCCGAGCTCGACGTTGTCGATGTCGCCACCCGCACCGTCAGGGCTCGCGTCCTGCTCCCTTCCCCAGGCTACGGAACCGTCGCTACAGCCGACGGCCGATCCCTCGTCGTCGCGCTGCCCGAAGCCGACCAGCTCGCCATCATCGATCTCGCCTCCATGAAGGTCACCAAGACCATCCCGGTCCCCGCCGGCCCGCAGGAGGCGCTTCTTCGACCGGATGGCCGCGTCATCTACGTCAGCTGCATGCATAGCCGCAAGATCGTCGCGATCGACACTCACGACTTCGCCCTCACAACCACCATGGCTGCCGGCGACGGCGTCGATGGCCTGGCCTGGGCCGGTGCCGGTCAGCAGCGTGTCGGCCACTAAGCTAGGGTCTCCGATCGACCAGCTTCGCGGAATCTCCTCAACGTGTCGCGCATGAAGCAGGCACCGCCCTCTATCATCAATCTGTCATGCCCTCCGCCGCCGACATCCGATCCGCGCTTCGCGACTGCTACGATCCCTCCCTGCCCTGCAACATCGTCGATCTCGGCCTGGTCCGCAGCCTCCGCGTTGAGCTCGATCCCGATGCTCCGGGAGCCGGCATTCCCGGCGTCCCGCAAAAGACCCGCGTCCACGTCGCCGTAACCGCCACCAACCCCACCGACGACGCCGTCGCCCAGCTCTCCGCGCAGATCCGCAATCGTCTGGCCGGCCTCGAAGCCGTCAGCCACACCGAAGTCCTCTTCGTACATCAACCCGCCTGGTCCCCGAGCGACATCACACCGGCCGGGCGACAGGCTCTCGGCCTCGCAGGCAATCGAACCCTGGTGCAGATCCGCTGACTGGACGCCTGGTAGCCATCCCATGACGACCCGCCGCCGCCTCCAGGCCGTTCCTCCCGCCAGCACCCGCCGCTCTCGCGGGAGCGAGCCCGTTCATCCCCCGATCCACCCGTTCGACCTCCTCTTCGGTTCCGACACCGGCGGCCTCATCCCCGCCAAAGAGCTCCGCACCGGCGCCCCTGTAGACCGCTTCGTCACCGCCTACTACGCCGTCGCTCCGTCCATCCTCCGCAGCCTGCTCGATCTCTGGCAGAACATCACCTGCCCGCCCCTTTCGCTCAGCCACTACACCTTCCTCGATCTCGGCTGCGGCAAAGGCCGCGCGCTTATCCTGGCCGCCGAAAACCCCTTCCTCGCGGTCGTCGGCATCGAGCTCAACCCCGCCTTGGCCACCATTGCTCGCGCTAACCTCGCTGCAGCCAGCCGCCGCTCGGACCCCCTTGCACCGATCCGCCTGGAAGTGGGCGACGCCCTCGAAAGCCCGCTTCCACCCACGCCAACAGTCCTCTTCCTCTTCCATCCCTTCGAAGCTCCGGCCATGCGCCGCCTTCTGCGCATGATCGAGGCACAATTCTCGACGCGACCCGGTCAGCTGGACGTCCTCTACGTCAACGCCGAGCATGCCAGCCTCTTCGATCACAGCCCGGCCTTCACCCGCCTCTGGCTGGGGCGCGTTCCCATGTCCACCGAGGATCACCTGGCCGACCTTAAAGAAATTGCGAACCAGATCGACTACGGCTCGACCGGCGATGAACTCTGCGCCATCTACCGCTTTACCGGCCGCAAGCAAACCGCCGCTCACGACCGGTAGCAGGCGTTCCTCTCTACAAACTCAGCATCCCGGTTGGGAAGTTCGCCAGATCGGGAAACACGCTGGCCAGCTGTGTCTGGTTCAACCCCATCCAGTTGCCAATGCCCGCCGTCATCTGCGTCACCGAGGTCGTCGGAATCCACAATCCCTGTGAGCCGATATCCGAACTTCCGCCTAGTTCAAGCGTCGGCATCGATCCCAGAATCCTGCCACCGTTAATGCCTCCGCCCAGCATGATCTGGTGGTTCCCCCACGCATGATCCGTCCCATTCGTGGAGTTCCCCTGCATCGTGCGATTGAAGTCCGAGTGTGTGCACACCAACACCTGGTTCGTCAGTCCCAGTTCATCCAGCGCCGTCATAAACGCCGCCAGACCGCCATCGAGATCCGACAGCTGCGAGGCCTGGTACTCATACTGGTTCTGGTGCGTGTCATAGCCCCCCTGCGTGCAGTAGAAGATCTGCCGTGTTGCTCCCACCACGGATCGGCCGCTGATCACCTGTGCGATGGTCTGCATCACATTGCCGAAACCGCTCGCCGGAAACTTCGTCTGCAAGCCGCTCCCTGCCGCCTGTGCCTGCTTTAGAATTACCTGCTGCTGAGACGAAAGCATCCGCAGCTTTGCCGTCTGGGCGATGAGTGCGTTCGGCGATTGACTCTCCGCCTGCGCCACAGCCAGAATCGCCGCATCCATGCCCGTCGGTAGTGCTACCAGGTCACCTCCGTCTGCCTGCACCGCAATCCCCTGCACCGTTGTTCCCACCGTGAAGATGCTCGACGGACCAGCATCCAGCAGCGGCGGCAACAATCCGGACTGCGCCGTCAGCAGATCCGACATCCGCCCACCCCAGCCCGTCATCGGCGACGCAGACGTCGTCGCACTCTCCCACTGCGCCAACTGCTGGGGATGTCCAAACAGCGCCTCCGGCAACAACGCTTGATTCGCTTGGAGCTGCGCCTTCGTCGCAGGCGCTTGCAGCGGTCCGATGTTTGCAACCAGCAGCGCGCGCTTCTGGTTATACAAGCTCGCAACATTGGTCAGCGATGGATGCACCCCGTAGTTCTTACCGTTCAACGTCCCTTGCAGCACGTTCAAGTTTCCTGCGGGAACGGCGAGCGACCCTCCGCGAATTGCCGCATATTCGCTGTAGTCCGCAGAATCCAGCGGAACCAGCATGTTGTTGCCGTCGTTGCCGCCTGGCAGACTCACCAGCACCACCGCCTTGTAGCCGCTGCCGGCCTGCGCAAACGCTTGGGTGCTCAGTAGGTTCAGCCACAGCGGAGCTGATGCGCCGGCAAGACCGGCCTTCGAGACATGAGAGAGAAACGTTCGACGATTGATCATAGATGCCCCTTGTTAGTGCACTACGTTGAAGGAATCGCTGTTCATCGCGAGAAAGATCGCCGCGGTGAAGGCTTGTTGTTGATCCGGAATGCCGGCACAGTAGCTCAAAATCTCGCTCTGTGTCGCCGCGGGCATCTGGCCGTGGAACAGCTGGTGATTCAACGCTGTCACCAGATCCGGCAGATTCGTAAACGCCGTATACAGCCACGCCGTGTTTTGGTATTGAGCCTGAAATCCACTCGTCGCTCCGGTGATGATTCCGTATAGATACTGGCTTCGGTGCAGCTGCGTCAGGTTGTTCAACAGGCTGAACTGCGGACTGTTGGTCGTCGTCCCGGGAATCAGGTACGTCGCCGGATAGAAACCAAACACCGAGTTTGTATGCCAGAAGTCCTCACCCAGCATGCCCGGCAGATAGATCGCCTGTCCATCCCACTGGGTCTGCTGCAGAATGTTCATCGCAAACGCCTCGAATAGTAGAGGATCCTGCAGAAAGCCTTCGTTCGCGCCAACCTGTGTCGCCGTATCTCCTGCCCGCGCCTCCGGATCGAGCAGAATCGCCGTGACTACCGCCGTCATGTCGCCGCGAACTCCCTTGCCGTTGTTCTTGAATACCGCCGAGATCCGTGACACGTAGGCCGGCGTCGGATTGCTCTTCACCAGCTGGTGGATCAGGCGAGTCGCCAGGAACGGCGGCAGATTCGGATGATTGAAGATCGCATTGACAGCCGCCGTCCGATCCGCCGTAATACTCTGCCCGGCCGGCAGATTCACCGACCCAAACAAAGTCTTCGCCCCATGGTCGTGGTACTGATCAAACGGTGCTAACAGCTGCGAGAAGTCAATCCCGTACGACACATATTGCTGATTGACCACCGGTCCGAAGTTCCATCCCGTAAACGCCCGTGAAAGATCGATGATCGTATTCTGGTCATACGTCGGCACCGGTGCGCCCGTCGGGTCCGTCTGAAACGATCCGTCATCGTTCATCATGGCCGTGCCAAGCGAGAACAACTGCATGAACTCCCGTGCAAAGTTCTGGTTCGGATGACTTGTGCCATCTGTACTTGCGTTGTTGCCGGCCAAATCTAAAAACTGGCCTAGTCGCGCATCCGAGACCATGTCCGTCATCAGCTGCAGATAGTTCCCCAGGCAATCGGCTTCGAGCTTCGTCTCCCACGGTGCGTACGATGGAAACTCGTCGAACGTTCCTTGATTCACCACAAACGTCTGCAGCGCCATCGCCACACGTAACCGCAGCAGGGAGTTGCCCGCTGCGACCGCCTGCAGGTACGGGTATCGCGGCAGCGTCGGCGGCACATACGTCACCCCTGGCAGCTGCACCTGCTCCTTGATGAAGCCCCGCAGACCGACCTGCTGAATGTGCTCAACCAGACCCGGCCGCGGCCCGAACGCTGCCTGCGTCGAAAACCGCGCGGCAACATCATACGAGGTCCCCGGCTGGAGCAGATACAGGTTGATCGCCGTGCTGCTCGGTGATCCCGCCTCCGGAACCACCGTCACAGTGGCTACATTGCTCGCATGCCACGGCGGCAGATACCCATACCCCGTAAGAGACGTCGCGGAATTGAACGTGGTCGTCATCGGCCGCCCATCCAGCATCACCACGGAACTTGGCGTATACCCGGTGCCGGTCAACGTCAACGTCACCCAGCCGCCCGTCGCCTTGAATGGAGCTAGCGTCGTCGTCACGGGAAATACCGCCGGGATCACCGTCGTTGCGCTCGACGCGCCCGGATTCGGATTTGTAACCACAATCGATACAGAGGCTGACTTGGGTGCGGTCAGAACCGCCGTGGTCTCAATCAGGTTTTCGTTCACGTACGTTGTTGGCATAGCGTGGCCCTGCACCGTGATCACCGTCGACGGCAGAAATCCAGCTCCATAGATCGCAACCGGCGTCGCCAGCTGCGTCAGCGAGCTCACGCTGATCGACGAAAGCTGCACTCGCGGATTCACCAGTGTGATTGGCAGCTGCGCCATCGTCGGTCCCATGAAATACTGCACATTCATCGCGGCCGGTGAAGGCACGGTCAGCGGTGCATGATACAAACCGCTCCCCTCGATCCAGCCCGCCGCGCTTCCGCCACTGGTAGTCCAGTATCCGTTCGTCGCCTGCACCCCATTCTGCGTCACGCTGAATTGAACGTTGTCGCCAGCATGAATCGTAGTAAGTGCCGGGGTGATCACCGTGTTGGTTGAAATTGAGGTCTGTGCTCCTGCAGGATTTGACAGGAGAAGTAGGCATAACAGCAGAGATCCAGTCAGTACAGATCGAAGCGAATGAAAGGTCATGCGGGGCCCTGGTCGTGCAAAGATGCGCAGGCAAACCAGGAAGACCGCATATCGAGGTCTGCCTTGTCTTGCCTTCGATGTCACAAGATGACATCTTCGCTAAAAGCACGTACATGACCAATTCGTGGGACACTGCTATGTCGTTCAGTTCACAGGTATTCTTCTGTACAACAGGGCCTGCTGCCTCATCGAGCAACGCCGAAGCGCCTTTACTTTCTGCCAAACGCTGCGAACATTCTTCGTGTGCAGGCCATCTCCAATCCTGCACACATCATCTGAAGCGCCGCGGGCCGGGATCTCTGCTGAACGCTTCCAGCTGGATAAGCAGCGACCGCCATCCTCCAAGCAGGATGCCTTCACAGCAGTGGAGCAACGCCGCAACTCAGGAGAAGTGCCTTATCAATCCCACCGCACCAGCAGCAAACGCTCCATCTCGTTCTCGCCCTGGCCGATCGCAATCTCCGCTGTCGCCCTCGCCACCACACTCTCGAAGCGATCTCCCCATTCCACCAACACCAATGCATTCTCCTGCGCGGCCATCTCCTCAAGTCCCAGCACCGCAATCTGCTCCTCTGTCTCCAGGCGGTACAGATCCAGATGAAACACGTGCACCTTCGACCCCACGTACTCATGCACCAGCGTGAACGTCGGACTGGTCACATCCTCCTCCGTCGCCGCTCCCAGCGCCTCCGCAATGCCCTTCACCAGCGTCGTCTTTCCCGCGCCCACCTCGCCCCGCAGAACCACCAGCCGCGGCGTCGGCATCAGCATCTCAGCCAACGTGGCGCCAAGCGCCATCGTTCCCGCCCCACTCCGCGTCCGCAGCCGCTTCTCTCGTCGATACACTCGGTTCAAATGCGTTCCGCTCATCCGCCAACCTCCTCCTGCTGGCTCCGCGTCCCTCGCATCCCACAGATCCACGTCAGCCCATCCTCATCGCGAACCCGGTAGCGAAACGCATCGCTCAGGTGCGCCACCGTGTCCGTTGCCAAGATCGTATGCTCATCGCGGCCTGAGCCAGCGGCGCCTCCATGCACCGCAAAGTCCGCCGCCAGTCCATGCAAATAGACCGCCGCCTCCACCGCTCCGGCAACATCCTCGCCCTTCTGTCCCAGCATCGCCGCGACGATCCCCGTGAGGATGTCCCCGCTGCCTCCCTTGGCCATTGCCGGATTCCCCGTCGTATTCACCGCCACGCGCCCGTCCGGATGCGCCACCAGTGTCCGCCATCCCTTCAGCACCAGCGTCACGCCATGCTCCGTGGCAAACCTCCGCGCGATCCCCACTCGGTCCGCCTCCACCTCCTTCACCGTCGTCCCCATCAGCCGTGCCATCTCGCCCGGATGCGGCGTCAGCACCACCGTCCTGGTCACACCCTTCCCCTGCCCCATTCCGGTATAGCCCTTCAGCATCTCCGCCTTCCCCGCAAACGCGTTCAGACCATCCGCATCAATCACCACCGGCACGTCCGTCCGGCTAACGATCCCGTGCACAAACGCCGGCGCATCCCCTTCCGTCGAAAGCCCCGGCCCAATCGCCAGCACCTTGATGCCCTTCATCAGCGTGTCCAGCCTCTCGCCCTCAATCGCCGCCAGCGACACCGCACCCGCCTCACCCTGCGCCAGCGGCACCGTCATCAGCTCCGGCGTCACCAGCGCCACCGTGTTCAGAATGCTCTCCGGCACCGCCGCCGTCACCAGACCCGCGCCCGCCCGCAATGCCGCCAGGCCAGACATCGACGGCGCCCCCGCCTTGCCATAACTCCCGCCAATCAGCAGCACATGGCCGAACTTTCCCTTGTTCGAGTTGATGTCCCGCAGCCCTTCCGTCAACGCCTTTGACGATCCCGTCCAAGTCAGCTCCTGCTCAGACACAATCGCCGCCTCCGGCGATCCAATCTCTCCCACCACCACCGCGCCGAACACCTTCCCCGGCGTCAAGTGCCCGAAGACATGCGCCAGCTTCGGCGCCGTAAACGTCACCACCGCATCGGCGCGAAACGCCACATCGCGGCTCTTCTTGTCGTCTGCGTCGCTGCCGTCCGCCGCCTGCGTTGTCGCATCCGCATCCCACCCGCTCGGCAGATCGATCGCCAGCACCGGTGTCGTCAACGTCCGCACATAATTCCGCACCGCCGCCGCCACACCCCGTAGTGGCGGCTTGAACCCCGTCCCCACCACTGCATCGAGCAGCAGATCCGCCTCGGCAAACGGCTCTGCAAACGCGGCCAGGTCCGCCTCCTCCGCAAGCTCCTCCACAATCTCCTCTGACGTCGCCTCCACCAGTTCCTTGAGCGCCCGTGCCGCCTCACCCTTCACCTCATCCCGCTTCCCCAACAACAGCACGCGAACCCCAACCCTCTCGCCAGCCAGCAGCCGCGCCGCGACCAGCCCGTCGCCGCCATTATTGCCCTTCCCACACAGCACCATCACTCGAAGAGCATCGGGGTACTGCCGCAGCACAAAGCGCGCCACCACCTCCCCCGCCCGCTCCATCAACACCCACAGCGGCACATCAAACTCCGCAGCCGACCGAGCATCTACCGCCCGCATCTCGGCACTCGTCAGAATCTTCATGGCACACCTCAGAGTTTCAGATGCGCGAGCCACCCCGTTTCGACCTCACGCCAACCCATGTCATACCGGCCGAAACACAAACTGGGTTCCCGACAAGCGGGCCTCCTTGCCAGGGCTGAGTGCGGCGGGAGAACCTGCTTCAGGTCTCGCGCTCTGCACTTCTGCTATGGTCTCGCAAGGATGCTTCTCCACCGCGGCCCTCTAGGCCGAAGCCACCCCAGCTACTCCGTCCCGCCGCCATCCGTGTTGTCATCCTCACCCGTGTTCGTCGGCGAAGGTTGCGCCGGAGCCAGCGGCACCAACGGCACGCCACGCGGCTGAAAGTAACTCCGCTCATACATCGCGCGGTAGAACTGCCCGGTCAACTCCGCGGCCTTCGGCCCGAACGTCGGTCGCCCACCCTCAAGAAAGATCACCGTCACAATCCGTCCGGTCGGCGACTCCGCATAGCTCGCAAACCAGCCAAACCGCATGCCATTGTTCGAGCATGTCCCTGTCTTCCCCATCACCGGAAACGCGTTGAAGTTCGCTCGCAGACTCCGCGCCGTCCCATATGGTGCCTCCACCGCACCCGACATCCCCGGAACCATCTCCGGCAGAATCGGCGCAATATTCAGGATCCGCTTCACCTTGGGCGTAAAGTTCTTCGCCGCCTCCTGCGTCTCCGGGTGCTGCAGATAGTAAAGCGTTCCTCCATTCGCGATCGCACTCACGATCGCTCCCAGCTGCAGCGGCGTCATCGAGATCCCCTCGCCAAACGAGCACATCCGTCCCACCCCGCCCAGCTTCTGCGGCAACTCCGTGTCCGGATACGTCCCCAGCTGCTCGCCCTGGATCCTGTACCCCGCCAGCTCCCCTAGGCCAAACTGGTTCGCATAGTGCTTTACCCGCTCAAACCCCATCGTCCGTCCCAGTTGCTCGAAGTACGGGTTGATCGACTTCGCCAGCGCATAATCCAGGTCCACGCGATAGCCGCCGCCCAGGCTCACCGGCGTGTCATGCTTCACCAGCCCCTCTTCAAGCGCCGCCAGCGCTACCGTCAACTTGATCGTCGAACACGGCTCTGCCCCGCTCGAAAGCGCTAGCTTCTGGTTCACCATTGCTAGAATTCGCCCACTCGAAGGATCGATCGCCAGCGCTGTCCCGTTCATATTGCCGAGCGCTTCGATCGCCGCCGCCCGCACCACCGGATCCTCACCCGTCGTCACGTCCCCGAGCGTCAAATTGTCCGCAAACGAGCTTGCCGTGAAATGCTCCACATAGCGCGTCCGCCGCACCGCCAGCACCATGCGACCGTGCCGCCGCACCATGCGCCTCCGAACCGCAACCACCCTCGTCGTTCGCGCACCCGCCGTTCGAGCACCCGCATGCCCCCGCACCCCACCCGCCCGGCTTACAGCCACCTTCGTCCCTACTCCAGAGCGTCGCACTGCCGTCGCGCGCACCGCCGTCTTATGCCGGACCACCAGCTTCGTCGGCTTGGCCAGCGCAATCGTCCCAAGCGAAAGGCCGATACCTAGCAACAGGGCCAGCCGTACTCCAACCCACCGCATCGAAGAGCCCATCGTCTTGTTCACTCCCTGAAAACCTTCCGTTAGCTGACTCCGCCTGGCCGCCCTCCGCCAATCCCTCGAAAGCAGCAGCGCCTGTGGAAGGGGCAACGTCTTTAGTTGCCGCGCCTCAAGAACGCCGGGATGTCCAGCTCGTCCGGATCACCACTTCCCGCATCCGCGCTCGCGGAACGTTGCCGCGACGCCGCATCCTCCGCCGGCACATGAACATGGAAGACCTCGGCACGCACCGCGTCATGTTGGACGTTGCGCTGGCCCAAAGTGTCACGTGTGTCCCAGGCCCGGCCACTCGCCGCCTCCTCGGCCTGCCCTGCCTCCCGCTGACGCCCACGAAAGAAGTCATCATCAAACACCGACGCCCGCACCGGCACCTGCTGCGGCGTCGCCTCTCGCCCACGAGCCTCTTCTACCCCGCGCTCACTACTCTCATATACCCGCACTGATGCCTCAGGCGACGTCGCCGGCGCCACCACCGTCGCAGCCTCCATCACACGCTCGCTCCGCCAGCTCTCCGTTCGCGACACCTCGCCGCTCCGCGAAAGCTCACCAGACCGCCGAGCCTCAGGCTCCATCCGGCTCTCCGCCATCCGCTCCGTCGGCCGCTCAGTGGCCCGGTCCGTCGCCGGCTCCAGCACCGCATACCCCTCCATCTTCACCGCCGCATCCTGCATCGGCACAGCCTCCTGCACCGGCGCTTGTCCCCCGGAGCTCCGCTGCGGCTGCACCCGCGCCTGAATCGGCACCTCTGCCTGCCGCATCGGCGCCTCATACCGGCTCAGCTGCTCGTACCGCGCCCCCGGCATCGTCGTCTCCGCCAGCATCCGCTCCCGCCGCTCCGGCTGCTCCTGCTGCTTGAAGCCCGTCGCGATCACCGTAATCTTCAGGTCGTCGCCCATGCTGTCGTCCTGCACCGCGCCAAAGATGATGTTCGCGTCCTCATGCGCCGCGCTCTGGATAATGCTTGAAGCCTCATTCACCTCGCTCAGCTTCAGGTTGCTCGATCCCGTGATGTTGATCAGAATCCCGCGCGCTCCATCGATCGCACCCGACTCGAGCAGCGGACTCGCCATCGCCGCCATCGCCGCCTCGCTCGCCCGGTTCGCGCCCGACCGCATCGCCGTCCCCATCACCGCATACCCCATCCCCGCCATCGTAGTTTTAACATCGGCAAAGTCCCGATTAATTACACCCGGAATCGTAATGATGTCCGAAATTCCTTGCACCCCCTGCCGCAACACGTCATCCGCAATGCGAAACGACTCAAAGAAGCCCGCATCCTTCGCCACCGCCAGCAGCTTCTCGTTCGGAATCACAATCACCGTATCAACCGACTCCAGCAGCTCCTGCATCCCGCGCTCGGCCTGCATCATCCGCCGCTTGCCCTCAAACGCAAACGGCCGCGTCACCACCGCCACCGTCAAGGCCCCCATCTCACTCGCCAGGCTCGCAATCACCGGCGCCGCGCCCGTCCCTGTGCCGCCGCCCAGCCCCGCCGTCACAAACACCATGTCTGCGCCCTCAAGCGCCTCAATAATCTTGTCCGAGTCCTCAAGCGCCGCGCGCCGCCCCACATCCGGGTTCGCTCCCGCGCCCAGACCGCTCGTCAGCTTCACCCCCAGCTGCAGCTTTACCGGCGCGTTCGACAGCTGCAGCGCCTGCACGTCCGTATTCGCCGCAATAAACTCCACGCCCTCCACCTGCGCCGAGATCATCCGATTCACCGCATTGTTCCCGCCGCCACCCACGCCAATTACCTTGATCCGCGCGCCCCGCGGCATCTCGTCGTGGTAGTGAATGCGAAGGTCGTCATCCTGCGAAAAATTCGGCATCGGGTCAGTACTCCTGAAGTGAGAAAGAGGTTGCCGCGAGACCTCCACACCCGTCCCGCGTGCCGTCTCAATCCTCTCATCCCTCTGATCGACCGCATCCGCCTTTTCCACCACCCGTACCACCGCTGGTTCAGCTAACCCGTCGATACTGGTGCATCGTTACTCCCACCTGCCCATCCCTGCTTGCCGGCGAGCCTAGATCAAAGTTAGGGCATCAACATCGCGTCCCAAATTAGTCACAAAACACACGATCCCGTCCCATCCTCCCAACAAAAATCAGGCAAAGCCCTCAAGCGACATCTCAAAACGTAAGCGGCCTCAGCTCAAAGTACGTGCGCCCTTCCTGAGTCGCAACCGCCCACCCGGGAAAACACCCCGGTGTGGTTCACAGAAGTCGAGGTGCACGCCATGCATATTGCTGTCATAGCCGCACAGGTCATCATCGCCCTGTCCGTGGCCTTTGTTTGGATCATCCACTTTCCCAACGTCGTCAAGGAATTCCACGAGTACGGTCTGTCGGATCGAGTGCGAAGCCTGGTAGGCGAGACAAAGATCGCACTCGCAACCCTTCTGATCGCCGGTATCTGGTACCCGGCTCTCGTTCTCGTCCCCGCCCTCATCATGGCGGGTCTCATGGCCTGCGCGCAGGTCGCTCATGTCAGGGCAAAGCATCCCTGGCAGAAATACGTGCCCTCGCTCGGACTCCTGGCGCTTTCGCTCTTTGTCGCCTGGGTGTACGCGAAAACGATCTACGCGTGACCCTCCTCACACTCGTGATCTGCGGTTCCGCCGCAGCCTTTCTCGTCTACGGCATCCTTGGCCTGACAACGCAATCCGTGGTCGACGACTTTGAACGGTTCGGCCTCAATAACCTGAGGCTCCTCACCGGAGCTCTCGAGATCCTCGGAGCGCTTGGCCTCCTGGTCGGCCTTCGCTGGACTCCCGCTCTCTGGATCGGGTCAGGCGGCCTCGCACTCTTGATGCTGATCGCCTTCAGTGTCCGGATCAGAATGAAAGACAGTCTCACGCAATCGCTGCCATCGTTCGGCCTCGCATGCCTGAACCTCTACATCCTGGTCCGATCCTTGCACCTCACCTAGCCGGCTCGCATGCACGTACTATCGCTTCTGTGAAGTCCTCCATGCGCATCGGCGATCTGGCTAAGCGAGCCGACGTCACGCCTCGCACCATCCGCTACTACGAAAGCCTCGGCCTCATCCCCGTCGGCGAGCGCGAAGGCAATAGCCAGCACCGCTACCCCGAGCAGACCGTCGCCCGCCTGCAGAAGATCGACGACCTCAAGCGCCTCGGGCTCAGCCTCGACGAAATCCGCGGTGTCATCGATCTCTACTTCACCGACCCCACCGGCCGCCAGCCCAAGCGCAAGATCCTCGCCCTCCTCCATCGTCACCTCGCCGAGACCGACGACCAGCTCGCCGTTCTCACCCGCGTTCGCGCCGATCTCCTCCTCCACATCGCCCGCTTCGAACGCTGGTTCAAAAAGATCGATGCGCCCTAAGCGCACTTCGATTAAGTAGCCTCTCTGTTAAGGGCATGGCTTCAGCCATGCCGTAGGTCCGTTCGATAGAACGCGGCTTTAGCCGCTGAGGTCAGCGTGTCATACCCTCATGAAGAATCAGACTCTTACCAATGCATCTTTCTGAAGGTGTACAGCAAGCCGCTCTCGTCCGTGCTATTTCGCTTCTCCGTAATTGACTGCACTGGAGCAGAGCCATAGCGTCCGGGAGATGCCAGACCGCTTTGCCTAAACATGACGCTTACGTTAGCATTACGTTCAGGAGACACATCCGTCATGAGCGAACCCATCGCCTTCCTCGGCCTCGGCACCCTCGGCCTTCCCATGGCCGCCAACCTGCTCGACAGCGGCTACGCTCTCACCGTCTACAACCGCACCGCCGGCAAAGCCGATCCCCTTGTGCAACGCGGTGCGCGCGTCGCCGCCAGCCCGGTTGACACGCTAACCTCCGGCGGCATCGTCATCAGCGTCCTTTGGGACGCCACCGTCACCGAACAGGTCGTCGCCAGCGATGGCTTCCTCGATCGGCTCGGGCCCGGCGGCATTCACATCTCCATGTGCACCGGCTCGCCGGATGCAGCCAGACGCCTCGCCGCGCTTCACGCCCAGCACGGCTCCCTCTTCATCGAAGCCCCCGTCTTCGGCCGCGCGGAAGCCGTCGTCGCGCGCGCCGTCTCCATCCCCTTCGCCGGTCCGCAGGCGGCCAGGGACCGCGTCCGCCCCATCCTCACCGCTCTCGGCGGTCAGCATCTGTTCGACTTCGGCGAGCAGGTCGGCGCCGCCACCATCGTCAAGCTTGTCGGCAACTTCCTCATCATCTCCGCCGCAACCTCCATGTTCGAAGCCCTCACCATGGCCGAAAAGGCTGGCGTCGATCCCAAGCCGGTCGTCGACATGCTCACCCACACCCTCCTCTCCGCGCCGATCTACAAGAACTACGGCGCCCGCATCGCCGCCAAGGCGCCATCCTTCTCGCAGACCGCCATCCCGCTCAAGGATCTGAGCCTGTTTGAGGCCGTGGCCCGGCATGTCCATCAGCCGACACCCATCGCCGCCACCCTGCTCGATCAGGTGCGCGCAGCCAGACCTGACAACCGTCCCTAAGTCGCTCCGAACCGGCCCAATCCTGGGTGGGACATCTGCATCGATTACGTCCGCTTCACCAGAAACCGCCGCCCCAGCCACGTCCGCACTGGCTCGTCATAGAGCTTCAGGCACGCCCAGGCCATCGCCAGCGCCACCACCAGCAGCAGCGCGCCAAACACCACACCCGTCGCCGCCGGTACCTTGTCTCGCGTCACCCAAGCCGTATACCAGTAGATCAGCGGATAGTGCGTGATGTAGAGCGGGTACGAGATGTCGCCAGCGAACTTGCAGACCTTCGTCTCCATCACGCCCGTCACCCGGTCGCCCGCACCCATCGCGACGATCACCGGAAACATCACCGCAATGCAGAAGAACTCATACAATCCATTCACCCACAGGTGTGCCGGTCCGCCGAACCGCGGCAGCGCAAACAGCACCACCAGCATCACGCTGCAGATCCCGAACGCCCCCTTCACATGAATCCGCTTGCCAAGCCGCATCAGCAGCATTCCCGCCAGAAATGGGTACAGCAGCCGCGCAAACCCCACATGCAGCTCCGTCTTGTCCACCGCCCATCCTCCAATCACATCCCCGCGCGGTCCCCACACCAGCAGCTGAAACAGAAACGCCCCCGCCAGCACCACCAGCACGCCCAACACCTTGTTCGAAATCTTACGTAACCAGATCGCGTACAAAATATTCGCGAGGTATTCGTAGAACAGGCTCCACGCCGGCCCGTCCAGCGGATGCATCTCCTGCCATCCACGAATATCCATCGAAGGCAGCAGCGGAATGAGCGTCGCCCCCACCACCATCACCACCAGCACCTTCCACACCGGCGTCGCCGCAATCAGCGGAAAGATCGGCGCCTTGCCCAGATAAAACATCGCCGCGCCAATCACGCTGCCC